>JBDSEG010000319.1:0-11261 GCA_039920165.1 Burkholderiaceae bacterium
AGCGCACCGCACAGCACCGCCAACACCAGCGGCCAGTTGAGGCCGGCCACTAGCCCGCGCTGTCGTCGGCCGCCAGCGGCGCGAACTGCGACTGCCGGATGCGGGTCTGCGTCAGCGCGCCGGCCGATTCGAGGATCGGGTAGGCGATCGAGCAGATGTGCGAATTGATGCGCTTGAGTTCGCTGATGAGTTCGAGGTGCAGCGAACTCGTCTCGATGCTTTGCGCGGTGTTGTCGCGCAGCCGCGCGATGTGGTTGGCGGCGTATTCGAGCTCCAGTCCGCGAAAGCGCGCCTTCTCCTCGAGCAGCTTCTTGGCGTCGCGCACGTGGCCGTCTAGGAACACGCTCATCCCCAGGCGCAGGTTGCCCAGCAGCAGTTCGTGCAGGTGGCAGATCTCGGTCATGCCGGCGTCCGAGAAGCTGCGATTGCGGCGGATCTTCTTGTCCTCGACCTCCTGCAGCACGCGCTCGATGATGTCGCCGATGTGCTCCATGTTGATCACGAAAGCGACGATGTCGGTCCAGCGCCGGCTCTCGCGCTCGGACAGCGCCTCGCGCGAGATCTGGGTCAGGTAGAACTTGATCGCCGAATAGAGCTCGTCCACCGTATCGTCCATCTTGCGCAGCCGCTCGGCCAGCGGCAGGTCGTTGTCGCGGATCACCGGCAGCACGCCGCGCAGCATGGTCTCGACCACGTCGGCCTGATGCAGCGCTTCGCGCGCGGCACAGCTGATGGCGAGCGACGGCGTGGCGAGCGCGACCGGATCGAGGTGGCGTGGCCGGGTCGACGACGGATCGGCGCGCCGCTCGACGAGCAGGCGGTCGATCGCGCGTCCGGCCAGGCCGGTGAAGGCGAGGAAGGCGAGCGCCAGTGCCAGGTTGAAGCCGAGGTGGAAGACGACGACCTGCTGGTGCACGCTGCCCGCGTACACCTCGAGCGCCCGTTGCGCATAGGGCAGCAGCGGCATCGCGATCAGCACCGCGGCGAACTTGAACGCGAGGCTGCCCGCCGGCAGCCGGCGAACCTGCGGCGAGCCGCTCGAGGTGGCCAGCACCGCGAGCACGCCGCTGCCGATATTGGCGCCCAGCACCAGGCCGAGCGCGACCGGCGTGGGCAGCATGCCGGTGCTGGCGAGCGTGGCGGTGAGCAGCACGATGGCCAGGCTCGAATACGACACCACCGTCAGCAACGCGCCGACCAGCACGTCGAGCAGCACCTCGCTCGGCAGCGCCAGCAGCAGCGCACGCATCGCCGGCGAACTGGTGAGCGGGTGGGTCGCTTCGACGATCAGATGCAAGGCGAGCGTTATCAGGCCGAGGCCGATCAGCACTCGCCCGATGCGCCCGGCCACGCTGTGCTGGCGGCTGATGAACAGCACCACCCCGACGAAGATGAAGGCCGGCGAAAGCCACGACAGATCGAACGAGAAGACGACCGCCATCAGCGCCGTGCCGACGTCGGCACCCAGCATCACCGCCAGCGCCGCGCCGGTGCTCACCAGCCCCTTGCCGACGAAGGAGGCGACGATCAGGCAGGTGGCGGTGCTCGACTGCACGAGGCTCGTCACCGCGAGGCCGGCGAAGACCGCGTTGAAGCGGTTGCCGAGGCTGCGCGAGAGGATGTTGCGCAGGTTCTCGCCGAACACGCCGAGCACGCCGGTGCGCACGATGTGCGTGCCCCAGACGAGCAGCGCGATGGCGGCGAGCAGGTTGAGAAGGTGGATCATCGAATAAGTTCGGTCGCGGGGCGGCAATCTTGAGGCACAAACGCTTCGGCGGCGCGGATGGCCGACCGCGCCTGTGATCGCGCCGCGACGCGGTGCACTGCGGAAAACGATAGGATCGAATGGCATGCAGACACCAGCGACGACCCGGCCCTTGATGATTGGCATCTCGGCGCGCATCCATCACCCGGTCGGGCCGGTACTCGACCTCGGCGGCGTCTACACCAAGACGCTGCACTTTCTCGAGCAGTCGGTCGCCCACTGGGTGCTGTCTCGCCACGTGCTGGCGGTGATGATCCCGGCGATCGAAAGCGAGGGCCTGATCCAGCGCAGCGAGATGAGCCTGGACGCCTATGCCGACAGCCTGGATGGCCTGGTGCTGCAGGGTGGCAACGATATCGCGCCCGAGACCTACGGCGAGTCGCCGCTGCACCCCGAGTGGGCCGGCGACCGGGTCCGCGACCGCTACGAGATCGATCTCTTCAATGCGTTCGTCGAGGCGCGCAAACCGATCCTCGGCATTTGCCGCGGCTGCCAGCTCATCAACGTGGCTTTCGGCGGCACCCTCTTCCAGGATATTCCGACCCAGGTAGAGGGTTCGATCTCGCACCGCGATACCGCGATCTACGACCAGCAGTTGCACGCCATCAACCTGGTCCAGGGCACGCGCCTGGCCGAGTTGTACCCGGGGCGGCGCAACGCGATGATCAATTCGATCCACCACCAAGCCGTGAAGGTTCTGGGCGACAACCTGGTGATCGAGGCGCTGGGCGTTCCCGACGGCATCGTCGAGGCGATCCGCTGGCGCGGCCCGAGCTATGTATTCGGCATGCAGTGGCATCCCGAGTTCCTGGCGCTGCGATCGCTCGACCAGGCGCAGCTCGAAGGTGGCCCCATCCTGAACGATTTTCTCGACGCGGCACGCGAGCGGCGCGCCGACTGACCGACGCGCAGGCCGCGCTGCGCACGGGGCGAACAGGCCGCGCTGCGCGCACGGCGAATGACGGCCTGCCGATGCTCGGAACGGGCGATGGACGACGACGAGGCGGCAGGGCACAGTACGCTATCGCGCGATAGGCCGTCCATCCCGTGAACGTTCGCCACATCCTTGCCGATACGATGTGCCGCTGCCAGCCGGTGCGCTGCGCGCTGCTCGCAGTGGCGCTGCTGCAGCCGTTGATTTCGACGCGCGCCGGCGAGCCGGTGCTGGCGCCTGCCGAATCCTTGCCGCGCACCCTGCGCGAGACCGGCCTCTACGGGCCCGGTGGTGGCCGCGAACTGGCGCCGGGGATCGTGCCGTTCTCGCCGCAGTACCCGCTGTGGTCGGACGGCGCCGACAAGCGACGCTGGCTGAGCATGCCGGAGGGCGCCTTCATCGACGCCCGCAATCCGGACGAATGGGAGTTCCCGCCCGGCATCCGGCTGTGGAAGGAATTCGCCCACGATGGACGCCGGGTCGAGACGCGCTATATCGCGCGCCGCGGTGACGGTAGCTGGCAGTTCGCCGCCTATGTGTGGAATGCCGATGGCAGCGACGCCGTGCTGGCCCCGGACCGCGGCATCGCCGCGCTGCCGGCGCTGGGCGCGCCCGGCGGGCGCTATGCGATTCCGAGCCGCAACGACTGCCTGGCCTGCCACGGCTCAGGCGCGGTGCCGGTGCTCGGGGTCAGCGCGCTCCAGCTCTCGCCCGATCGAGACCCGCTCGCGCCGCACATCGCGCCGGGGGGCACCGACGAGATCGACCTGCGGGCGCTGGTGACTCGGGGCTGGTTGCGCAATCTGCCGCCGCTTGTGCTCGAACGCGCACCGCGCGTCGCCGGCAGCTCGCCGGTCGAGCGCGCCGCGCTCGGCTATCTGCACGCCAACTGCGGCAATTGCCACAACGCCAGCGCGGCCCGGGTACCGGTCAGGCTGAACCTGGCCCAGTCGGTGGCCGACCCGGGGGGCAGCCGGGCCGCCGCGCTGCGCACCACCGTGCAGGCGGCAAGCCGCTACCAGCCGCCCGGCCCGCAGGAATATCCCTCGGTGGTCGCCGCGGGCCACGCCGAGGCCAGCGTGCTCGCCTTGCGCATGGCGTCGCGCGACCCGCAGGTCCAGATGCCGCCCCTGGGCACCCGTATTCCCGACGTGCAGGGGCTCGCCCTCGTGCGGCGCTGGATTGACCACCACCTTTCCCAACCCAAGGAGCCGCCGCCATGACCCGACCCACCCGCGTACCCACCCTCCGCCGCCCCCGGCGCAACGCGCACCTGGCCGCGTTGGCGATCGCAGCGCTGGTGGCGCTGCCGGCGCTGGCGCAAAACGCCCCTGGCGCCGCGAACCCGGCGCAGGTGGCACGCGGCAACTACCTGGTCGACACGTCCGGCTGCATCGACTGCCACACCCCGATGAAGATGGGCGCGAACGGCCCCGAGCCGGATATGAGCCGCCACCTGTCGGGCCATCCCGCAACGCTGAAGATGCCGCCGCCGCCGGCCTTGCCCGACGGGCCCTGGTTGGTGATCTCGTCGGCCACCAACACGGCCTTTGCCGGCCCTTGGGGCGTGAGCTTCACCGCGAACCTGACGCCCGACGCCGAGACCGGTCTTGGGGAATGGACGGCGCGCGACTTCCTCCAGACCTTTCGCACCGGACGCCACATGGGGCGCGGCCGGCCGATCCTGCCGCCGATGCCGATCCCGGTCTACGGCAAGATGGTCGACGCCGATCTCGAGGCGATCTTCGCTTACCTTCGCACGCTGCCGGTCGTGAAGAACCGGGTCCCCGAGCCCGTCGCGCCGAAGCAGTGACGGCCGCTGCCGGCGCCGCCGCGGCGCGATGTCAGGCGCTGGTTTTGAGCGAAGGCGCGGCCGGGCCGCGGCGCTGAGCGGCGGGCGTCGCGTCGCCGATCACGGCACGGTCACGCCCGCTGCGCTTGGCCTCGTAGAGCGCAGCGTCGGCGCGCGCCAGGGCGAGGTCGATCGACTCGTCGGGCTCGACCTGGACCACGCCGAAGCTGAGCGTGATCGGGCTGGCGCCGGGCTCGACCCGGTACCCCGCCAGCCGCTCGGCGATGCGGGTGGCCACCACCGATGCTTCGGCAGCGCTGCTGCCGGCCAACAGCAGGCCGAATTCGTCGCCGCCCAAGCGGCCCGCGACGTCGCGGCTGCGCAGGGTGTCGCGAATGGACTTGGCGACGCGGCGCAGCGCGGCGTCCCCGTGCGCATGGCCATGCCTGTCGTTGATGTGCTTGAAGCGATCGACATCGACCATCAGCAACGAGGTCGGCTCGGCGCCGGCGCTGCCCAGGGCACGCCGTGCGAGGGCATAGAAGTGACGCCGATTCGGCACCAGGGTCAGCGTGTCGGTGTCGGCCAGGAAGCGCAGCCGCCGGTGCACCGAACGCAGCCGCGCTTCGTTGCGCTCGAAGCTCATCTGCAGCCCGAGATACAGCATCAGCAGCGCCGGCAGCAGCAGCACGAGACCTGAGCCCAGCAGCCAGGCGCCCGGCTCGGTGCCGTCTTGGATGTGCAAGGCGGCGGCCGCGAGCCGCGCCATTTGCATCAGCGCCGCGAAGGCCTCCGACCAGACCAGCGCGCGCAGCCCGGCGCTGCGCCGGTATTCGCCGAAGCGTCGCAAGACGACGGCGTTGTACAGGTGCAGCGCGGCCGAGCCGGCGGCGAAGGCGGCGACGCGCGGCGCCGGTCCGGCCTGGTTGGCCCAGGTCGCGAGCCAGCCCAAATAGACGAGGCCGAACAGCAGCCAGTCCCAGTGCGGTGCCAGACGAGGATCGTGGCGGGCGTGAAAGCGCCGCACGCCCGCCAGCACCAGTACCGGCCAGAGCAGGATCAGCAGGTTTGACAGGGGGATCAGTTGCGCCTGCGAATCACGCAGCAGATTGACCGCAAGGCCGAACGCAAGCAGCCATTGCGCGCCAGTCCAGGCCCAGAAGCCGCGGTAGACCCGCTGCGTTGCGCCGAAGAAGGTCATCAGCGCGGCCGACAACACCAGCGCGCCGATGCATGCGATCAACAGGGTCGGCAAATGAACCGTCATGCAATGCCTCCGACGTTACGCCGATTGTTGTCGCCGTTCTCGGCGCAGTCGCTCCCCCTTTTTGGGGACGTGGCGCTGGCGCGGATGTGGCGCATCGCCCCCTCCTCCGGTGCCGTCCGCGCCGGGACGACTTCGCTACCATCGCGCCGCGCAGCGCAACGCGCGCATGGGAGCGGCACGATGGCGATGGACGTGGTGGACTACGAGATCAAGGGCGCGGAGATGCAGTTCGTCGAGCTTGAGCTCGACCCCGGCGAGGCGGCGGTGGGCGAGGCCGGCAGCATGATGTTCATGGACGCCGGCATCGATATGGACACCGTCTTCGGCGACGGCAGCCAGGGCGGCGCGGGCGGTGGCTCGGGCCTGTTCGGCAAGCTGCTCGGCGCTGGCAAGCGCCTGGTCACGGGCGAATCGCTTTTCACCACCGTCTATACCAATCAGACCTCGGCCAAGGCGCGGGTCGCTTTCGCGGCGCCATACCCGGGCAAGATCATCGCGATGGACCTGCGCGCGCTCGGCGGCACGCTGATCTGCCAGAAAGACGCCTTTCTGTGCGCGGCGCGCGGCGTTTCGCTTGGCATCTTCTTTCAGCGCAAACTCTCGGTCGGCTTCTTCGGTGGCGAGGGCTTCATCATGCAAAAGCTCGACGGCGACGGCCTCGCCTTCGTGCACGCCGGCGGCACCCTGCTCGAGCGCCGCCTGCAGCCGGGGCAGACGCTGCTGGTCGATACCGGCTGTCTGGTCGCCATGACGCCGAATGTCAATTTCGAGATCCAGTACGTGGGCAAGATCAAGTCCGCCCTCTTCGGCGGCGAGGGCCTGTTTTTCGCCCGCGTGTCGGGCCCCGGCACCGTCTGGCTGCAAAGCCTGCCGTTCTCGCGCCTCGCCTCGCGCGTCTTCGCGGCAGCGCCGCAGCGCGGCGGCTCGCGCGAGGAGGGCGGCGTGCTCGGCGGCGTCGTCGGCGGACTCGTGGGTGGCGGCGTGCTCGGCAGCCTCCTGGCCGGCGATGACGACTAGCCTGCGCCGCGTGCTGCGGATCGCGGCCTGCCTGTGCGCCGTCGCCCCGTTGCTGGCGCAGGCGGCGGCCCGAGTGTTTGCCGAAGAGATGACCTCGCCCGAGTTGCGCGATCGCATCGCCGGTGGCGCGACGACCGCGCTGGTGCCGGTCGGCGGCACCGAGCAGAACGGCCCGCACATGGTGCTGGGAAAGCACAACGTTCGCGTTCGGGTGCTGGCCGGGCGGATCGCGCAGCGCCTGGGCAACGCGGTCGTGGCGCCGGTGCTGGCCTACGTGCCCGAGGGCGCGATCGACCCGCCGACCGCGCACATGCGCTTTGCCGGAACGATTTCGATCCCCGAGCCGGCCTTCGAGGCGGTGCTCGAAGGTACCGCGCGCAGCCTGCGCCAGCACGGTTTTCGCATCATCGTCTTTCTGGGCGATCACGGCGGCTACCAGAAGAGCCAGGAACGCGTCGCGGCGAAGCTGAACCGCGAATGGACGGCGCCGGCATCCGGGCGCGCACCGGTACGAGTTCTCGCCCTGACCGAGTTTTATCGTGTCACGCAGGGCGCCTATGTCGACGCCTTGAAGGCGCGCGGCGTTGCCATCGAAGAGCTCGGCAGCCACGCCGGCCTGGCCGATACCTCGCTCGCGCTGGCGGTCGATCCCGCGCTGGTGCGGCCGGATCAGTTGGCGGTGGCAGGCAAGGCGGGGGCCAACGGGGTGACCGGCGACCCGCGCCGATCGAGCGCCGAACTGGGCCAGCTCGGCGTGGATCGCATCGTCGAGGCGTCGGTCACGGCGATCCGTGCTGCGGAACACCGAGAATCGCTGCCGGGCAGCAAGCCGTGAGGATGAAGTCGATGAGCAAGCAGGCGGTGCGGACGAATACCAACGACGTGTCGGTGACGGCAGCCCGCAGCGTGCTGGCGCTCGCCTTGCTGGCGATCCTCGCCGGCGCGCAGGCACAGGCGCCGGCGTCCGCGCCGGCGGCAACCGCCGCTTCGTCGGGCGCTTCGGCAGCGGTCAAGACGGTTCCCGGGATGCCGCCGGTGCCCGACCCTCGCAACCTCTACAGCGAGGTCACGGCCGGCAAGCTGAGCCCGGCGGTGCAGGGCGATCTGGTGCGCATCTATGTGCCCAACCTGCGCTCGAACGATGTGTATGTGGTCGACCCGGCGACGATGAAGGTCGAGTCGCGCTTCAAGGTCGGCATCGGCCCGCAGCACATCGTGCCGAGCTGGGACTTGCGCACGCTGTGGGTCACCAACAATGCCGAAGGGCGCACCGACGGCAGCTTGACGCCGATCGATCCGAAGACCGGCAAGCCCGGCAAGCCGGTCGACGTCGACGATCCGTACAACATGTATTTCTCGCCCGACGGCAAGTCGGCGATCGTCGTCGCCGAGGCGCGCAAGCGCCTGGACTTCCGCGATCCGCAGACGATGGCGATGCAGTACTCGATCGATACGCCGGGCTGCCCGGGCATCAACCACGCCGACTTCTCGATCGACGGCCGCTTCGCCTTCTTTACCTGCGAGTTCACCGGCGCGGTCGCCAAGATCGACCTGGCGGGGCGCAAGGTTCTGGGCTACCTGCAGCTCAAGATGCCGGCCACCCGCTTCAAGGAAACCAAGGCGCCGCGGGTCGAGGCAGGCAAGGTGTGGGAGCCCGGCGAGACCGAGATTTGCACCGTGAAGAAAGGCATGCCGCAGGACATCCGTTCTTCGCCCGACGGCAAGCGCCTGTATATCGCCGACATGCATGCCGACGGCGTGCACATCGTCGATAGCGAAACCTTCGCCCAGGTCGGCTTCGTCCCGACCGGCGTCGGCGCGCACGGCTTGTACCCGAGCCGCGACGGCAAAAGCCTGTATGTCGCCAACCGTGGCTCGCACAAGATCCACGGGCCCAAGCTCGGCAACGGCGGCGTGGCAGTGATTGATTTCGCGACCGAGAAGGTCGTTGCGCGCTGGGGTGTGCCGGGCGGGGGCAGCCCCGACATGGGCAACATCAGCGCCGACGGCAAGTGGCTGTGGCTCGCCGCCCGCTACGACGATGTGATCTACCGCTTCGACACGACGAGCGGCGCGGTGACGCAGATCAAGGTCGGTGCCGAGCCGCACGGCCTGACCGTGTGGCCGCAGCCGGGCCGCTATTCGCTCGGTCATACCGGCAACCTGCGCTAACGGCGCGGCGGTCATGCGGTGATGACGGCGCGCGCCAGCATCGCCTTGCGACGCGCCGCCGTCGATTGCCTGCAGCCGCGCGTGCTCGCGCTGTCGCTGCTGCCGCTCGCATTGATGGGCTTGCTTGCGCTTGGCCTGGGCTGGGCCCTCTGGCGTCCGGCGGTCGCGGCGCTGCGTGGGACGCTGCAGCACTGGCTGCCCGGTCCGGATGCTTCGGGCTGGGTCGCGCGACTCGGTCTGGCCGGCGCGCCCGATGTGATCGCGCCGCTGATCGTGCTGGCGCTCGCGCTGCCGCTCCTCGTGGCGGCGACACTGCTGGCGGTTGCGACGCTGATGACGCCGGCCATGCTCGAGCGGGTGGCGCGCGAGCACTATCCGCGCCTCGAGCGCAAGCACGGCGGATCGCTGGTCGGCGGCGTCGTCGGCGGATTGGCGGCGACGTTTGTCGCGCTGCTTGCGCTGCTGGTCTCGATGCCGTTGTGGCTCGTGCCGCCGCTGGTGCTCGTCGTGCCGCCGCTCGTCTGGGGCTGGCTCACCTACCGCGTGATGAGCTACGACGTGCTCGCCGAGCACGCCAGCTTGGAGGAGCGCCGGGTGCTGATGCGGCGTCATCGCGCGCGGCTGTTCGGCATCGGCGTGGCCACCGGCTATCTCGGCGCCGCGCCCGCGCTGGTCTTCGCGACCGGTGCGCTGAGCATCGTTCTCGCGCCGGTGCTGGTGCCGCTGGCGGTGTGGATCTATACCCTGGTCTTCGCCTTCTCGGCGCTGTGGTTCGCGCATTTCGCGCTGGCCGCGCTGGAATTGCTGCGTTCGCAGCGCGAGTCACCGAAAGCCTTCGCATGAATATCGGCCTGATCATCATCGGCGACGAAATCCTCTCGGGCAAGCGTGAGGACAAGCACCTGCGCAAGGTCGTCGAACTGCTGGCCGCGCGCGGCCTGGCGTTGAGCTGGGCGCGCTACGTCGGCGACGATGCGGATCGCATCACCGCCGATTTGAAGTCGGCCTTCGCGAGCGGGGATATCGTCTTCTCGTGCGGCGGCATCGGCGCCACCCCCGACGACCATACGCGCCAATGCGCGGCGCGCGCGCTCGGCGTTCCGCTCGAACTGCACCGCCAAGCGCGCGAGCTCATCGTCCAGCGCATGCGCGACCTCGCGGCCGAGCGCGGCACGAGCTTCGACCCCGAGCGCGAGGACAACCGGCACCGGCTCGAGATGGGCGTCTTCCCGCAAGGCGCGCAAATCATCCCGAACCCGTATAACAAGATCGCCGGATTTGCGGTCGCTGCCCCGCCCGTTGCCGGCGGTGTGTTCTTCGTGCCCGGCTTTCCGGTCATGGCCTGGCCGATGATCGAGTGGGTGCTCGACACCCACTACCGCCATCTGCATGGGCGTGCGCCGACGCAGGAAAAATCGGTGATCGTCTTCGGCGCGATGGAGGCGGCCCTGACACCGCTGATGCAGGAGATCGAGGCCGGATTTCCAGGCGTCAAGGTCTTCAGCCTGCCGAGCGTCGACCATCCTCGATGGGGCCGCCACATCGAACTCGGCGTCAAGGGCGCTACCGGAGGGATCGACGCGGCCTATGCGCATCTCCGGGCGGCGCTCGCAGCGCAGGGAGTGAATTGCGGCCCGGAATTGGTGCGCTAGGACGTCTTGGCGCGCCCACTTATGGTGCGTTCGCTCCCGACAACATCGCTCGGTACGCGCTAAAGCACGCCGCCCGGAACGGCGAGCGGCGTGCCTGAACCGGGCATGGATTCTGCTACATTCCTGTGCGCATTTCCGGGCTCCACGCCCGGGCTTCGTGCCTTTTCGAAGCTGCCACTCGCCCAACCGATCCGCCCCCTACCAGCCGCTGCGCTAGGAGAATTTTTGATGGCCAAGACCGTCGCCGACGTGATGAACATGGTGAAGGAAAACGAAATCAAGTTCGTTGATTTCCGCTTCACCGACACCCGCGGCAAAGAGCAGCACGTCACCGTGCCCGTGTCCCATTTCGACGAAGACAAGTTCAGCGCCGGCCATGCCTTCGACGGTTCGTCGATTGCCGGCTGGAAAGGCATCGAAGCCTCCGACATGCTGCTGATGCCGGACCCGAACACCGCCAACGTCGACCCGTTCTTCGAAGAACCCACCCTGCTGCTGACCTGCGACGTGATCGAGCCGGGCGACGGCAAGCCCTACGAGCGCGACCCGCGCTCGCTGGCCAAGCGCGCCGAGGCGTACATGAAGGCCTCCGGCCTCGGCGACGCCGCGTTCTTCGGCCCCGAGCCCGAGTTCTTCGTGTTCGACAGCGTGCGCTGGAACGT
>JBDSEG010000320.1:0-4618 GCA_039920165.1 Burkholderiaceae bacterium
GCGCGAGCACATCGCCGAGCACCCCGACTTCGCCTTCGAGCTGCTCGCCAAGGTGATCCGGCGCGCCCGCGCTGCCACCGTCTCGGCGACCCAGGTCGCCCTCAACGACGTCTACGGCCGCCTCGCGCAACTGCTGCGCTCGCTCGCGCGGCCCGATCCGCACAGCCACGGTGTGATCGAGCAACGCCCGACCCACCTCGAGATGGCGAACCGCCTCGGCTGCTCGCGCGAGATGGTCAGCCGGCTGATGAAGGACCTGGAGCGCGGCGGCTATGTGGTGCGCGAGGGCGCGCTGATGCGGCTGGATCGGGAGTTGCCGCCGCGCTGGTGAGGCGATGTCGAACGGCAGCGGACCGGTTGCCACTACACTCGCCGCCCGGTCGGCAGTTCACCCAGGCATCGCCGCGCGGGAGACCAATCCGCGAGCTAAACCTGCCACGCAATACCGAACTTCCACGCAAAGCCTGCGCACTTTCGCAGCAGCGACTCGGGGTCCGGCAAGTCGGCGATCTCCGGCACTGTGTTCGTGCACAGCGCATTCCTGGGTCGCTGCCTTATCGAGGTGCGTTCCCATGTCCCGAATCGCCACTCCCCTGGTCGTTGCCGACCTGTCCCTGTTCGCCCGCAGCCTGGCAGGCGGGCTGCTGTCCCACCAGGAAAGCAAGCAAAAATTGCCCGGCCATGTCGAGTTGCAGAACCTGCTTGCGCGGGCCGCCGGCCATCGCAACCTGCAGGCATTGAAGGCCGCGACCCGGCCGGCCGAGGCGGCGCCGGCGGCTTTGCCCCTGTCGGACAACGCGCGCCGCACACTGATGCAGTTCGATGCCGAAGGGCGTCTCGTGCGCTGGCCGGCCAAGTTCACGATCCAGCGCATGGCGATGTGGCCGCTCTGGACCCGCTTCGAAAGCAAGCGGGTGTACTCGGAGCGCGAAGTCAATGCCATCCTGCGCGACGCGAATACCTTCGGCGATCACGCGACGCTGCGGCGCGAACTGGTCGATCACGGCCTGCTCACCCGCAAGAGCGACTGCTCGGAGTATCGGAAGCTGCCCGCACGGCCCGACGACGAGGTGCGTGCCATGCTGTCGGCATGGCGCAGCGGACTCGGTTCCAGAGCGCGCACGGCGAGACCGGTTGTGGCCGTGCCGGCACGCCGCTCGCGACCTGCTCGCGCAGTGCCGCCATCGCTTCAGCCGGCGTCGTAGCGACGCCCCTGCGTGAGCAGCGCCGGCGTGCCGATCACCTCGTTCAGCGCGTCGAAATCGAGCATCCGGTCGCGCCATGGGGCGGTCGTGCCATGCGCTTGCAGGCTCGCGTAGTAGCCGGTGAGCGCATGAGCGACGGCGCGCGCCGTGCCACCCGGGAAGATGACGATGCGAAAGCCGCGCGCGCCGAGTTCGGCGGCGCTTTGCACCGGCGTCTGCCCGCCTTCGACCATGTTCGCCAGCAGCGGGATGCGCTGCGCGAAGCGCGCGCAGGCGGCGTCCATGTCGGCCGACGTGCGCAGCGCCTCGATGAACAGTGCGTCGACACCACAGTCGAGGTACGCTTCGGCCCGATCGAGCGCAGCACCGAAGCCTTCGACCGCGAGCGCATCGGTGCGCGCCAGGATCAAGGTCTGTGCGCTTGCGCGCGCGTCGAGCGCAGCGCGCAGCTTGCCGCACATCTCGGCCGCGGGGATCACCGACTTGCCGTCGAGGTGGCCACAGCGCTTCGGAAAGGTCTGGTCCTCGAGCTGGATCATCGCCGCACCGGCGCGCTCGAAGCCGCGCACCGTGCGCTGCACGTTGAGCGCATTGCCGAAGCCGGTATCGGCGTCGACGATGACCGGCAGCGCGCCGCGCTCGGTGATGCGAGCGAGCGTGTCCTCGACTTCGCTGAAGGTGGTGAGGCCGATGTCGGAACGGCCGAGCCGGGTGTAGGCGATCGATGCGCCCGAGAGGTACAGCGCCTCGAAGCCGGCCTGCTCGGCGATGAGCGCGCTGAGCGCGTCGTACACGCCGGGGGTGAGCAGAGCCCGTGGTTCGGTCAAACGCAAGGCGAGGTTCATGGGGGTCCGACTCCGAGTTGCCGCGCCGCGGTGCGCGCCATGATGAATCCGCCGGCGACGGCGCTGAGCAGTCCGTTGCCCGAAAGATAGCCCGTGACATCGTTGCCCGAAACGCCGCGCGCCGCGCCGCCTGCAGCGAGCAGGTTCGGGAAGGGCGCGGCAGCGGCGTCGTCGCGCAACACCCGCGCATCGGCATCGATGTCGAGTCCGCCCTGGGTGTGGAAGAGTGCGCCCGTGACCTTGACCGCGTGATACGGCGCGGCGAGGCGCGTGCCTGCCAGCGTTGCCGCAAGCGTCGCCGCAGCGCAGCCGATGATGGCGCCGAGCTGCGCGGCGTCGGCGGCGTGGCGCACGGCACCGGCCTGCTCGGCCAGCACGAAATCCGGAAAGCCGCGCGCCAGCGCGAGCAGCCGATCGTCCAGCACATTCCACGCGATGCCGCCGGGTTGCGCGAGAACCGCGACGGCGGCCTCCGAATAGCCGCCGGTCTCGTCGTGAAAGCGTGTCCCGAGCGCATTGACCTGCACCGCGCCCTCGGTCATCGGCGCCCACGTGACGAGGATGCCGTGCGGCACCGCCCACGATCCGTGGCCCTGGCAGCCGCCCAGATCGGCGAGCCGCGCACCGAGCTGCCGGCCCCATGCGATGGCGCTGCCGTCGTTGCCGGCATGGCCGCCGAAGGCGGCGTCGCGCAGCGCCGGCAACCACTCGCGCACCATCTCGGCATTGCCCGCAAAACCGTTGCACGCGAGCAGCAGGGCCTGACACGCGAGGTGTTCGATGCGGCCATCGGGACGAACGAAGCCGATGCCGAGCACCGTGTCGGCGTCATCGCACCATAGCTCGACGACACGCGCATTCGTGAGCAGCAGCGCGCCAGCCTGCTCGGCCGCGCCAGCGAGCGCGCCGATGAGCGCGGCGCCGGTTCGCTCGTGCAGCGTATGCATGCGAAGCGCCGAGTGACCGGGATAGCGAAAGCCCTGCAACAGCTCGAACGCCAGGCCGTGGCGGGTGGCGAGCTCGTCCATCGCCGGACCGACCGCCTGCGCATAAGCCGCGACGAGATGCGATGCCGCCGTGCCGTGCGCCTTGGCCTGGATATCGGCACCAAATCGCTGCGCATCGTCGTCGACCACCCCGGCCGCACGCTGCACCCGCGTTCCCGCCGCGGGGATAAAACCGGACGACAGAGCGGTGGATCCCTGCGGCCGCGCATCGCGCTCGACCAGCACGCAGTCGACGCCGGCATCGCGCAGCATCAGCGCCGCAGTGAGGCCGCAGGCGCCGGCACCGACGATCGCAACGGGCAGCTCGGCGCTGCCCGCCGGCATGCACTGCGCTCGGACCACGCGCGGCTGCATCAAGCCGTCGGCCGGTGCAGATACTGCCCGCGCGGCTTGCCGACGATCTGCCCGTCTTCGTAGATCAACATGCCGCGCAGAAAGGTCGCATCCACGCGCGCCGACATTTCGAGGCCCTCGAATGGCGTATAGCCCTGGGTCGACGGCGAATCGGCGGCGGCGATGGTCCAGCTTTGCGCGGGGTCGACGATGGCGATGTCGGCATCGAAGCCGATGTCGATGTCGCCCTTGCGGTTCAGGCCGAAGCGCAGCGCCGGATTCCAGCTCGTCACCCGCGCCATGTGGTTGTAAGACATGCCTCGCCGTGAACCTTCGCTGACCAGCGCGGGCAGCAGATATTCGGTGCCGCCGAAGCCGCTCTTGGCCATCCAGATGTTGCCGAAGTAGCGCTTGGGAATCTTCATCTCGTGGCGGCAGCAGGCGTGGTCGCTGACGACCCAGTCGAGCTCGCCGGCCAGCAGCGCCTGCCACAGGTATTCGACGTCCTCGCGCGGCCGGATCGGCGGGTTCACCTTGGCCAGCTCGGCCGCCTTCGAGTTCACGTCCAGCATCAGGTGGCCGATCGTCACCTCGCGCCGGAAGTCGATGTGCGGGAAGGTCTCGGCCATCATCAACGCCGCCTGCACCGCCTTGCGCGAACTCAGGTGCAGCAGGTTGATATTGGGCAGCGCGGTCTCGTGCGCGAGGTAGCTCGCGATGAAGACCGCCAGGCCCTCGCTGTGCTGCGGGCGCGACGCGCTGTAGGCCGCCAGCCCCGACAGCGACTTGTCCTTCTCGACGATCTTCGTATAGGCCGTCATCACCTCGGCCGTCTCGCAATGCAGCGACAGCGAGATCTGCGCCGCGCGATCGGGGAAGCGCTCGCGCGCCGCCTGCACGCCGCGCATCACGAATTCGAAGTGCGCATAGTCGTAGCGCTCGTCCTTGCCGATCATCAGAAAGTCGCGCTGCGTATCGCTGGCACCGTGCAGGCCGTGCGAGCCGTAGAACATGAAGATCTTGAAGCTCGCCACGCCGTGCTTGTCGATCAGCATCGGGATCTCGGCGATGTGCTTGCCGTCCATCGGCGCGAGGTGAAAACCGTAGTCGACGTGGAAGCGGTTCTTCGCCAGCTTCAGCACCTCGGGGAAGAACTTCTTGTACGGCCCGCCCTTGTTCAGGTAGTACTGGCCGGTGCGGAAGTAGTTGAGCGACGAGGTCACGCCGC
>JBDSEG010000321.1:0-4284 GCA_039920165.1 Burkholderiaceae bacterium
CCGCGCACCGCGGCGCGATCACGGTTGACAGCGCGCCCGGACGCGGCAGCACCTTCCACCTCTATTTTCCGCAGGCCGCCGAGCACGAACCGGCGACAGCGCCGTCCGGCTGGGGCGATCTCGGGAGCCTGCAACGCGACGGCGACGCTCGCCCCGGCGAGGGTCGGCACGTGCTGTATATCGACGACGACGGCGTGATGCTCCTGCTGGTGGAGCGCCTGCTGCTCCGGCTGGGCTATCGCGTCACCGGGTACGCCGATGCGCGCAGCGCGATCGAGGCGGTACGCGCGCAGCCGCACGCCTTCGACCTGGTGGTGAGCGACTTCAACATGCCCGACCTGTCGGGGCTCGACGTCGCGCACGCGATCGGGCGACTGCACGCCGGACTGCCGGTGATGATCAGCTCGGGCCACCTGAGCGACGAGCAGCGCGTCGCGCTGCTGCGCTGCGGCGTGCGCGATGTCATCTCGAAGGAGAACACGCTGGAGGAACTCGGACCGGCGGTCTCGCGCCTGGTACACGGCGCAGAAGCGGCGGCGCGGCGCGCGCTCAGGGCCGAAGCGAAGGCGACGCCAGCACTTGCGGATTGAGCGCGGTCGGCGGACGCCCGGCGTTCGGTCCGGCGCCGAGCGCGGCGATCAGGTTGTCGACCGCAAGATTCGCCATCGCACGCCGAGTCGGCACGCTGGCGCTGGCAATGTGCGGCGTCAGCACCACGTTGCGCAGCGCGAGCAGGTCCGGGTGAACCTTCGGCTCGCCCTCGAACACATCGAGTCCGGCCGCCGCGAGGCGTCCTTCGCGCAAGGCCTGCGCGAGCGCCACTTCGTCGACGATGCCGCCGCGCGCGATGTTGGTGAGGGTGGCGCCCGGCTTCATCAGCGCAAGTTCGTCCACGCCAACGGTGTGGTGCGATGCCGCGCTGTACGGCACCACGATCACCAGGTGATCGGCCTCGCGCAAGAGCGTCGCCTTGTCGACATAGCGTGCGCCGAGTTGAACCTCGACCGCCTCGGGCAGGCGCGAACGGTTGTGGTAGATCACCGGCATGTCGAAACCGCGCGCGCCGCGTCGCGCGATCGCCTGGCCGATCCGCCCCATGCCGAGCACGCCGAGTGTCGCGCCATGCAGATCGGCGCCGGTGAACATCTCGACGCTCCATTTCGTCCACTCGCCGCGGCGCAGGAAATGCTCGCTCTCGGTGATGCGCCGTGCTGCCGCCATCATCAACGCGAAGCCGAAATCGGCGGTGGTCTGGGTCAGCACGTCGGGCGCATTGCTCACCAGCACGCCGCGCGCGGTGCAGGCCGGCACATCGATATTGTTGTAGCCCACCGCCATGCTGCACACCGCGCGCAGCGCGGGGCAGGCGGCCAGCAGCGTGCTGTCGATCGGCTGCGTCCCGGTGAGAAAGGCGCCCGCCTTGCCCTGCAAGCGGCGGATCAGCTCGTCTTGCGGCCACACCGCATCCGAGTCGTTCGACTCGACCTCGAAATGCGCGCGCAGGCGATCGACGATATCGGGGAAGACGGCGCGGCAGACGAGAACGGATGGCTTGCTTGGCATGGCAACCTCGACGAAAAATCAGCGAAACCAGATGAAGGTCATGAAGAAGAAGATGGGTACCAGGATCAGCCCCGACCAGACCATGTAGCCGAAGAAGCTGGGCATCCGGATGCCGCGCTCTTCGGCGATCGCCTTGACCATGAAATTCGGTGCATTGCCGATATAGGTATTCGCGCCCATGAAGACCGATCCGGCCGAGATCGCCGCCAGCGTCGCGGCAAACGTGGTCATGAGGTGCTGGGGGTCGCCGCCGGCGAGGTTGAAGAAGACGAGGTAGGTCGGCGCGTTGTCGAGGAAGGAACTGAGCACGCCGCTGAACCAGAAATAGGCCCAGGGCAGCGGCTGGCCGTCAGCGCCGGTCACCGCATTGACCACCCCGGACAGCGCGCCGGAGGCGCCGGCCTTGAGGATCGCGAGAACCGGGATCATCGTCAGGAAGATGCCGATGAACAGCTTCGCAACCTCCTGCATCGGACCCCACGAGAACTGGTTCGACTCGCGCACAGAACGCGGTGTGATGACCAGCGAGACCATCGTCAGCGCCACCAGGCCGAGGTCGCGCACGACCTGCTGCAGCGTGACCTCGGTGCCGAACACGCCGAACGCGATGCCCGGCTTCCATACGCCGCTCATGAGCACGAGCCCCATCACCCCCAGCAGCGGCAGGAAGTTGATGGCGCCGTCGAGTCCCACGGTCTTGTCGTCGGGCGTCGGGTCGGGCGGGCGCACGCCTTCGCGACGGTAATGCCAGGTGTCGAGCGCGTAGAAGATCGCCAGCAACGTGCCGACCAGGAACAGGGTCTCGGGAAACAGATGCCGGGCGGTCCAGAAGAAGTCGATGCCCTGCAGGAACCCGAGGAACAGCGGCGGATCGCCGAGCGGCGTCAGCGAGCCGGCGGCGTTCGAGACGATGAAGATGAAGAACACGATCACGTGCGCGGTGCTGCTGCGGTCGTCGTTGGCGCGGATCAGCGGACGGATCATCAGCATCGATGCGCCGGTCGTGCCCATGAAGCTCGCGAGCACCGCGCCGATCGCCAGCAAGCCGGTGTTGAGCGCCGGGCTGCCGTGCAGGTTGCCGCGCACGTGGATGCCGCCCGCCGCGGTGAAGAGCGCGGTCAGCAGGATGATAAACGGCAGGTATTCGGCCAGCAGTGTGTGGACCAGCGTCGCGCCGGCCAGCCCGGGCCCGTAAAGCGCCGCGAACGGCAGCAGGAAGGCGAGCGACCAGCCTGCCGCGATCTTGCCGAAGTGGTGATGCCACAGCGTCGGCGCGGCCAGCGGCAGGATCGCGATCGACATCAGCATGCCGGCGAAGGGCACGCCCCACCACGCGCCGAGCGCCGCCCCGTCGACCGCCGCCGCCTGAGCCGCAGCGCTTGCCAGGAAGGCCGCGACGAGACACACGGCGCGCGCGCAGGCCCGGCGCGCGGACAGGGAATTCAAAGTCATGGTCGGGTTCTCGTGAAAATGGGATGCAAGGATGAAACGGGCCATTGCGCCAGGGTCCCTGCCGGTGCCACCGGGGTCAACGCCCCGCGGCGACGAGCGCCTCGCGAACGGCCGCCACCTGGCGTCGCGATACCGCCAGCCATTCGTCGAACGGCGCCATGCGAACGGCCCAGGTCTCGCCGCCATCGTCGTCGCCCTCGCCGGCCAGCGTGCGGCGCTCGAGCGCGCGCACCGCGCTGCGCGCAACGAGCGCGTTGCGGTGCACGCGCAGGAAGCGCCCGCCCAGGCGTTGCTCCAGGTCGGTCAGCGACTCGTCGAGCACATAGCTGTGCTCCAGGGTGCGCAGCGTCACATACTTGAGTTCGGCTTTCAGATACAGCACCTCGTCGGCCGGCACCCGCAGCACCCGGCCGCGGTCGCTCACGACCAGGCATGCCGGCTCGCGTGAGCCTGCCTCGGCGTCGCCCGTGCCGCGCCGCTGCGCGACGCGCTGCAGTGCGGCCTGCAGGCGTTCGCGCCGGACCGGCTTGGTGAGGTAGTCGACCGCATCCAGCTCGAACGCGCGCAGCGCATGTTCGGCGTGCGCGGTGACGAAGACCACCGCCGGCGCCGGCAGCATGCGGCGCAGTTCGTCGGCAAGCACCATGCCGTCACGCCCTGGCATGCGGATATCGAGCAGCACCAGGTCGCAGGCCTGGGTCGCGAGGACGACCTGCGCCTGCGTAGCGTTCGCAGCCTCGCCGACGACGCGGGTCGGCGGGTCGATGCACTCGCCGAGCAGGGCGCGCAGGCGCACCCGTGCCAGTTCCTCATCGTCGACGATGAGCACGCGAAGGGTCATGACGACAGCGGCACCACGATCTCGACCCGGAATACATCCGGCTCCTGGCGGGTATCGAACTGCGCTGCGACATCGTGCATCAGGCGCAGCCGCTCGCGCACGTTGCGCAGCGCCATGCCGTGGCCGGGCTGCGAGGGCTCGGCCGGCAGCGTATTGACGATCGAGATCAGCGCCCTGCCCATCCGCACCCGCGTGCGCACGCGGATCGCACCGCCGTCGTCGGCCGGCTCGACGCCGTGCCGCACGGCGTTCTCGACCAGCGGCTGGAGCAGGAGCGGCGGCAGCCGCGCGGCGCCGGCCGCCGGGTCGAGTTCCCAGCTCACGCGCAGGCGCGCGCCAAAGCGGATCTGCTCGATCGCCAGATAGCGCCGCGCGAGGTCGATCTCGTCGGCCAGGGTGGTCAATGCACCGCCGTCGCTGATCGCGAC
>JBDSEG010000322.1:0-3212 GCA_039920165.1 Burkholderiaceae bacterium
TGAATATCGCCAAAGCCGCGCAGCCATTCGGAACTCAGGTAGACCAGCATAGCTCCGAGCAGTGCGCCGGTGAGCGTGCTCATGCCGCCGATGACCACCATCGACAGCACCAGCCCGGTCTGCTGCAGCAGGCCGAGTTCGGGGCTGACGAGCTGGCTGAAGGTGCCGTAGAGCGAACCGGCCAAGCCGCACAGCGCGCACGAGACGCAGAACGCGATCGTCTTGGTGCGCACGACGTCGATACCACGGCTCGATGCGCCGACCGGATCGTCGCGCACCGCCATCATGAAGCGGCCGAGCCGTCCGCGCAGCATGCGGTACAGCAGCAGCAGCACGGCAACGAGGGTGCCGAGGAAGATGTAGTAGTAGCCGACCCGGCTCTGTGTCAGCGTGGCCACGTGCATGCCCTGGTCGCCGCGGGTGAATTCGTGCGAGTTGCCAATCACGACGCGGGCGATCTCGGCGAAGGCGAGCGTGGTCAGCGACAGGTAGGGGCCGCTCAGGTTGAGGACCAGCTTGCCAAGCACCCAGCCGAAGAGCGCGGTGCTGAGGATCGCCGCCGGAATGCCGAGGGCCAGCGGAACCTGCAGGTAATGGTCGAGCAACGCGGTGGTGTAGCCGCCGATCATCGCGAACGCCGCGGGCGCGAGCGAGAACTGTCCGGCGTAGCCGGCGAGCAGGTTCCAGCCCAGCGCGACGATCGCGAAATAGATGCTGACGAGGACGATGCCGAGGACGTAGGGTCCGCTGACGAACAGCGGCGCCAGCGCCAGCGCAACGCAGATCGCCAGCGCGGCGCCCATGTCGAAGCGCAGGCGATCGGTCCACAGCTGCCGCAGCGGCTTCACAGCTCGCGCCCCTTCTCGCCGAGCAGACCTTGAGGCCGCAGCAGCAGCACCGCGACCAGAATCACCAGGCCGAAGGCGTCGCGGTAGTTGTAGGAGACGTAGACTGAAAAGAACGCCTCGCTGACGCCGAGGATCAGCGCGGCAATCATTGCGCCCCAGATCGAGCCCATGCCGCCGAGCACGACGATCACGTACGACTTCACCGCCGGAAAGGCGCCGATATCCGGCGACGGATTCACCAGCGGCGCCAGCAGCGCGCCGGAAAGTGCCGCCAGCATCCCCGAGACGACGAAGATCAGGCTCGTCGTCCGGGTCGCGTCGATGCCGGCGAGCGAGGCGCCGAGACGGTTCTGCGCCACGGCCTGGATCTGCAGGCCCCAGACCGAGCGCTTGATGAACAGCGCCAGCGCGATCATCAGGGCGATCGCGACGACCGCAGAGATCGCCTTCTGCCCGGTCAGCATCACCGGCCCGAGCGCAAAGCGGCCGACGTCGATCAGCGGCGGCCCGCGAAACGAATACGGCCCAACGATCTTGTCGACGAGGTTGATCAGCAGCAGCGAGAGTCCGAAGGTGACGACGACCGCGTACTCATCCTTCATGAAGCCCCAGCTCGCGTAACCCGCGTACAGCGGCCGCATCAGCAAGCGCTCGACCAGCCAGCCGAGCAGCGCGCCGGCGATGGCGGCGCTGGGCAACGCCAGCCACGGCGGAACGCCGAGCTTGAGGCTCACCAGCACGTAGGTGTAGGCACCGATCATGAAGAACTCGCCATGCGCGAAGTTCACGACCTTCAGCACGCCGAAGATCATTGCCAGGCCGACGGCCATCAGCGCGTAGAAGCAGCCGTAGATCAGGCCGTTGGCCAGCAGGTCGAGCGCTAGCATTCGAGGTCGCCGTTGATGGGAGGGCGTCCCCGCGAAGACGGCGCCCGCTGCCGGTGCACGGCCGGATTAGGCCGCCTTACTTGGCGGGACGGACGATCTTGGACGGGTCGACTTTCTGCCCTGGCGCCTGGATCATCACGGTCTCCGCGATCGGCTGCTTCTCGGCGGTGAGTTCGTAGTTCACGAACGGAATGTCGAGCCACTGCTGGAAGCCGTATCCCGGCGTCGTCGAGAAGTTCGAGATGCCGCGCAGGCTCTCGAACTTCATTGTCTGCATCGCCTTGACGAGCTTCTCTGGCTCTGTGCCGTCGGCCATCTTCAGCGCCTGAATCACGAGTTCGAGCGAATCGGCGGCCTGCAGCACGAGCCGGTTGATCTCGTTGCCGGTGCGCTTCTTGTACGCGGCGGCGATCTCGGTCGCGAGCGGCGTCTGCTGCATCTGCGGGTGGTAGAGCGCGAACGACAGCATGTACTTGCCGGCCTCCTTGACGTTCTGCCAGAAGTCCGGATAGTCGGCCACGCTGCTGCCGTCGTAGAGGATCGCCTTCGGGCTCGGGGCCAGTCCCTGCTCGTACACCTGGTTCATCACCAGATAGGCCGCCGGCGGCAACATCGACAGCACGATTACATCGGGCGGGTTGGCGCGCAGCGGCAGGATCGCGGCCGTGAAGTCCTTGCTGGTGCGGTCGAGCGTTTCGTATTTGTAGTCGACCTGCGGCGCCTTCTGCTTGAGCATCTCGCCGGTGAGCTTGGCCTGGCCGATGCCGTAGTCGGTGTTCTCGGCGAAGGCGACGACGCGCTTGACGCCCATCGTCGCGAGCGTCGCGGCCATCGACGACGAGACCAGCGTGTTGTACGGCGACGTGTTGAAGACCTCTGGATAGCCGCGCTTGCGGACGTCATCCGACCAGCAGTTGGTGTTGACATACGGCACCTTGTAACGGTGTGCCACCTCGATTTCCGCCAGGCACACGGAGCTTTGATGGCCGCCGGCCAGCGCCACGACCTTGTCGCTCGTGATCAGCTTCTCAACCGCTGCGCGGCCTTTCTCGGGGATCCCCTGGTTGTCCTCGTAGATCAGCTTGAGCGGACGCCCAAGCACGCCACCCTTGGCGTTGACGAGATCTTTCAAGATTTCCATGCCATCCTTGACCTGCGCGCCCTGCACCACCGAGCCCGGTGGCGACTGGGTCAGGCTGACGCCGATGAGGATCGGATCGGCAGCCAGCGCGGGGAACGCGAACAGCGTCGCCGCAGACAGCAGGGCCAAAGTGGGGAATCTAAGGAACGGCATGAGTCGAACTCCTTTAAGTGAACCACAGGCGACGCATCAGAACCGAATCCGGACTGGTGACCGGCCGCTGACCGGCGAGAAGACTCTACTGCAGACGCGGTGCGGGGTGGGACGCAGGGGCCTCACACAGAACTGCGTTCCGCGATGCAGCGTCTTGTTCATGCCGCGAAGGACGGCTGCGTT
>JBDSEG010000323.1:0-2702 GCA_039920165.1 Burkholderiaceae bacterium
GTCTCGATCGAGCACCACGTCGATTGGATCGCCGACTGCGTCGGCTACCTGCGCGCGCACGGCCACCCGACCATCGAACCCACGCCGGCGGCGCAGGCGGCATGGCTCGGCTACGTCAACCTGGTCGCCAGCCACACCGTCATGCTGAGCTGCAATTCCTGGTATCTTGGCGCCAACATTCCCGGCAAGGCGCGGATGTTCATGCCGCTGGCAAGCGGTTTCCCGGTGTACGCCGAGCGCTGCGCCGACGTCGCGCGCATGGGCTACGAGGGTTTCGCGCTCGGCTGAAGCCGGATCCGAAGGGGTTCGACCGGCCCCGGGTTCGCCGCCGGATCGGCGCCCGGTGTCGAGCGCAGCCGGTGCGGAATCGGCGCCCGTGCCGGGATCAGCGCGCCGCGCGCCGCCCCGGGTCACGAAGGCGCGTAGGCCAGGCGGACGTAGATGGGGGCAAACGCCTCGGCCTGGGTCACTTCCACCAGCGCTTCGCGTGCCAGCTCGAGCAGCGCGATGAACGTCACCACCAGCACCTGCGGCCCGCGCGATGCCTCGAACAGATCCTCGAACAGCGCGAAGCGCCGGCTTTGCAGGCTGCGCAGGACGATGCTCATGTGCTCGCGCACGCTGAGCTGCTCGCGCGTGATGGTGTGGTGCTGGTTGAGCTGTGCGCGCCGCTGCACATCGGCCCAGGCGGCGCGCAGGTCGTCGGGATCGACACCGGGCAGGCGCGGTGCCAGCGTCTGCTCGACCACCACGCAGGCGCGCAGGAAGTCGCGGCCGATCACCGGCAAGGCGTCGAGCCGCGCCGCGGCGAGCTTCATCTGCTCGTACTCGACCAGTCGGCGCACGAGTTCGGCGCGCGGGTCTTCCGGCTCGCGGCCGTCGGCCGGCTTGCGCGGCGGCAGCAGCATGCGCGACTTGATCTCGATCAACATGGCCGCCATCAACAGGTACTCGCCGGCGAGTTCGAGATTGGTGCGGCGGATCTGCTCGACATAGGTCAGGTACTGGCGCGTCACGCTGGCCATGGGGATGTCGAGAATGTTGAAGTTCTGTCGCCGGATCAGGTACAGCAGCAGGTCCAGCGGACCCTCGAAGGCTTCGAGGAAGATCTCGAGCGCGTCGGGCGGGATGTACAGGTCGGCGGGGAGCGCGAACAGCGGTTCGCCGTACAGCCGCGCCACGGCGACACCGTCGATCGTCGCCGGTACGCGCCCCTGGCGTTGCAGCGCAGCCGCCGCGGGTGCCGAGTTCTGCATGCCCGGCGCTGCCCTAGCCAGTCCGGGTCTGGTACACGTAGGGCTGCTGGGCGACGCTCGCCTCGTCGTAGTCGGCCTGCGCCGAACGGTCGATGCGCTTGTCCCACAGCAGCGCCCGGCCGCGGCGCTGCTCTTCCTCGAGACGCGGGTTCGCGGTTTTCATCTGCTGGATGAAGTCGGTGACGTCCGACGTGTACGGTTTCCAGAAGAGCGGCATGGGGGGTGTCCGCGTGGGCGGCATGGCGAGCGGAAGCAGCGATTTTACCGGGCCGCCTCCCAATCCTGTGCAGCGGGTGGTCGCCCATGTGCAGGCCGGACTTGCGGGGTGCAGCGCCGCTGGCATGATGAGGCGGCAGCGCATCGGCCGGCGTTGCAGCTTGTCGAGATATCCTCGCTCAGCCCGGCCGCAGGTCGCGCTGCAGCGTCGCGAACGCCTGCGCGAGATCGGCGGCGATGTTGTCGGCGCCGAGGGTGGCAGCGAACCCGCCCCGATGGACGAGGCTGTTCGGCTGGTCGTTCAGGTTCACCAGCATCAGTCGTGTTCCCTGGCGCCGCAACTGCCGCGCCAGTTGTTCCAGCGCGTCCAGCCCGGTACTGTCGATCGATACCACGCGGTGCATCTCGAGCACGACCGCGCGAATGTCCGGGCCGATGGCGCCGCCCAGCGCCTCGATCTTGTCCACCGCGCCGAAGAACAGGTTGCCGTACAGCCGGCAGACGCGCACCTGTGGCGGTGCGTCGGCGGCGTGCTCGACGCTGAACAACTGCCCCATGCGCCAGATGAAGAAGGCACACGCCAGGACCAGGCCGACCTGCACGGCGATCATCAGGTCGAACACGACCGTCAGCACGAAGGTGCCGATCAGCACGGTGCGATAGGACAGCGCGAAGCGGCGCAAGCGAACGAACTCGTGCCATTCGCCCATGTTCCAGGCGACAAACAGCAGGATGCCGGCCAGCGCGGCGAGCGGCACGCGCCCGGCCAGTGGCGCGGCGACGAGCACGATCACGAGCAACGTCAGCGCATGCACGATGCCGGCGATCGGCGTGGTGGCGCCGGCGCGCACGTTGGTGATGGTGCGGGCGATCGTGCCGGTGGCGGGCAGACCGCCGAAGATCGGCACCACCATGTTCGCAATGCCCTGCGCCATTAATTCCTGGTTCGGGTCGTGGCTCGGCAGCTCGGTCAGGTTGTCGGCGACGCGCGCGCACAGCAGCGATTCGATGGCACCGAGGAGCGCGATCGTCAGCGTCGGAATGATGAGTTGCTTGGCGCTGGTCCAGCTGAACGGCGGCAGCTCGAGCGACGGCAGGCTGCGAGGGATTTCGCCGAAGCGGCTGCTGATGGTTTCGACCGGCAGGTTGAACACGGCGACGAAGGCGCTCAAGGTCACCAGCGCGACGATCGGCCCGGGCATGCGCCCGGCGAACCGGAACGCCTCCAGG
>JBDSEG010000324.1:0-21197 GCA_039920165.1 Burkholderiaceae bacterium
TGGCCGCCAGGTCGCGTCGAATGTGCGGCGCTTGACGCCCACGTAGGCCATCGCTTCGGCATAGGTCAATCCACGTTTCATCGTCCGGTCTCCTGCCAGACAGCTTCACGGCCTCGGCTTCAGCCTAGACGGGAATCGACCCATTCCTGGAAGTGGATTCGCTCAGAATTCCATCGCAGCGGCTGATATCGATCACCAGGCGGCTAGGTCTCTTCGATGGGATGGCCGCGGCGCGCGACCTCGCGATGGGCTGCGAAGGGCGCGACCTCCGCCACCGACGGCTAGACCCACACACACGCGCTGCAATGCAGCTTCCATGCGCCGTGGCGACCCACGCTCGGCCAGCTGCGGACGTTGCCGACGAGGTGCACTTTGGCGCTCCCCGGCATTTCGCCGCGCTTCAAAATTGCAGCCCTGAATGCACCGCCGACGCACCGGTTCACGAGTCGCTCCGCATCCACGCAGCGCGCGTCGCCGCGCCCAGTCTGCAAATGGAAAGGCAACCCAAGGCGCCCTGCGAACCGGTCGTAAAGTAGCTTGTTGCCCGTTGAATGCGAGGAACGATTACCATTCTCCCGATCCACTTTCCTACGCGTCATCATGGTGATCGCCCGGTTCGTCCCCTCCGTCGCGACTTCCGCGGGCATATCTGCCGCTCCCGCGACAGGCATTAGTGCGGCTGCGGCGGAACCCACAACGCCCAGGCCGAAGATCGGTCTGTTCTGTCGGGAGGCGGCGCACGGGGAGCGGCCCATGTGATCGGTCCCATGGTGATCGCGCTGTCGGTGTTGTTGGGCCTGAATCGACTTCACCGCGCCGTCTGGCTTAATCATCGGTACCGGTTTACGACTTGGCGCTGTGGCAAGGTGGCAGCGGGATTGATGGTGATCGGCCTGGTGATGAAGCTTGCTATCGGGCATTGATCGTGTCGAGTAGACGAACTGGGTCGAACAGCCGTCGGCGTCACGCCCACCTCTATGCTCACATGAGCTAGAATGCAGGCTCGTTTGCTACAGAGACTCACATGCACGCCGATCCACGTTCCTTGGCGCAGGTCCGTTCTCGCTCCCTTCGCAACGCCGGCAAGTCCCCGATGGCACGCCTCATTGCCGGCCAGGCGCAGTACGCAACGCTGTACACGCTGGGGCAGGTGGAGCGTATCGATGTGGTCCGGCAGGGTGTACCGGCCCATGTGCTCGCCACACTGGCTGACGACATGCAGGTGACGCGCGACCAGGTGTTCGCGTGGGCCGGCATCCCGCGCGCGACCGCCAACCGGAAGATCCGTGCGTCGGCAGCGCTCAGCCAGGATGAGAGCGAGCGCGTGCTGGGCATTGCCCGCCTGGTCGGGCTGGTGGAGCAGGTGGTTGCAGAGTCCGGCACGCTCGCCGACTTCGACGCGGCGACGTGGACCGCCAGCTGGCTGGCTCAGCCCGTAGCGGCCCTGGGCGGCAAGAGTCCAGGCAACTTCATGGACACGGCCGACGGCCGCGACCTGGTCGCCAGCCTGATCGCGCAGATGCAGAGCGGGGCCTACGCTTGAGCGGAGAGGTCGTGCTGTGGCGCATCGCCGCCGACACGCCGGCCTACGAAGGGCACGAACTCGGCGGCGAGGGCGCGGAACTGTCCGGCGGACGCTGGAATCGCAAGGGCACGCCGGTGGTCTACTCATCGACATCTCGGGCGCTGGCCTGCCTGGAAACGCTAGTCCATTTAACGCAGACGCCGCTTCCGTTGAACCGCTACCTCGTCGAGATCGTCGTGCCTCGGAACGTATGGGACGCGGCAACCAATTTCGATGCCGGGCAGGCGGTTGGGTGGGACGCGGAGCCGGCCGGCAAGGTGTCGCTCGATTGGGGCACCGATTGGGTGAAGGGAGCCCGCTCCGTGCTGGCCCGCGTGCCGTCTGTGGTAGTCGAGGAGGAGTTCAACGTCCTCGTTAACCCGAGACACCCCGACCTTTCCTTCGTGCGCGCGAGGAAGGTGCGACGATGGCTGTACGACGGACGTTTTGCCGCCGGCGCCCATGAGGCTGGGGACTTTTGGGGGACTGGCCGGTCATGAACAGTACAGACAGGAAAGAATGGATAGGAATGAACGCCTGAAACTGTATAAAAAACAATGGCTTACGGTCGGCAAAAAGCTACGATCCAAGGGGTCGTGGGTTCGATTCCTGCCAGCCGCACCATAAAAACAAGAAATCGATCAACGGCTTAGAGGCTTTTCGCTTCTAAGCCGTTTTTCTTTGCTGCGGGGCTTCGGCGTCGCGAGGCTCTTGTTCCACGCTGCTGTGTCGGCCTCAATCTTGTCCAGAGCGTCGTGCAGTTCGTCACCGCGATCATTCCTAGAACGGCATCTCCATCCGTACGCTCAAGCCATAGGACCCCGTGCGCTTCGATGTGGCGGCGAGTGCATCCGAGGTCAGTACGGTGCCCTGGGCGCTCGCCATCTGCAAGCCCGCGCTGAGCGCGTATTGAGTTCGGTCGAGGCGCGTCATGCTGGCGAAGGGCGTGGCATCGGCGGAGTCGCTGGCGAAGGTGGCGCCGGCCGCCGGCGCGGCCTGGCCGATGAACTGGCTGACCGCGAGCGCCAGGCGCGGGCGCATGCGCACGCCGTTCCCCTGCATGAACTCGGCGCCCATCTCGATGCCCGGTTGCAGCGCTGCGTAGTTCGTGGTCTGCGTGCCCACGCGCAGGCGCAGCGGCTCGGTGCCGCGCTCGTCGAAGCCGGGCATGCGCAGGCTGACGATGCCGAGATCGAGGCGCGGCTTCAGGTGCAAGGCCGCGTCACCGAGCGTGTAGGCGCCGCCGAGCCACGCCGCCGCGGTCCGCACGGCCTGCTTCGCCTCGACCGTCGCGCCGCCTTCGGGCAGCTGGCGTGACAGATCGTTGCGCGCTTCGCCGACCGAGAGCGACCCCGACAGCTCGAGCGCGCCCAAGGCACGTCGGACTGCCAGCCCGAGCTGGGATCGGTCGCCGTGGCTGGAGGCGCCGGCGGCTCGAAGGGTGCTTCTCTCCCAGGCCAGTGCGCCGCCGATGCGCCAGCCGCCGTGGACCGCCACTTCGCCGCCCGCAGCGACCTGCCCAGCGTCCGCCGTGTAGCCGAGAAGCCGTCATGACCCGTCCGCTGCCTCCTGCTTTCGCGCTCGACATCCGCGCTCCCGACGAACCCGCCGGTCGCGGCGCGGTGGGGTCGCGACCATGATCGGCAACGAGTCGCACGCCAGCGACGTGGCCTTCACCGAGACGGTGAAGGCGATCCAGTCGCGCAAGGGTTCGCGCCACGCCTATGCACGCATGGAGCAGGGCGAGGGCTGGCAGACCACGATCAGCGAGGATCTGAAAGTCGAGATCGAGTCGCAGATCAGCGTCTTCCTCGCCACCGCCAATGCCGACGGGCAGCCCTACATCCAGCACCGCGGCGGGCCGCCGGGGTTTCTGCGCGTCCTCGACGACCGGACGATCGCATTCGCGGACTTTGCCGGCAACCGCCAGTTCATCACGCAGGGCAACTTGGCGGAGAACCCCACGGCCCACCGCTTCCTCATCGACTACCTGCACCAGCGCCGGATCAAGATCTGGGGCACGGCTCGGGTCGTCGAGGGCGATGCCGCGCTGGTGGCAAAGCTCATGCCGCCGGACTACCTTGCCCGTCCCGAGCAGGTGGTTCTGTTCACCGTGACGCCATGGGACGTGAACTCCCCGAAGCATATTCCACAGCGCTTCGAAGCCGCCGATGTGAAAGCGGCTCTGCAAGAGCGTGACCGCCGCATCGCCGATTTGCAGGCCGAGGTGTCGCGCCTTCGCGGCGCGGTCCGCTCCGGGCCTTACTTGGGCGGCAGCGCGCCGACATAGCGCGCGGCGAAGTCGATCCAGTCAGTCAGGCCGGTATCGATGGCAGCGCCCGCATCGACCCAGACGAAGCCGCGCATCGGCCTGCCGGTGATGTCCATCGGGCGGACTCCCGGCCGCTGCAGCGCCTGCGCCTCCAGGTCCTTGCCCACGCGAAACATGAACCGGCCCAGCTCGACGCCGCTTCTTATCGACGATGCCCCGTCGTTGTTCCGACGCCTCGCGCATCAGCGCCGCGAGATGGGGATCGAAGGGCATGAGTGGCTCGGCGCAGCGATCAGCGGTGAGGGCGACATGAATGTCGCACAAGACCGCGTCAGTCGCCTGCTTGACCCGTCGGCGAAACGACCGAACGTTCGACGGGGGCGACGCCTGAGACGGCCTCGAAACCCGCAAACACGTCGAACAGTTCTTCGTCGATCGAGCTTTGCCGTTGGCTGTGCAGCCGAGCGCGCAAGGTCGCGAGCAGCTCTTCGATGTTCTTGTCTGCGCGCTCCATCGCCGCCAGCCGGCGGGCGTTCTCGCTGGCCAGCGACTCGGCACAGGCCCGGTACAGCGAGATGAACAAATGCTCGCGGATCAGCGACCGCAGGGTCGCCGCGCGGTGCCCCATCACCTCGGGCCGCGTTCCCGCGGGCCAGACCTCTTTTTGCCGCTGCGTCCGCCACGCGTCGTCCAGCGGCAGCAGGCGCTGGCCCACGGGTTCGTAGAGAGCGGCGGCCATCGGCCGGTTGTGGAAGAGGTGGATGTGCGGCGATGCGGTCTGGCTCGGATGCGTTTCTGTATCGAACTGGAGCCGGTCGACCAGCGAGGCGATTCCTTCCACCGAACCCGGCACCGGGTAGGCGCCGGCGACTTCGACGCCGGCGTCCTGCAGGCGCGCCAGCACGCGTTCGCCGACCGCCCAGACCACCCTGCGACCCGGCATGTCCCGCAAGACGCCGATTGCATGCTCGACGATCACCTCGTTGAAGCGGCCCACCAGGCCCTGATCGGAGCCGAAGACGATAGCGCCGATAGCGCCGGTGGGCGTGCGGCCGTGGGGCGGCGGGGCAGCCGCGGACGGGGCGAGGCGCAGGCTGGCGCCCAGCCCGAGGTTGACGGCTCTCAAATAATCGGCCAACGCCAGTACCGAGCGCTCGTACTGCTGGATGCTGGACGCCGCAAGCGCCCGCATGGTTCGCACGACCGATTGCAAGTCGGTCGCGCTGCCGATCTGGTGTCTGAGCGCGGCAGTCGCATCGGTCACGCCGAGGCCTCCACCGGCGCGTTCTCGGGTCGATCCACCGGGGCATCGAAAGGCGCCAGTGCTGTTCTGGCGATGGCGACGATCGACTGCTCGTCGCCTTCGCTCGGCTTGTCTGGCAGCAGCAGTCGTTCCGACACCGCGGCCGGGATGTGCGTTGCCGCCGAGCGGACCGCAGCCTCGGCCTCGGCCATGCGCTCCAACGGCACGCTGTCGAAGAGCCCGGCCGTCAAGGCCTTGAGGAGGGCGATCTGCGCCACCACCAAGACCGGATCGGATTCGGGTTGCTTGAGGCACGCGCGGATGCGTCGCCCGTGCTCGATGGAACGCCGGCTGTCCTCGTCCAGCCGCGCGCCGAACTTGGAGAAGCTCTCGAGTTCCTCGAACTGCGCATAGGCGAGCTTCAGATCTCCGGCCACCGACCGGAGCGCGCCGAGTTGCGCCTTGCCGCCGACGCGCGAGACCGACTTGCCAACGTCCACCGCCGGAAGAACGCCCAGTTCGAACAGCGTGGGCGACAGGTAGATCTGCCCGTCGGTGATCGAGATCAGGTTGGTCGGGATATAGGCCGAGATGTCCTGCGCCTCGGTCTCGATGATCGGCAGCGCCGTCAGCGATCCGCCGCCGCGCTCGGCGCTCAGGTGCGTCGCGCGCTCGAGCAGGCGCGAGTGAATGTAGAAGATGTCGCCTGGAAAGGCCTCGCGACCGGGCGGCCGGCGCAGCAGCAGCGAGAGTTCGCGATAGGCGCGCGCATGCTGGGTCAGGTCGTCGTAGACGATCAACACGTCGCGCCCGGCCTCCATGAAATGCTCGGCGATGCTGGTCGCGGCATAGGGTGCGATGTACGCCAGGCCCGGGGGCTGATTGCCTTCGGTGACGACGACCACGGTGTGGTCCATCGCACCCCGGGCGCGCAGCGTGGCCACGGCCTTGGCGACCGCCGACGCACGCTGGCCGATCGCGCAGTACACGCACACCACGTCGTCGCCGCGCTGGTTGAGGATGGTGTCGATCGCAATGGTGGTCTTGCCGGTCTTGCGGTCGCCGAGGATCAGCTCGCGCTGGCCGCGCCCGACCGGGATCAGCGCGTCGATGACCTTCACGCCGGTCTGCAGCGGGACGCTCACCGCGGCGCGCTCCATGATCGGCGCTGCCGCGCGTTCGATCGGCAGCCGCGCGCTGCTCACGACCGGCCCGAGCGCATCCAGCGGCCGCCCGAGCGGGTCGATGACGCGGCCCAGCAGGCCGTCGCCCACGGCCACGTCCATCACGCGCCCGGTGCGCTCGACCGCGTCGCCGGCCTTCAGCCGCCAGGGGTCGTCCAGCAGCACGACCCCGATTTCGTCGGCATCGACATTGAAGGCGATGCCGTACACGCCGCCGGGAAAACGCACCAGCTCGTCGAACCCCACGCCGGGCAGGCCCGAAACCTGGGCGACACCGGTCGCCACGCTGCGGATCGTTCCGACTTCCTCGACCGCCAGCGCGGGCGCGAACCGAACGCGAGCGTCGCGTATCGCGGCGAACGCCTGTTCGACCGCGGTGCGTGAAGATGCGTCGACGGCCGTCATGCGGGGCTGGCGGTCGGCTTCGATCCGGCTGCTTCGGCAGGCGCTGTCGGCGAAGCGGTCGCCGGGTTTGGCGGCGCCATCAGGTCGGCAATCGTTCGTTCCAGCGCGTCGAGATACTGGTCGATGCTCCAGGCCAGCTTGCGGCCGGCGCCGATCAGTTCGATGCCGCTCACCAGTTCGGGCGCAGTGACGAACTCGATTGCAATGTCCGCCCGCACGCAGGCATTCACCGCCGACTGGATGGCGGCGCGCTGGGCATCGGGCAAGGCGAAGGCGCTCTGCACGACGGCGTGCGCTTCCGGCGCGGTCAGCGCGGCGGCCATGCCGTCCCGGGCGGGGTCGTCGAGTTCGCCCAGACGCCGCACGAATACGTCGGCCAGGCGTTCTTCGAGGCTGGCCGTCGCCAGGTCGGCCAGCACGCGGCGGGTGATCTCGAACACCTCGCGCCGGGTGCTGTCACCGAGGCTGCGCTGCAGCAGCGCCGTCTCGCTGCGCAGCGCCTCCTGCCGCTGGGCGCCGAGTTCGTCTGCCGCTTTCCGAGCCGCGGCAAGCAGTCGTTCGCGCTCGGCCTGGGCATCGCGGGCGGCCTGATCGAACAGGCTGCCGCGCTCACGGTCGAAGGCTTCGCTCTTTTCGACGAAGGACTGCTGCAATGCTTCTGCGCTGCGCTTCGTCGCCGCCGCGTCGGCGATCTGCCGGGCGATCAGGCCCTCGCGAGTGGCGATCGCATCGAGCACCGGCTGGTAGAGAAAGCGCTTCAGCAGCCAGACCAGGACGATGAAATTGAGCGCCTGGGCGCCGACGGTGAACCAGTCGATCAGCATGGTTCACTTGCCTGCGGCCTGCGCGATCGCGGCATTCCAGAACGGGTTGGCGAAGATCAGGATCATCGAGACGACGAAGCAGTAGATCGCGGTCGATTCGATCATCGCCAGGCCGACGAACAGCGTGCGTGTGATCGTCGCCGAGGCGTCGGGCTGCTGCGCCAGCGCCGTCAGCGCGGTGGCCACGGCTCGGCCTTCGGCCAGCGCCGGGCCCATCGTGCCGAAGCCGGTGGTGAGGCCGGCGATAACGATCGAGGCCACGGCAATGAGTGTCAGGCTGTCCATCGGGGCGTTCCTTGTCTTGGGTTCAGGGTGTCTTGGGCGCCGGCCGGCCATGGCTGGCCCGGCCGGTATGGGTCGCTGCGGCGAGATACACCGCGGCCAGGATGCTGAAGATGTAGGCCTGCACCATGCCGGTCAGCAGCCCGAGCGCGGTCATCACGATCGGGAACAGGAAGGGAGTGATCGTCAGCAGGATGGCAATGATCATCGCGCCGCTCATCATGTTGCCGAACAGGCGCACGGCCAGCGCCAGCGTTCGCGAGACCTCGCTGATGATGTTGAAAGGCAGCATCAGCGCGGTCGGTTCGAGGTAGGACTTCAGGTAGCCGCGAAGGCCCTGGTCGCGCACGCCGTAGTACGGGACGGCCGCGAAAACGCACAACGCGAGCGCAAGCGTCGTCGACAGCGAACCGGTTGGCGGCTCGTAGTAGGGGACGATCGTGCACAAGGCCGCTGCCGCCACGAACAGGAACAGCGTTCCGAGGAAATCAATATATCGGCGCGGCTTGCGCAGGCCGACCTGCTCGATCTGCTGCACGATGCCCGTCACGACGATCTCGAGCAGGTTTTGCCAGCGCGATCGACGGTGGTCGCCGGAGAGCCGCCGGGTCACGAGCCAGGAGCCGACGGCCAGCCCCAGCATCAGCGCCCAGGTGAACAAGATGGTGCCGTTGAGCTTGACAAAGCCGTGCTGCCAGAAGATCCAGTCGTCAGGGCTCAGACGCATGGCCGACCTCCGGGGTCTTGCGTTTCGCGCTCGCGGTTGCCGGGTCCGTCTGGCGCCGCTCCCAGGAGCGTGCCATTCGGGTCGCGGCAAACCTCGCGACGAGAAAGCCGACGAGGCAGGCGAGCAGGCGCTCCCACTGCCCCGCGCCGACGGCATAGAACCCGAGCAAGGTGACCGCCATGCGGACCAGCAGGCCGATGAGATGCCACCCCACCGAAGGCGGTGACGCGAGCGTGCGCCGCAGGTTCCACCAAAGGCTGCCGAAAAAGAAGGCGCCGAGAACGAGCCCCGCCAATCCGGCGAAAAAGGTGCCGGCGGACAGTGCGGGCAGTTCATGCATCGGCATCGTCGCCCTCCTGCACATCCCGGTGCATGGCCCGGTCTTCCTTGGTCACCCAATGCCACGCGTTGAAGCAGCCCAGCACCAGCCCGCCCATCAGCAGTGCCAGGGTCCACGAGCGGCCGCCCGGATAGCGGGCGTCCAGCCACAGTCCCAGTGCCGCACCCAGTAGCGTCGGTACCACGATGGACCAGCCGACCAGGCCCATCGTTCCGAGCCCGAACCACACGCCCGGTGCTCCGTCGCGGCGCGCCGCGAGCTTGCGCCGCGCCTTCGCGTCGACCTGCGCCGCCATGGGCCGCCGGGTCGTCGGACCCGCGCTGTCGTTCGGCTCGCTCACGGTGATGCCTTCTGCATCCTGGCGAAGCGGGCCACGAAGCCCGACTCGAGCTTGGTCAGCACCTCGCGCATGCCGCGCGCCTGCTCGTCCTGCGCCAGGAATTCGCGCTCGACGGCGGCACGCAAGCCAGCCAGGTCGGTGCCGAGGATCGCGCGGCGCACCGAGACGCGAACCTCGGCGCCCGTCTTGACCAGGACGCCTTCATCGACTGCGACGAAGATTTCTCCGTCGACCGCCGTCTCGAAGGTCAGGATGCCAGGGATGAGCGCCGCGACGCAATCGAGCCGGTGCGGCAGCAGGCCGAAGGAGCCCTGGACCGTCTCGGCGACGATTCGCAGAACCTCGTCCTTCTCCAGGAAGACTCGGAACGGCAGCAGGATTTCAAGCTTCATTCGACATTGCGGTGGTGCGCGCCGGCGCGGGTGGCGCTGTCACGACCACCGGCTTGCCCTTCGCCTCGCCGATCGGCCCGATCATGTAGAGCGCGCTTTCGGGGAGGTCCTTGAATTCATCGCGCAGGATGCGCTCGCAACCATCGAGCGCATCCTTCAGCGGGACGGTCTTGCCCGCCGTTCCCGTGAACTGCTCGGTCGTGAAGAACGGCTGCGTCAGGAAGCGCTCGAGGCGGCGCGCCCGGGCGACGACCTTGCGGTCTTCGGTCGAGAGCTGCTCGAGCCCGAGCATCGCGATGATGTCCTTCAGTTCGGCGTACTGCGCCAGCGTGCGCCGGATTTCCTGCGCCAGCCGGTAGTGCTCGGCCCCGACGATGCCGGGGGTGGCCATCTTCGAATTCGACTGCAATGGGTCGATGGCCGGGTACAGGCCTTCGCTCGCCCGCTTGCGCGACAGCACGATCGATGCCGACAGGTGCGAGAAGGTGTGCACCGCCGCCGGGTCGGTGAAGTCGTCCGCCGGCACATAGACCGCCTGGATCGACGTGATCGCACCGGTGTCGGTATTGGCGATGCGTTCTTCCAGGCCCGACAGCTCGGTGCCCAGCGTCGGCTGGTAGCCCAGCCGCGACGGCATCTGGCCCATCAGGCCCGAGACCTCCGAGCCGGCCTGGATGAAACGGAAGATGTTGTCGATCAGCAGCAGCACGTCGCGGTGTTCGTCGTCGCGAAAATATTCGGCCATCGTCAGCGCCGCGTGGCCGACCCGAAAGCGCGCGCCCGGTGGCTCGTTCATCTGCCCGAAAACCATCACCATGTTCTCCAGCACGCCGGCCTTGCGCATGTCGTGGTACAGCGCCTGGCCCTCGCGGCAACGCTCACCGATGCCGCAGAAGATGCTCACGCCCTGGTGGCGTCCGACCATGTTGTGGATCAGTTCGGTCAGCAGCACCGTCTTGCCGACGCCCGCGCCACCGAACAGGCCGGCCTTGCCGCCGGTCTCCAGCGGCAGCAGCACGTCGATGGCCTTGATGCCGGTCTCGAAGACCATCGACCTTGTCGATCGCCGAGCGAGCGGCGGCGGCGCGCGATGCACCGAGCGCCACTGCACGTCCTGCGGTGGCGGCAGCTGGTCGATCGTCTGCCCGAACACATCGAACATGCGCGAGACGATGCCGGCGCCGACCGGTGCCAGCAAGGGCGCGCCGCTGTCGTGCACCGCGATGCCGCGCGCCAGGCCCTGGGTCGAGGTGAGCGCGATGCAGCGCGCGCGCTGGGTGTCGAGGTGGGCCAGCACCTCGATCGCGATCAGCCCGTCGGCGCCGGTGCGCAGCAGCGTGCGGATCGGCGGCAGGCGCGACTCGAAGCGTACGTCGACGACGCTACCGCGAACCGCGCTGACGACACCGGTGTTCGCGCTGATGGTGCCCGCTTCATGCGGTGCGTTCCGGCCTTCGCCATCGGGGCGGCCCCGGGGGTTCACAGGCCGCTCCTCCCGTCCAGCACGGCCAGGGAATGCTGGGCCAGCATCAGTTCCTCGTCGGTCGGAATGACCCACACGTCCACGCGGCTCGCGGCGGAGCTGATGCGGCGTGCTGTGCCGGGGCCGGCCGGCGCAGCGTTGGCCTGAACGTCGATCTCGACGCCGAGCCACGCGGCGTCCCGGCATACGCGCTGGCGGATCGCTGCGCTGTGCTCGCCGATGCCGGCCGTGAAGACGAGGGCGTCCAGTCCGCCCACGGTCGCGGCGAGGCCGCCGAGTTCGCGCGCGATGCGGCTCACATACAGATCGATCGCGCCCTGCGCCCGAGGGTCGTGGCTCGCCTGCAGGGCTCGCATGTCCGACGAGATGCCGGACACGCCGAGCAGCCCGGACTCCTGGTACAGCAGCGTCTGGACCTCGTGCGGCGTCATGCCCATCTCCGCCATCAGGTACAGCACGACCCCGGGGTCGAGGTTGCCGCAGCGCGTTCCCATCATCAGGCCGTCGAGCGCGGTGAAGCCCATCGTCGTCGCCACGCTGCGGCGCTCGCGCATCGCGCACATGCTGGCGCCGTTGCCCAGGTGGGCAACGACGACGCGGCCGTCCGCCTGAGCGCCCAGATGGGAAGGCAGCACCGATGCGATGTACTCGTACGACAGGCCATGGAAGCCGTAGCGTCTGACGCCCGCATCGCGAACCCGCTGCGGCAGCGCATAGGTCCGCATGACCCAGGGCTGGCCGGCGTGGAACGCGGTGTCGAAGCACGCGACTTGCGCCAGCCCGGGGTCGAGCGCGGCGATGGCGCGGATCGCCGCGAGGTTGTGCGGCTGGTGCAGCGGCGCGAGCGGGCTCAGCGCATCGAGCCTTGCGAGGACTTCGGGCGTGACGCGCACCGGACGCGTGAAGTGCGCGCCGCCGTGGACGACGCGGTGCCCGACCGCCCGGACGCGCCGCCCCGGCAACTGCCGCTCGAGCCACTCGAACAGCCGTCGCAGGCCTTGCTCGTGACCTTGCGGCGTATCGGCCCGCATCGCAACGTCGGCGCCGGGCAGGGTCTGGCCGTCGCGGTCCCAGGCCTGCAATCGGGCCGCCCGGCCCGTGCCGTCGATCTCGCCATGCAGCAGCAGATGCAGCGATGCCGCGTCGCGGCTTTCGCACGCGTAGGCGGCGAATTTCACGCTCGACGAACCGGAATTCAGCACGACGATATTGCCGGCCGCGGGCAGCGCTTCGCTCATCGGGCACCACTTCCGGCGTGCGCGCCCAGCAGCAGCGCAATCGAGCACGATGCAACGCGCGAATTCGCGCTGTCCGCGCGGTTGCTCGGCACGATCGGCACGCCGGCGCCCATCATGATGCCGCCCGCCTGGGCATCGCCCAGGGCGGATTCAAGGCCGAGGTGCGACACAACGGTTCAGCCGCGCCCCCGGACCGCTGCCCGCAACGCCTTCAGCAGCGCGGGGTCGACCGCCGCGAGCTTGCCGGTGCGCGCTGCGATGCGGCCTTCGGTGTCGAGCAATTCGATCGTGCTCGAATGGTTGAACTCGCCATCGGCGAGGCGTCGGTATTTCACGCCGAGCACCGCAGCGAGCTCGCGGGCGCCGGCCTCGTCGGTGCGCGCGAGGGTCCAGCGTTCATCGCACTGGTGTGCCTTCGCGGTCTGCTTGAGCACGGCGACGCTGTCGCGGGCCGGGTCGAAGCTGACCATCAGCACCCGCACGCGATCCCGGTCGGCCGCTGGCAGCGCCTGCAGCGTCATGCCGATCGTCTCGAAGATCATCGGGCACACCTTGTCGCACGAGCTGTAGAACATGCTCGCCAGCACCGGCCGGCCGCGCAGCGACACGAGATCGAACGGGCGCCCGTCCTGGTCGGTCAGCCCGGGCCGGACCTGGTAGACGGAGTTGCCCGGCAGCGCCGTCGGGGCGGCGTGCGCCGCGGAGATGACGCTGAGCGCCGCGAGATACAGCAAGGCGTCGCGGCGCGACAGTGGATGGTTGGTGGTCACTGGGGCACCCTTCGGACTGCGCCCGGTCCCGCCAGCCGGGAATGAGCCCCTTCGGGCGGTCGGGCAGGGCTCATGGCAAGACTCCGTCGATCGGGCGGGCGCAGCGAAAACCGAGGTTGCCGGTCGTGTCGGCGGCGCCGAGCGAGGACAGCAGCGCGATGCGCAGCAGCACGGCGTAGCTGTCGCGGTCGATCACGCTGAGCGCACCGGCGCCGCAGAACTTGAGCGTATCGGGATCGCCCTGGGTCCGGCTGTCGCCGGCGATGAAGAGGGCGTTGAAGTCGTCGACCCATTCCCAGACCGTGCCGTGCAGGTCGCGCACGCCGTAGGCGTTGGGCACGCCGCCGACTGCCGGGAGTGCTGCCGAGCCGGGTTGTGCATACCAGGCGAGGATGCGCGCACGCCACTGCGGATCGGCGCGCGCGTCGGTTCGCGTGGCATCGGCGGAGGCGGCATATTCCCACTCGAGCCAGCTCGGCAGCCGCGCGCCCTCGCTAGCGCAAAAGGCCTTGGCGGCGAACCAGCTGACGTTGACGACGGGTTGATCGGGCGAGTGCGCCGCGCCGAGTTCGAGTGGCGTATGCCAGTCGATCAGATAGCGCTTGTCGGCCAGGACGGACGGTGCCCGGCCGCGCTGCCACTGCGGGTGCGTTCGAACGAAGGCGAGGAATTCGCCCGCGCTCACCGGCTGGGTGCGCATGGCGAAGGGAGCGATCGCGACCGCGACGCTGGCGGTCGGCACCGCGCCCTGCGGCAGCACGCTCTCGAAGCTGCCGCCCGGCAGCCGCGCATAGTCGGCCGCACCTGCGCTGCCGGCCAGGCCGCACGCGGCGAGCAGACCGATCGACAGGCGCCTCGAAAGCGTCACGTCAATGCTTCTCGGGCACGGGCGGCGGCGTGCTCGCGCGCTGCGCCTTCACGTCCGCAGTGGAGATGCGTCCGCCTGGATTGCCCCAGCTGTTGTAGACATAGGTCAGGATATTGGCGACAGCATCGTCGTTGAGCTGGTTCATCGGCGGCATGACCGAGTCGTAGTCGAGCCCGTTGACCTTGACCTTGCCTGACAGGCCACGCAGCACCACATCGATGGCTTTCTTGACATCGGCGAGGTAGTCCGATTTGGCGAGCGGCGGGAAGACCCCCGGCAGCCCGGCGCCACTGGGCTGGTGGCAGACCGAACAGGTACCGGCAAACAAGGCCTGGCCGGCCTGGACCTGGTCCTGCAGCGTCAGCGTGCCGCTGGCCGACGAGGCCGTGGCCTTGGCCACCGCGTCCAGGTTCGGACCGGCGCGGTCGCCAAGGTACACGGCATCGACCTCCTTGCCGGAATAGATCGATTTGTCTTCGGCGCCGTCGACCTTGAGGATCGCCAGCGCACCCTTGTTGAAGGCGCGGAAGATCGAGTGGTCGACCAGCACATAGCTGCCCGGCACGCGGGTGCGGAACTCGGCGATCGCCGCGCCGCCGGCCGGGATGAGCGTCGTCTGCACGTTGGTCTGCGCGGTGCTGCCGCCCTCGAAGCGAACCTTGTCGAAGATCGCGCCGATGACATGAAAGCTCGACACCAGATTCGGTCCGCCGTTGCCGACGAACAGCCGCACCGTCTCGTTCACGTTCGCCTTCAGCGCCTTGTCGCCGGTGAGCGAACCCTCCGCACCGTTGAACAGCACATAGGTCGGGCGCTCGTCGATCGCTTTCTCCATGTCGAAGGGCTGGTTGCCCTTTTCGCGGTATTTGCCGCCGGTGTAGAAATCGCCCTGCATGACGTAGTACTCGTGGTCGACCTTGGGCAGACCCTTCGGTGGCTCGACCAGGATCAGCCCGTACATGCCGTTGGCCACGTGCATGCCCACCGGTGCGGTCGCGCAGTGGTAGACGTAGATGCCTTCGTTGAGCGCCTTGAACGTGAACTGCGATTCGTGGCCGGGGGCGGTGAAGCTCGATGCCGCGCCGCCCCCCGGGCCGGTTACGCCGTGCAGGTCGATGTTGTGCGGCATCTTGCTGCTCGGATGGTTCTTCAGGTGGAACTCGACGGTGTCGCCCTGGCGCACCCGGATGAAGCTGCCGGGCACCGTGCCGCCGAAGGTCCAGAACGTGTAGTTCACGCCCTCGGAGATCGGCATCTCCTTCTCGATCACCTCGAGCTCGACGATGACTTTGGCGGGACGGCTGCGACCGGTCGGGGGCGGAACGTGGGGCGGGCTGGTCAGCACCGCTCGAATCGGTGCGCCACGCGGTGCGCCGAAATCGCCGGCCCCTGTCGGGCCGGCGCCGGTCGCGAGCAGCGGCGACGACAGCAAGGCCATCAGGCCGAGGACCGGGGCGCAACGTCGCATGCTGCGCAGGATGAGGTGGACGGTCATGGAATCTCCGGAATTGGCACGCCTCGTCGGCCGCCGCACCATAGAGGCGAGAACCATGTCGCCGCTTGATCCAGCGCAAGCACCGGGCAGGTGCAACGACGTCGCGGGACCATCCCAAAGCCCGACAGCCTCCTATGCCGCGGGAGAAGCGCGACGCTCGCCCCGGCCCCCGGCGCCTGCGTGCGCGCCTCAGTCGCCGTGCTCGGCGCGCAGCAGCTTGGCCGCCTGCACCATCGACCTGAGCTTGCCCTCGGCCACGTCGCGCGGCAGATATTTCATGCCGCAGTCGGGGGCGAGGATGACCTGCTCCTTCGCCACGTAGGGCAGCGCGCGCCGCACGCGGTCGGCGATGAGTTCCGGGGTTTCAACCGCCATGTCCGACAGGTCGATGCAGCCGACCATCACCTGCTTGCCTTCGAGCTGCCTCAGCACCGAACAGTCGAGTTTCGATTGCGCGGTCTCGATCGAGACCTGCCTGCAGCGGCACTGCGCCAATTCGGGCAGGAACGAATAGCCCGTGGGCCGCTCGTGGATGATGGCGGCGTAGCCGAAACAGATGTGGACCGCGGTGGTTCCGGTGATGCCTTCGAGCGCGCGGTTCAATGTCGTCACGCCGTAGCGGCGCACTTTTTCGGGCCGCGCCTGCATATAGGGCTCGTCTATCTGCACCACGTCGGCGCCGGCGGCGAAGAGGTCGGCGATCTCTTCATTCACCGCGGCCGCATAGTCCATCGCCGCTTCTTCTTCGGTCGAATAGAAATCGTTCTGCGCCTGCTGCAGCATGGTGAACGGGCCGGGCACGGTGATCTTGATCTGGCGTTCGGTATGTGCGCGCAGGAACAGCAGGTCCTCCACCTCCACCGCGTGCCGGCGCCGGATGCGGCCGACGATGCGCGGCACCGGGTTCGGATGGCCGGATCGGTCGAGCCCCGTGCCGGGGTTGTCGAGATCGATGCCGTCCAGTGCGGTCGCGAAGCGGTTCGAATAGCTCTCGCGCCGGATCTCGCCATCGCTGACGATATCGAGCCCTGCCTCTTCCTGGGCCCGGATCGCGATCAGCGTCGCATCCTCCCAGGCCTGCTGGAGGTACGGCTCGGCGACGCGCCACAGTTCCTTCGCCCGCACGCGCGGCGGAAAGCGGCCCGCCAGCTTCTCGCGGTCGATCAGCCAGTCGGGTTGCGGAAAGCTGCCGACGATGGTGGTGGGAAAGAGCATCGGACATCCTGGTTGGAAGTGGGTCGTCAGTGCGCCGGCGCTACCGGCATGTGCGGTTCGCTCGCGTCGAGACCCGCGTAGAGTTCGTCGTCCTGGGCGTCGAGACTCGTTCCATGGGAACTCCTTCGAACGTCGTCGGCTCGGGACTGTGCGCAGCGCTTGCGGCGCAAGGCCCGCGGTGATTCGATTCTTGCATTTCGGTGCTCGCGCGCAAAACGCTGGCGCGCGCGGGCCGGCGCGATTCGATCCGGCCGGGCCGTCCCTCTTTTTTGGCGCCTCGCCGCGGCCTTCGAGCCGCTGCCTTGATCAATGTCATGCCGCGTGCCGGTGCCTGCGCGCAGGATGGGCGAATGCCCCCTTGCATCGCCCTCGCTGCGCCAGCGCGCGCTCGCGCACGACCCGGCCCGGATCGCCCGGCGCGTCGCTGATGGCGGCCGTCGCGCTCGGCGCCGAGTCGGCGATGGCGGGCCGCGCCGCCGATGCCGCCGATCCCACATCCAGCCGCGATACAGCGGCGCTGCTCGACGATCCGGCCGAGCTCGCAACTTTCACGCGCTGGCCCGCCCGGTCGGCGGGCGGCGCCCGCGGCGTGGCCGAGTCGTCGCTGCGCATCGGTGGCATGCACTGCGCCGCGTGCTCCACCATCGTCGAGCAGGCGCTGCGGCGCGAGGCCGGCGTGCTCGATGCCTCGGTCGGTGCGGCGGCGCAGATAGCGACGGTGCGCTGGGATCCGGCGCTGACCCGGATCTCGGCCCTCGTCCGCGCGGTCGAGTCGGCCGGGTATACGGCGCTGCCCGATACCGCGGCCGGCGCGCGTGCGCTGCGCCGCATCGAGTCGCGCGCGGCGTTGTGGCGGCTCTTCGTCGCCGGCCTGTGCTCGATGCAGATCATGATGCTGGCGGCTCCCGCCTACCTGGGCGCGCCCGGTGATCTGCTGCCCGAGCACAAGCGCCTGCTCGACTGGGGCAGCTGGCTGCTGGCGCTGCCGGTGCTGTGCTTCTCGGCCGCGCCGTTCTTCGCCGGCGCCTGGGCGTCGGTCCGACGCCGGCGCATCGGCATGGACGTTCCGGTGGCGCTCGGCATCGCCGTCGCCTTCGTCGCGAGCAGCGGTGCGGCGTGGCATCCGGGCGGCATCTTCGGCAGCGAGGTGTATTTCGACTCGCTCACGATGTTCGTCGCGCTCCTGCTCGGCGGGCGTTTCCTCGAACTGCGCGCGCGCCAGCGCGCCGAGGTATCGCTCGAGCAGGCGACCGGCGCGCTGCCCCGGACCGCGCTGCGCGTTCGCGCCGACGGCGGCGTCGAGACCGTCGCGGTCCGGGCGCTGCAGCCCGGCGACCGCGTGCGCGTGCCGGTCGGCGAGGCCTACCCCGCCGACGGCCTGCTGCTCGAAGGATCGACCCGCGCCGACGAGGCCCTGCTCACCGGCGAGTCGGACCCGGTCGCGCGATCGCCCGGCGATCCGGTCGTGGCCGGCGGCGTCAACCTCGGCGCGCCGGTGCTGATGCGGGTCGATCGAGTCGGCGCGGACACGCGCTACGAAGCCATCGTCGCCCTGATGCGCGCGGCGCGCAGCCAGCGCCCGGCGCTGCTCGCCGGCGCCGACCGCTGGGCCGGGCCCTTCGTCTGGGCGGTGCTGCTTGCCGCCGCGGCGGCGGCCGCCGTCTGGAGCGTGATCGACCCGGCGCGTGCGGTCTGGGTCGCGGTCTCGGTGCTGATCGTCACCTGCCCGTGCGCGCTGTCGCTGGCCGCGCCGTCGGCGCTGCTGTCGGCGGCCGGCGCGATGGGGCGGCGCGGCCTGTTGCTGCGCCGGCTCGATGCGATCGAAGGCCTGGCGCGGATGCAGACGCTTTTTATCGACAAGACGGGAACGCTCACCGAAGGCGGCTTGCGGTGCACCGCGGTGCTGGCGCTGGCCGCGGACGGATCGCCCGGTGCGGTCGCCAGGCTGGCCGGCATCGCCTCCTCGCTGGCCGGGTGGTCGACCCATCCGGCGTCGCGTGCGCTGCGCGAGGCCTTCGAGCCGGCCGACACCGTCTGGCGCGATCTGACCGAACGGCCCGGCCAGGGTCTCGAGGCGTTCGACGCCGACGGCCGGAACTGGCGGCTCGGCGCTGCGGCGTGGGCGGGCGACGCGGGGTCGCTGCCCTGCGGCGCGGCGCGAACCGTCCTCGGCTGCGACGGGGTGGCGCGCGTCGGGTTCGTCTTCGAGGAGCGCCTGCGCGCCGATGCGCAGGCGGCGGTGCAGGCGCTGCAACGCGACGGCGTCGAGCTGCACCTGCTGTCGGGCGATGCCGACGACCGCGCACGCGCGGTCGCCCTCGCACTGGGTCTGGCGTGCCCTTCGGGCGGGATGACACCCGAGGACAAGCTGGCCGCACTGCGCGAGGCCCAGGCGTGCGGCGAGCGGGTGGGGATGCTGGGCGACGGCGTCAACGATGCGCCGGTGCTGGCGCAGGCTGATGTCTCGATCGCGATGGGCGAGGGGGCACTGGTCGCCCGCGCGCAGGCCGACGGCGTGCTGCTGTCGAACCGGCTCGGCGACCTGGTGCGCGCCCGCGTGCTGGCCCGCCGGGCGCTGCGCGTCGTGCGTCAGAACCTCGTCTGGGCGGCGGCCTACAACGCGGCCTGCGTGCCGCTCGCGCTTGCCGGGTGGATGCCGCCGTGGCTCGCCGGTCTCGGCATGGCGGCGAGCTCGCTCGGGGTGGTGCTGAACTCGCTGCGGCTCGCGAGGTAAGCGTCGATGGAGAGCCTTTATCTGCTGATCCCGCTGTCGGTCGGGCTGGTGCTCGGGCTGCTCGGCCTGTTCGCCTGGGCGCTGAATGCCGACCAGTTCGACGACCTCGACCGGCACGGCGAGGAAATCCTGCTCATCGATTCCCTTGATCCGGATCAAGCCGGCTGATGGTGAGGGCTCGAACAATCGCGCCTTCGCAGGGGACGACACAAGGGAGAGGTTCGATGGTCGACAAGGCCCACGCTGCGGCGCAGGTTCACTACACCGACGACGCCGTGCGCGGTTTCGCGCTCGCTGCGGTGGTGTGGGGTGTGGTGGGCATGCTCGTGGGGGTGCTGATCGCCGCGCAACTGGCCTTCCCCGATCTCACCTACGGCATCCCCTGGCTCAGCTACGGACGCCTGCGGCCGCTGCATACGAATGCAGTGATCTTCGCGTTCGGCGGTTGCGCGCTCTTCGCGACCAGCTTCCACGTCGTGCAGCGGACCTGCCAGGTGCCGCTGTTCATGCCCAGGCTCGCCAATTTCGTCTTCTGGGGCTGGCAGGCCGTCATCGTGCTGGCGGCGATCACGCTGCCGCTGGGCTATACGCGCGGCAAGGAATACGCAGAACTCGAGTGGCCGATCGGCATCCTCATCACCATCGTGTGGGTTGCATATGCGATCGTCTTCTTCGGCACCATCGGGCGGCGGCGGGTGCGCCACATCTATGTCGCCAACTGGTTTTTCGGCGCCTACATCATCGCGATCGCGCTGCTGCACATCGTCAACGGCGCGGTCATGCCGGTCAGCTTCTGGAAGAGCTACTCGGCCTACGCCGGCGTGCAGGATGCGATGGTCCAGTGGTGGTACGGCCACAACGCGGTCGGCTTTCTGCTGACGGCGGGCTTTCTCGGGATGATGTACTACTACATCCCCAAGCAGGCCGAGCGGCCGGTGTATTCGTACCGGCTCTCGATCGTGCACTTCTGGGCCTTGATCTTCACCTACATGTGGGCCGGGCCGCACCACCTGCACTACACCGCGCTGCCCGACTGGGCGCAGTCGGTCGGGATGGTGTTCTCGCTGGTCCTGCTCGCGCCGAGCTGGGGCGGAATGATCAACGGGGTGATGACGCTGTCGGGCGCATGGCACAAGTTGCGCGACGACGCCATCCTCAAATTCCTGATCGTCGCACTCTCGTTCTACGGCATGGCCACCTTCGAGGGCCCGCTGATGTCGATCAAGACCGTCAATGCGTTGTCGCACTACACCGATTGGACGGTCGGCCACGTGCACGCAGGCGCACTCGGCTGGGTCGGCTTCATCACCATGGGGTCGCTGTACTACCTGATTCCGCGCATGCACGGCCGCACCACGATGTACAGCGTGCCCGCGATCAACCTGCACTTCTGGATCGCCACGCTCGGCGTCGTTCTCTATATCTCGGCGATGTGGATCGCGGGGGTCATGCAGGGACTGATGTGGCGCGCGCTCAACCCGGACGGCACCCTCGTCTATACCTTCGTCGAAAGCGTCAAGGCGACCTTTCCGTTCTATCTCGTTCGCCTGGCCGGCGGCCTGCTGTACCTCGGCGGCATGGGCGTGATGGCGTGGAACGTGGTGATGACGGTGCGTATCGGCGCGGTGCGTGCGGCACTGGTACCGCGTCTCGTGGCCGCCTGAGGAATCGCTGTCATGTCGAACCAAGAAGCACCGGTCAGCGGTCACGAGCGCATCGAGACCAGCAACTTTCTGATGATCGTGCTGATCCTGCTGGTCGTCGCGGTCGGCGGGCTGGTCGAGATCGTTCCGCTGTTCTTCCAGCGCTCGACCACCGAGC
>JBDSEG010000325.1:0-2776 GCA_039920165.1 Burkholderiaceae bacterium
GAGTGTCACGTCGCGCTTGAAGGCGACGCGCGCCAGTGCTTCGTCGTCGTCGCCGAAGCAGGGCTCCTCAAAGCCCATGTGGCGCGCCAGGTCGCGAAAGATCTGGGTGTTGCTGCGGGCCTGGCCGAGCGGTGCGATCGACGGTTCGTTGATCAGTGCATCGGTGTGGCCGTAGCTGGTGTGCACGTCCAGATGTTCGAGCTGCGTGGTGGCGGGCAGAACATAGTCGGCGAGGTCAGCGGTATCGGTCATGAAATGCTCGAGCACGACGGTGAACAGATCCTCGCGCTCGAAGCCCTGCACCACCCGCGCCGATTGCGGCGCGACCGCGACCGGGTTGCTGTTGTAGACGATCACCGCCTCGACCTTCGGCCCGAACGCGGGCGACGACTCGCGCAGCAGATCGTCGCCGACCGTGCTCAGGTTGAGTGTGCGCGGCACCGGTCCGCGCAGCAGGTCGGGGCGCTGCAGCGCGGGCGCATCGATCGCGTTGCGAAACCAGCCCGACGCCGACAGCAGCAGGCCGCCGGCCGGATCGCGCCAGGCGCCGACGAGGCAGGGCAGGATCGCGATCAGCCGCGCCGCATTGCCGCCGCCGCGCACCCGCTGCATGCCGTAGTTCAGGCGGATCGCGGCCGGGCGGATGCCGGCGTAGTCGCGTGCCAAGCCACGCACCTCGTCGGCCGTGATGCCGCACACCCGCGCGGCGCGCTCGGCCGGCCATTGCAAAGCGCGCTCGCGCAGCGCCGGCCAGCCTTCGGTGTGGCGTTCGATGTAGTCGTGGTCGAGCGCATCGTTCGCGATCAGCTCATGCGTGAGGCCGAGCGCGAGCGCACCGTCGGTGCCGGGCAGGATCGCGATGTGCTGGTGGCAGCGCTCGGCGGTCTCGGTCCGGCGCGGGTCGATGCACACCAGCTTCGCGCCGGCGCGCTTGGCGGCCTGCGCGAGGGTCCAGAAATGCACGCTCGAAGCGATCGGGTTGCTGCCCCAGATGAGGATCAGCTTGCTGCGGGCGAAATGCTCGACCAGCATCCCGACCTTGGCGCCGTAGGTCGCGGCCAGCGCCTCGCCGCCGGCCGACGAGCAGATGGTGCGGTCGAGCCGCGATGCGCCGAGCCGGTTGAAAAAGCGCCCCGCCATCGCCTCGCCCTGCAGCAAGCCCATCGTGCCGGCGTAGCTGTAGGGCAGGATGGCTTGAGCGTCGCGTGCCGCGATCGCTTTCAGGCGCACCGCGATATCGGTGAGCGCCTCGTCCCAGCCAACCGGCTCGAAGCGCGCCACGCCGCCGCGCTTGGGGCCGACGCGCTTCATCGGCGTCAGCACGCGCTCGGGGTGGTAGGTGCGCTCGATATAGCGCGAGACCTTGGTGCACAGCGCGCCGTGGGTGGGCGCATGGTCGGGCTCGCCCTGAACCTTGATCGCGACGCCATCCTGCACGCTGACGCGCATGGCGCAGGTATCGGGGCAGTCGTGCGGGCAGGCGCCGCGCACGGTGCGGATCGGACCAAAGCGGGGGGTGCGGATGGGCACGCCACCCAAGGTGTCTTGGCTCATGCAAACGACTATCGCACGAACGACGATGGCACTGCGGCGCGGGTAGACTGACCGTCACGCCCATGGCGCACCCGGAGCCCCTGATGCAATTGATCGAATCCATCCTCGCCGACGCCGCCGCGATCGCCAAGGTCCGCCGCGATATCCACGCCCACCCCGAGCTGTGCTTCCAGGAGAACCGCACCGCCGACGTGATCGCGAAGCAGCTCACCGACTGGGGTATTCCGATCCACCGCGGCATGGGCACGACCGGCATCGTCGCGATCCTCAAGAACGGCAGCAGCGAGCGCGCGGTCGGCCTGCGCGCGGACATCGATGCGCTGCCGATGACCGAGAAGAACACCTTCGCGCACGCCAGCACCCACCCCGGCAAGATGCACGCCTGCGGCCACGACGGCCACACCGCGATGCTGCTGGCGGCGGCCAAGCATCTGAGCAAGCACCGCAACTACGACGGCACCGTGTACCTGATCTTCCAGCCGGCCGAAGAAGGCGGTGGCGGGGCGCGCGAGATGATCAAGGACGGCATCTTCGACAAGTTTCCGATGGAAGCCGTGTTCGGCGCGCACAACTGGCCCGGGATGGCCGCCGGCCAGTTCGCGCTCAAGAGCGGCCCGGCGTTTGCGAGCAGCAACGAGTTCAAGATCACGATCCGCGGCAAGGGCGCGCACGCCGCCATGCCGCACAACGGCATCGACCCGGTGCCGGTCGCCTGCGCGCTGGTGCAGGGCTTCCAGACCATCATCAGCCGCAACAAGCGGCCGATCGATGCCGGCGTCATCTCGGTGACCATGATCCACACCGGCGAAGCGACCAACGTCGTGCCGGACAGTTGCGAGATGCAAGGCACGGTGCGCACCTTCACGCTCGAAGTGCTCGACCTGATCGAGCGGCGCATGAAGGAGATCGCCGAGCACACCTGCGCCGCCTTCGATGCAACCTGCGAGTTCGCCTTCAAGCGCAACTACCCGCCGACCATCAATCACCCGTCCGAGACCGAATTCGTTCGCAAGGTGATGACCGAGATGGTCGGCGCGCCCAATGTGCAGGAGTTCGAGCCGACCATGGGCGCCGAGGATTTCAGCTATTTCCTGCAGAAGAAGCCAGGCTGCTACTTCCTCATCGGCAACGGCGACGGCAGCCACCGCGAAGGCGGCCACGGCATGGGCCCGTGCATGCTGCACAACCCGAGCTACGACTTCAACGACGAACTGATCCCGCT
>JBDSEG010000326.1:0-4255 GCA_039920165.1 Burkholderiaceae bacterium
TGGCCGCGGTGCATTGCCGACCCTGATCGCATGGACCGGGCCGCTGCATCCGGCGGCGTCGCTGCCAGACAGTGGCGTCGCGCTGCAGCGGCTTGCGCTCGGCGCGCTGCCTGCGCAGTTGCGCACCCTGTTGCGAACGCGGCTTCCAGAACATATCGAGTGCCTCGAAAGCGACGCCGCCCCGGCGTTGCTCGCCACTTTGGCAACGTCGCGCGGACGGATCGAACTTCGCGGCGACGTCGCATCGTCAGATGACGAGAAAGGTATTGCATGTTGAACCGCGAATCGATCCAGGATGCGCTGCGCATCGTGCATGCGGCGATGCCGCCGACGCCGCAGCAGCGCTGGCCATTGCTCGATGCGCGGGTCGGCGTGCCGGTCTGGGTCAAGCACGAGAACCACACGCGGGTTGGTGCCTTCAAGCTGCGCGGCGGGCTTGTTTACTTCGATGCCCTGATGCGGCGCGAGCCTGGCGCGCGCGGCGTCGTCTCAGCGACACGCGGCAACCACGGGCAGTCGGTCGGGCACGCGGCGCGCGCGCACGGCCTCGCCGCCACCATCGTCGTGCCACGCGGCAATTCGGTCGAGAAGAATGCGGCGATGCGCGCGCTCGGCGTCGACCTGATCGAGCATGGCGACGATTTCCAGGCCGCGCGCGAGCACGCCCAGGGTCTGGCCGATGCGAACGGCTGGCACATGGTGCCATCGTTCCACGCCGACCTGGTGCGCGGGGTGGCGACCGCCTGGATCGAATTTTTCGAGGCCGTGCAACCGGCGCTGGTGTACGTGCCGATCGGCCAGGGATCGGGCATCTGCGCGTGCGCGATGGCACGTGCCTATACGGGTGTGGCAACGCGCATCGTCGGCGTGGTGTCTTCGCATGCGACCGCGTACCAGCAATCGTTTCGCAAGCGCCGGCTGATCGAGTCACCGGTCACGACCGAACTCGCCGACGGCATGGCGTGCCGGCTGCCCGATGCGGATGCGCTCGAGATCATCGTGCGCGAGGTCGAGGACGTGATCTCGGTCAGCGACGCGCAGGTGGCCGACGCGATGCGCGCGCTCTTCGCCGACACCCACAACGTCGCCGAGGGCGCCGGTGCGGCGGCCCTGGCCGGCGCGCTGGTCGACCGTGCGCGTTGGGAGGGCAAGGACTGCGCGATCGGCATCACGATCAGCGGCGGCAACGTGGACAGCGCGGTCTTCGCGCGGGTGCTGAACGGCGGGACCTAAGGCACCCGGCTCAGCCGCGAATGCGCCAGGCCCGCGCCACGCCTTGCCAGGCCGCGGCGCGCTGCGGATCGCCCGCGCGCGCCGACGCGGCATGGCCGCGAGCCACGACGAAGAGCATCGAGGCGAGCAGGCCGAACAGCGTCGCCGACAGGACGATCAGCGCGCGCGACGGCTTCGATTTGCGGTCCGGTGGCAGGGCGATATCGACCGGCTGCAGCACCGGGCCTTCCTTGGCTTCGTCGAGCTTGGCGATTTCGAACTGGCGGATCATTCCCTCGAGTAGCGTCTCCTGCAGCTTGAGTTCGCGGCGCGCGCGGACATAGTCGATCGCCGCCTCGGGGATTCGCCCGACCGGCATGTCGACCGCGCTGCCGGCGTTGCCGCCCTGGGTCGATTCCATGCGCGCAAGTTCGCCTCGCAGCGCTCGCAACTCCGAGACGAGCCGGATCACGTCGGGGTTCCGGTCGGTCGCGCTGCCTCGCATGACCTTGAGCTGGACCTCGCGCTCGCTGATTTGCGCACGCACCTGCGCGGCCCCGCCGATCAGCGCCTCGGCCTGCTTGTCCAGGGCGATCACGCCCGACTTCTCCTGCACCCGGCGCAAGTCCTGTTCGGCGGCGATCAGCGCCTCTTTCGTATCCTTCAACTGACCCTCGAAAAAGATCCGGCGCAATTGCGCTTCCGACACGGCCAGGCGGCCGAGCACCTTCGTGACCTCGCCCGTGTGTGCATTGGCAAGGTCGGCCGCGAATTTGGGATCGGCATCGTCGACCTCGATGCCGATCAGGCCGCTCTTCTTGTCGCTGGCGATGCGGACATGGCTCGGCATCACCTTGCGCAGCGTCTCGTAGCTTTCGACGTCGTAGCGCTTCATGAGGTCGAAGCGCTGGGCCAGCGCGCGCTGCACCGAGTCGCTGCGCAGCAGCGCGACATAGAGCTCGTCGGGCGTCTTCCCGCCGAGGCCGCCCGCCAACGCGCCGAGCGAACCGAGTGCGGCCAGCGCGGACGCCGATCCGCCGCCTTGCTGTGATTGCGGTGGCAGCAAGGTTGCGCGCGCCGTGAAGATCGGCGTCAGGGCCAGCGCGATGGCGAGCGAGGCGAGGGCAGCCAGCAGCGTCACGATGACGATGATCCGCTTGCCTTGGCCGAGCCACACCAGCACATCGGCCAACGCCACCGTCGGGCCGTCTTCTTCGAGCTGGGCGGTTGCGGTACTCGTCATGTGCGGCGCTCGGACTGTCAGTTCTTCAAGGTGTTGATGGCCGCGATGCCGAGGCCGAACTGCGAGAAGATCTGCGACCAGTCCTTCAGGTTGCGCACCAGCGCGCGGCCCCAGGTCTCGAAGTCGAGCTGGTTCGGCACGATCAGGGCATCGCCCGGCTGCATCGGCAGCGCGGCGAGGTCGTTGCGCGAGAAGAAACCGCGCGAATCGCCGGCGTGGTTGACGGTGCCGTCGGCGCGCAAGATGAACATATTCTTCGGATCGGCCGCCTCGTCGGCCCCGGCGAGCTTGAGATAGTCGCCCGCGGAGCGTCCCGGCTTCCACAGGAAGGCGTTGCTGTTGACGACCGCGCCGGCCACCGTCACGAAGCCCGGCCGTGCCGGGATGCTGACCCGGTCGGCGTGCTCGAGCGGCACGTCGGGCAGCGCGTCGGCCGAGACGTCCTTCGGGTCGAGTTCGAGCGCGATGCGCCCGTTCGGCTGCAGCCGCGCCAGGCGCGAAAGCTGGGCCTGGGTCGCCGCATTGCTGACCGCCGAGGCGTTCTGTGCCGACGTATCGTCGCGCCGGTTCGCGGCGTCGCGCGCGGTCTGCACCGACGACAGCGCCTCGAGCCGGGCGATCGCCGCGGCGAGGTTTTCGCGCTGGCGCATCCGCGTTTCCTCGCGGCTGAATTCGAGTCCGTACAGATACGCCTCGCGCGTCAGGCCGCCGGCGCGCGCGATCAGGCTGCGCAGCGTTTCGCCCGGCTGGATCTGGTAGACGCCGGGCGAATTGACCTCGCCCTCGAGCGAGACAAGTCGGGTCTGGCGCGCGACCGGTACGCGCAGATCCTTCTGGCTGTAGATCGTCACCACGTCGCCGGGAAACAGTTCGAGGTTGTTCGCGGCATCGCCCTGCAAGATGGCCTTGCCGAGATTGAACGGGATCACCTGGGTCGTGAGGTCGTTCGTATTCAGCCGCTCGATCACCGCATAGTCCCAGTTCAGCTCATCGAACAGGACCGACGGCGTGCGCCGCTGGCGCTGCGCAGCATTGCGGTCATCGTCCTCGAGCTGGCTGCGCCGCGCGCGGGCGCCGGTCGGGTCGGGCAGCGTGCTCTGACGCGGCGCTGCGCCGGTCGCCGAGGCGTCCGGCGCGAGCAACTGCGCTTCGCCCCGGTTGGCGGCGTCGGCGCCGTCCTGGCGCAGCGCCGAGCGGTCGATATCGGCCTGCCGGATGCCGCCGCGCAAATCGTCCTGCTGCGGCCGGCGCTGTGGCCGGTCCTCATCCTCGATGACCTGCACCAGCAGGTTCTTGCGGCGATAGAAGTCGGGCGTGATCAGCGCGTCGCGGTCCGGAATCAGATCGCGGATGCGCATGCCGGGGCGGTACGGATAACGCAGCGGCTGCGCGACGTGGCCCTTCAGCGTCACCGCGTTGGCGAATTGCGGAGAAATCGCGAGCAGAGTCAGGATGTCGCCGTCGCGCAAAGTCTTCTGCAGCCCGGTCCCGTCGAGCGCGAATTCCTCGACGAAGCGCGCCGCCTTGGCCTGCGTCGGGTCGACCCGCTCGAGTTGCGCGCGGTTCGGATTGACGAGGATCGGCGCGCCGCCCGCATAGCGCAGGATCTCACGCACCGGCTCCTCGCGCGACTTGAGTTCGTAGATCGCCGGGGTATCGATCGCGCCGGTCAGCGCGACGCGAGGTCCCACCGCCTGGACCACGATCACGTCGCCGGCGACGAGTTGGAGGTCGCGCGACTTGTCGCCCTGGACCAGAAATTCGTAGACGTCGAGCTCGGACACGATTCGCCCGTCGCGC
>JBDSEG010000327.1:0-4782 GCA_039920165.1 Burkholderiaceae bacterium
TCCTGTTTTCGCCCGAGCGCGCCAATTCGCCGGTGCGAACGCTATCGGGCGGCGAGCGCAACCGCGTCTTGCTGGCACGCCTGTTCGCGCTGCCGGCCAACGTGCTGGTGCTCGACGAGCCGACCAATGATCTCGATATCGATACGCTGGAGCTGCTCGAGGAACTGCTGCAGAACTATCCCGGCACCGTCTTCCTGGTCAGCCACGACCGGCGCTTTCTCGACAACGTCGTGACCAGCACGATTGCGTGGGAGGGCGAGGAAGCGACCGGCCTGTGGCGCGAATACGAGGGCGGCTACGAAGACTGGAAGCTCCAGCGCGCACGTTCCGCGCGGCTTCGCGAACAGGCGGCGAAGCCCGTCACTGCGAAGCCTGCGGCGAGGCCGACGGCTGCACCGGCACCGACCGCCGTCAAGCCGCGCAAGCTCAGCTACAAGGAGCAGCGCGAACTCGACCAGCTGCCCGGCTTGATCGACGCGCTCGAGGTCGAGCAGAAGGCGCTCGGTGTGCTGCTCGCGGATGGCTCGGTATATTCATCCGACCCCGACCGAGCCGCCGCCGCGCAGACGCGACACGCCGCCATCGACGCGGAACTGTTGCGCGTACTCGAGCGCTGGGAGTCGCTCGGCAGCGGCCGTTGACGGCCGCACACGCCTCGAATTGAGGGTCAGCGCGAGGACGAACTCGGCCGGCGCTCGCCGCCCGCCGCCGGATGGGCCCGGCTCACGATCAGCCCGGCGCGCAGGTACAGCGCATTGAGCAGTCGCGAGGCGCGGTCGCGGTCCAGTCCCGGCCAGGTGGCAAGCTCGCGCAGGCTGACCGGTTCGATGGCCAGGCGCCGCACCGCGGCCATCAGCGCGCCGCGCGCCGGCAGGCTGTCGATGTCCAGCCCCGGCGCGATGCGGTAGACCGCCGGGCCGGCGATCTCGGGCAGAAGTTCGCGGCGCTGGCCGCGCATCGCTAGCGCCCACAGCAGCGGCTCGATCGGGTGGTGCATCTCGCCCGGTCCGACCAGGCTGCTTTGTGTATGGCCGGGCGGACGCAGCGTCGCCGGCTCGATGTGCATGACGCGCGCGTGCGGCAAGTAGCGCTGTACCAGGTCCTGCATCGGCACTGGGCAATGGACCAGCCGCTCGGGCGCGAAAACGGTCAGCGGGACGACGCGCTCGTCGCAGTGCAGGTGGATTGTCAGGTCGGCTGCGTGGCGCAGGCACGCGGCCACCACTTCCATCGCTTCCGAGCCGCCGTTGCTGCGCTCGAAACGCAGCAGGTCGTCGCGCAGCGTCGGGCTGAGTTGCGAGATGCGCGAGCTGATGGTGTCGCCACCCGAGTCGGGCCCGTCGAGGTCGCGCAGATAGCGTTCGAAGGCGCTCGCCCGCATCAGCTCGGGCTCGCCGAACGGGATGGTGGTATCGAACATCTCGCCGTCCATGGACAGCGATTTTTACATGTAAGAGGAAGTTACGCCTAGTGGTCGCTGCGTCACCTGGCGTCGTCCGCTCCAACGCTTGCCGCCATGCCGTCGCGCTCGCGAGCGAGGGCCTTCCAGAACCGTGGATCCTGGCTCGATGCGAAATTGATCCGCATCAGCCGCGTCGGTCTCGGCACCGCATGGAAGAGCGCGCCGGGAGCGATGAGCCAGCCGCGTTCGAGCATGTTGCGCGCGAGACGTTGGGTATCGACGCCCACGTCGACCCAGCCGAACAGGCCGTTCGGCTGGGACTCGAATCGGCAGCCGTGCGCCCGCGCGAGCCGCACCGTGCGCGCGCGTGCCGCCTCGAGTTTGTCCTGCACGCGTCCCGCGTGCAGGCGCAGCTGGCCGCTCTCCAGGCACAGCGCGATCGCGCGCTCGGTCAGGCCCGGCGTGGTGAGGCTGGTCAGCAGCTTGGTATCGACCATCCGGTCGACCAGACCCGGCGCAACCGCCATGAAACCGACGCGCCAGCCCGGCGCCAGGATCTTCGAGAAGCCGCCGATATAGACCGTGCGTTCGAGGCCGTCGAGTGCGGCGAGCCGCGGCAGGTGCGGCGGCGCGAGATGGGCATAGGTATCGTCCTCGACGATGGTCAGGTCGTGCGCCTGCGCGATGCGCAGCAGCCGGTGCGCGGTGGCGAGGCCGAGCGACGCGCCGGTCGGGTTGTGCAGAACCGAGACGGTCACGTACAGGCGCGGCCGATGCGCCTCGATCAACCGCTCCATCACGTCGAGGTCGACGCCCTCGGGCCCGCGCGGCACCGGCAGCACGCGCAGCCCGAGCGCCGCCAGCCGCGCATATTCGATCGACCAGCCGGGCTCGTCGACCAAGACGCTGTCGCCGGGTCGTGCAAGCGTGCGGGTCGCGATATCGAGCGCGTGGATTGCGCCCAGGGTGGTGACGATCTGCGTCGGGCCGGCCGGGATCGCGTGCTCGGCCAGGCGCTGCGCGAGCGCTTCGCGCAGGCGCGGCTCGCCGGCTGGTTCGCCGTAGCGCAGCGCGGTCTCGGCGAGTCCGCTGCCGCCGGCGATGCGGCGCAGCGCACTGGCCAGCATGGGCACATCGAGCCACTCGACGGGCAGCGTCCCCGAGCTCGGCATCGGCAGCGCGCCGGGCGGTTGGAACATGCCGCGCACCAGCGTCGTCGCATCGACCGGCAGAGGCGGCCGGCTCGATGCCGTTCCAGCTTTCGCCCGGCGCAGCGGCGCCGGGGCCGATGCGCTCTCGCGCACGAAGAAGCCGCGCTGCCGGCGCGCCTCGACCAGTCCGAGCGCCAGCAACTGGTCGTAGGCCGCGACGACGGTGTGCGTGCTGATGGCGTGCCGGCGCGCGCACTCGCGCACCGACGGCAGCCGCGCCCCCGGACCGAGCAGGCGCTGGCGGATACGCTCGGCATAGCGCCCGGCAAGCTGCTGCGCGAGCCCGGCGTCGCCGTCGCGGCTGAGCGGTTCGATGCGGCTGTCGGCGGGCATGGCGGACCGATACAGAAGAAGCGATGAAGCCGCAAGTGTAGCGGTCGTGTATTGGCATTTGCTTCTAGACTGGCGCGATGAAGGTTGTTTGTGACGCTGCCGCCGTGTCGACCGCCGCAACGCTGCCCGACGTGCCCGATGCCGCGCGCGGGTTGGGCCTGGGCCTGCTCGGCGTCGTGATCTTCGCGATGACCCTGCCGATGACGCGGCTCGCGGTCGGGCCGGCCGCCGACCCGCAGCTCTCGCCGCTCTTCGTCTCGGTCGCACGCGCCGCGCTGGCCGGGCTGTGCAGCCTCGTCTATCTGCTGGCGATCCGCGCGCCGCGGCTGCGCCGCACCGACCTCGCAGCGCTGGCGGTGTGCGCGCTCGGCACGGTCTTCGGTTTTCCGTGGTTGATCGGCCTGGCGCTGCGCGAAGTCGAAGCGATGCACGGCGCGGTCGTCACCGGCGTTCTGCCGCTGGCCACCGCGGTCGCTGCCGCGCTGTGGTTTCGCGAGCGCCCGTCGATCGGCTTCTGGATCTGCGCGCTGGCCGGCTGCGCCCTCGTGCTCGGCTATGCGGCGCTTGCCGGCGGCGGCGCGCTGGTCGGCGCCGACGGCTGGCTGCTGGGCGCAGTCGCGTTCGGCGCGATGGGTTATGTGGCCGGCGCCGTGCTCTCGCAGCGCATGCCGGCGCAGCAGGTCATCTGCTGGGTGCTTGTGCTGTGCCTGCCGCTCACCGCGCCGCTTACCGTGGTCGCGTGGCCGGTGCATGCGGTGCGCGCATCGGCCTGGGCCGGCCTCGTCTATGTCGCGCTGTTCTCGATGTGGCTCGGCTTCTTCGCGTGGTACCGGGCGCTCGCGATCGGCGGCACGGTGCGGGTGAGCCAGGTCCAGTTGCTGCAACCGTTTCTCGGCCTGCTGTTCGCCGTGCCCGTCCTCGGCGAAAGGCTCGATGCGTCGACGGTCGGCTTCGCGCTCGCGGTGCTCGCCATCGTCTTCATCGGCCGGCGCATGCCAGCCCAATCGACGCGTGCTTCAGGATCACGCTCATGACCTCTTCCGCATCCCCCTGGACGCTCGCGCAACGCACGCGTCGCATGAACCCGTCGGTGATCCGCGAGATCCTCAAGCTCACCGAGTTACCCGGCATTGTCTCGTTGGCCGGCGGGTTGCCGTCACCGGACAGCTTTCCGGTCGAGGCGATGCGCGAGGCGAGTGCCAAGGTGCTGGCCGATGCGCCGCACGCCGCACTGCAGTACGCGGCGAGCGAGGGTTACGGCCCGCTGCGCGAATGGGTCGCCGCGCACCTCGCGACGCAGGGCATGCACGTGCGTGCGCAGCAGGTGCTCGTCACCACCGGCTCGCAGCAGGGCCTGGATCTCGTCGCCAAGGTGCTGCTCGATGCCGGCAGCACGGTCGCGGTCGAGACGCCGACCTACCTCGGCGCGCTGCAGGCCTTCGAAGCGTATGAGCCGACGATCGTCAGCATCGCGGGCGATGCGCAGGGACCGACCGCAGCCGCGCTCGAAGCTGCAAGAGGTGCGCGCTTCCTGTACCTGCTGCCGAATTTCCAGAACCCGAGCGGACGCTGCATCGATGCGGCGCGGCGCATCGAGATCGCACAGGAAGCGCAGCGCATCGGCGTGCCGCTGCTCGAGGACAACCCGTATGGCGACCTGTGGTTCGATGAGGCTCCGCCACCCTCGCTCGCCTCGCTGTGGCCCGAAGGAACGGTGTACGCGGGTTCGTTCTCGAAGGTGCTCGCGCCGGGGCTGCGCCTGGGCTATCTCGTCGCGCCGGACGCACTCTTCGCCAAGTTGCTGCACGCCAAGCAGGCGGCCGACCTGCACACGCC
>JBDSEG010000328.1:0-3429 GCA_039920165.1 Burkholderiaceae bacterium
ATCAACGTGCCCGAGCGCAAGATCTGGACCGCCGAGGACCCGATCGAGATCACCCAGCCGGGGCTGCGCCAGGTCCAGGTCAATCCGAAGATCGACTGGACCTTCGCCAAGGCGCTGCGCGCCTTCCTGCGCGCCGACCCCGACGTGGTGATGGTCGGCGAGATCCGCGACAGCGAGACCGCGCAGGTCGCGATCGAGGCCTCGCTCACCGGCCACCTGGTGATGAGCACGCTGCACACGAATAGCGCACCCGAGACCGTGACTCGGCTGCTCGACATGGGCATGGACCCGTTCAACTTCGCCGATTCGCTGCTTGCCGTGCTGGCGCAGCGGCTGGTGCGGCGGATGTGCGTCGAGTGCCGGCGCAGCACGCCGGCCACGCCGGCGCACATCGACGAGATGCTGGCCGACTATATGCACGCGTTCGGAACCGAGAAGGCGCCGGTCGAGGCGGACGCCGTGCTCGCCGGCTGGAAGCAGCGCGGGAGCCGCGACGGCCGGCTGCTCGCGCACCACAGCCCGGGCTGCGCCTCCTGCGACCATACCGGCTTCAAGGGACGCGCCGGGATGCATGAGTTGATGGTCATCTCGCGCGAGCTGCGCCAGTTGATCCAGACCGGATCGCGTGCGGCGATGCTGCAGCAGGTCGCACTTTCGGAAGGTATGCGCACCTTGCGCCAGGACGGCATCGAAAAGGTCTTCGCCGGAGTCACGACGATGGAAGAGGTGCGCGCGACGAGCAATGTCTGAGCGCGTCACCGCCGGCCGCGTGCCCGCCGCAAGCGGGACGCGCGCAAGCTTCGATCATTCGCGCACGGGCCGGGGCCGCGCGCGCCAGGCCAGGCCCTCGTTGACGAGCAGCGCGCCCAGCACCAGCGCGCCGCCGGCGAGTGCCGCGGCACCCGGCGACTCGCCAGCGATCAGCCAGGTCCACAGCACGCCGAATACGACCTCGAGCAGTCCGAGCAAGGCCAGTTCGGGTGCCGGAAGGATCCGGCTCAGCCGCACCACCAGCAGGCAGGGCACGGCGAGCTGGAAGATACCGAGCAGCGACAGCAGGCCGATATCGCGCGCCGAAGCCTGAAGGGGCAGTGCGAACGGCAGGGTGGCGAGCGCCGACAGCAGCGCGCCGATCAGCACCGCGCTCGGCATGTCGTCGCGCCGGCCTGCGCAGACGGGGCGCCGGCCGGCGTGCTGCAGCAAGGTCCAGTTGACCGCGGCGGCGATCGGCACCGCAAGTGCCACCACGCTGCCGAGCAGCGCACCCGGCTGCCGAGCACTCGCGCCCTGGCCGAACATCCATGCGATCCCGGCGCCCGCGGCGACGATCGCGGCCCAGGTGCGAAGCGGCAGCCGGTGGCGCAGAAAGAGTCGCGCGAAGAGTGCGGTGACCAGCGGCCCGAGTGCCATCGTAACCAGCACGTTGGCTACGCTGGTCAGCGTAAGCGCCACCATGAAGGCGGTGAACATGACCGCCCAGCACGTCCCCGAAATCCAGACCGGCCGCGCCGCCGTGGCGAGCTCGCGCCACAGCGAAGGACCGCGCAGCCGACGCAGCGCCACGGCGAGCGCAAGCGCAGTGAAGGCGCTGCGCCAGAAGGTCGCCTCGAAGCTGCGCGCCGCGTCCAGATGGCGCGTCACCACGCCTGCCGTGCTCCACAGCAGGGTCACGACGATCATCATGAGGACGGCGCGGCGGTGCGTCATCGGGGTGAAGAGGGCCGCGAAGCGGCCCTCCCGGCGATCTTGTGCGAGCGCGAGGGAATGCGCCGGAGCCCGCTCAGGCGGCCTCTCGCGAAGCCTTCTTCCTGTCGTGCTCTTTCAAATGCCGCTTGCGCAACCGAATCGACTTGGGCGTGATCTCGACCAGTTCGTCGTCGGCGATGAATTCGACTGCGCTTTCCAGGGTCAAGACGATCGGCGGGGTGATCTTGATCGCATCTTCCTTGCCCGAGACACGGAAGTTGGTGAGCTGCTTGCCGCGCACCGCATTTACCACCAGGTCGTTGTCGCGGCTGTGGATGCCGACGATCATCCCCTCGTACAGCGGGTCGCCGGCCTTGACGAACATGCGGCCGCGGTCATCGAGCTTGCCGAGCGAATACGTCACGGCCTCGCCGTCGTCCTGGCTGATCAGTACGCCGTTCTTGCGGCCGTCGATCTCGCCCTTGTAGGATTCGTAGCTGTCGAAGATGTTGCTGATGAGGCCGGTCCCGCGCGTGAGGTTCAAAAACTCGTTCTGGAAGCCGATCAGGCCACGCGCCGGGATCTTGTACTCGAGCCGCACACGGCCCATGCCGTCGGGTTCCATGTTGACGAGTTCGGCGCGGCGCTCGCCCAGCGCCTGCATCACCGCACCCTGGTGCTGATCCTCGACGTCGGCCGTGACCTGCTCTATCGGCTCGAGACGCTCTTCGCCCTCCATGCGGAAGACGACGCGCGGCTTCGAGACGGCGAGCTCGTAGCCCTCGCGGCGCATCGTCTCGAGCAGGATGGTGAGGTGCAGTTCGCCGCGCCCCATCACCTCGAAGATGCCATCCTCGTCGGTCTCGCGAACCTTCAGCGCGACGTTGCTCTGCAACTCGCGCTGCAACCGATCCCAGATCTGCCGGCTGGTGACGAATTTGCCTTCGCGCCCGGCCAGCGGCGAGTTGTTGACGCAGAAATTCATGGTCAGCGTCGGCTCGTCGACCTTCAACATCGGCAGCGGCAGCGGGTTCTCGATATCGGTCAGCGTGACGCCGATACCGATACCTTCGATGCCGTTGATGAGCACGATGTCGCCCGGACCGGCCTCGGTTGCCTGCATGCGCTCCAGGCCCTCGAATTTGAGCACCTGGTTGACGCGAGCGTTGATCGGCGTGCTGTCCGGCCCGCTGTACACGGCGACGTTCTGCATCGGCTTCAGCGTGCCCTGGTTGACTCGGCCGATGCCGATGCGCCCGACATAGGTGCTGTAGTCGAGCGAGCAGATCTGCAGCTGCAGCGGAGCGTCCGGGCTGCCTTCGTGCGCCGGCACGTGCTCGAGCATGGCGTCGAACAGCGGCGCGAGATCGCTCGCGTTGTTGTAGTCGCCGTTCTCGCCCTGAGTCAGGGTCGCCCAGCCGTTCAGTCCCGACGCATAGATGACCGGAAAGTCGAGCTGCGCCTCGGTCGCGTGCAGCTTGTCGAACAGGTCGAAGGTCGCATTGATCACATAGTCGGGCCGCGCGCCGGGCCGGTCAACCTTGTTGACGACGACGATCGGCTTCAGGCCGAGCGCGAGCGCCTTCTTGGTGACGAAGCGGGTCTGCGGCATCGGCCCCTCGACCGCATCGACCAGCAGCAGCACGCTGTCGACCATCGACAGCACGCGCTCGACCTCGCCGCCGAAGTCGGCGTGGCCGGGGGTGTCGACGATATTGATGTGGGTGCCCTTCCACTCGACCG
>JBDSEG010000329.1:0-2860 GCA_039920165.1 Burkholderiaceae bacterium
TGCCCACCGGCATCACGCTGCCGGTCAGGCGCGGGCGGAAATCCTTCAGATCGCCGTTGTGGCAGAACGACCAGTGCCGGCCCTGCCATTCGCGCACGAAGGGGTGGCTGTTGGCCGGCTGCACCGCGCCCTGCGTCGCCTTGCGGATGTGCCCGAGCACGGTGCGGGCGCGGATCGGATGGCGGCGCAAAAAGTCGGCCAGCGCCGAATCGCTGGCCCGCCCGGCGTCGACGAAATGGCGGAAGTCGACCCCATCGTGGAATGCGAGACCGAAGCCGTCGCCGTGTTCGCCGGTCGCCCCGCCGCGCGCCGAGAAGCCGGTGAAGGAGAACGTCACCGCGCTCGGCACATTGCTGCTCAGCGCGAAGAGTTGGCACATGGACGGATAACGTGCGGTGCGTAGCGGGCGATGACCGATTGTCGGCAGCGGCGCGCGCGCTGTGCAGTCGGGCGTTGCGCATTCGCCGCATCGACTGTGCGTTCCTGCGCGCCGGGCGCGGGCATCGGGGCCGCGCGGGCCGGTGCTAAGCTGGCCGGTCAACGTTTGTTTCGAGGGAAACACCATGCCCGGACTGCTGCGCGATATCGACCCCGAAGGCCTGCTCGAATATTCGGTCGTCTTCACCGACCACGCGCTGAATCACATGTCGAAGAAGTTCGTGGGCGTGATGCGCGATATCTCGGCGACCCTGAAAGAGGCCTACGGCGCGCGCTCGGCGGTCGTCGTTCCGGGCAGCGGCACGTTCGGCATGGAGTCGGTGGCGCGCCAGTTTGCGACCGGCAGGAAGGTGCTGGTTCTGCGCAACGGCTGGTTCAGCTACCGCTGGACCCAGATCATCGAGATGGGGCGAATCGCCGAAGGGCACACGGTGCTGAAGGCGAAGCGCGTATCCGATGCGCGCCAGGCCACGTTCGCGCCAGCGCCGCTTCACGACGTGGTGGCCGCGATCCGCGCGCAGCGCCCCGACGTCGTCTTCGCGCCGCACGTCGAGACCGCCTCCGGCATCCTGTTGCCCGATGCGTATCTGCGCGCGGTCGGCCAGGCGGTGCGCGAAGTCGGCGGCCTGTTCGTGCTCGACTGCATCGCCAGTGGCGCCGTGTGGGTCGACATGCGCGCCTGCAACGTCGACGTGCTGATCAGCGCGCCGCAAAAAGGCTGGAGCGGCTCGCCGTGCTGCGCCTTCGTGATGCTCGGCGAGCGCGCCCGGGCCGCGATCGACGCCACCACCAGCACCAGCTTCGCGGCCGACCTGAAAAAGTGGCTGCAGATCATGGAAGCCTACGAAGGCGGCGGCCATGCCTACCACGCGACGCTGCCGACCGATGCGCTGACGCGCACCCGGGACATGATGCTGCAGACCCGAGCCGCCGGCTTCGACACCTTGCGCGCGCGCCAGTTCGAGCTCGGCCGACGGGTGCGCGCGTTGCTCGAGTCGCACGGGCTGCGCAGCGTCGCGGCCGAAGGTTTCGAAGCGCCGGGCGTGGTCGTGAGCTACACCGACCTCGACGGCCTGCACACCGGCAAGGCCTTTCTCGGCGAGGGGCTGCAAACCGCCGCTGGCGTGCCGCTGCAATGCGACGAACCGGCCGATTTCAAGACTTTTCGCATCGGCCTGTTCGGCCTGGACAAGCTCGCGCAGGTGGAGCGCAGCGTCGCCAACCTCGAAGCGGCGCTCGAGCGCATCCTGCCGCTTGCGCCGGTTCCGGCCGCTGCGGCACCGGCACTGAGCCCCAGCCTGCAATAGGCCGGGGCTGCGCTTAGTCGAGCGCGGCCAGCAGGAGCAGCCCGCCGGCGCCCGCCACGCCGGCGGGCAGTCCCCAGCGCTCCCACTTCGAGACCGCATCGCCGGCCACCACCTCGACCGGCACCGGGCTTGCTTCGAGCACCCGGTGGGTGGTCGAGTCTTCGAGCATGCGGGTGATCGAGTTCTTGCGCGCCGTGCCCATCACGATGTGGTGAACGGCAAGGGACTGGGCGCTGCGGCAGATTTGCGCGGCGCGGTCGCCGAGCGCCCAGTGGGTCTGGTACGGCACGCCCGCGCCGTCGAGCAACTGGCGCGCCGCGCGCAGCGCGAGCTCGGCCTGCTCGTGGTGCCAGGCGTCGCGGTCGTGGCGCGCGATGAAGCGCGCGACATGGCGCGACAGCAGGGGCTGCACGTTGAGCAGATGCAGTTCGAGTTCGTGGTCGCGCCGGTACTGCGCCATCGCATGGCGCACCGCGCGCAAGGCATTGGTCGAGCCGTCGACCGGGACGAGGACTTTCAGCATGCTCGGTTCTCCTTGGTTGCGGGGGGACGGTCGCGGATCGGGTTCGGACGGCGCGGGTGCGGCGGGCTGAGGGCGCAAGGCCTTGAATTCGAGCAGCCGGGCGTGGATGCGCGATTCGAGCTGGCGATGGTTCCTGACGAAGCCGAGCCACAGCACCAGCGGAATGACGAGGTACAGCGCGAGCGCGACCGCCGGGTGCACCTGCAGCCAGGGCCGCAGCAGCGGTTCGGACACCATCATCTTGACCGCGGTCCAGGCGAGCACGCCCGCGCCGACATAAACCACCACCGGATAGCGGTCGACCACGCGCAGGACGAGCGTGCTGCCCCAGACCACGATCGGAACGCTGATGACGAGCCCGGTGACGACGAGCAGGTAGCTGCCGTGCGCCGCGCCGGCGACCGCCAGGACGTTGTCCAGACCCATCACCGCGTCGGCGACGACGATGGTTCGCATCGCGCCCCAGAAGGTGGTCCGTGCCGGGCCGTGCTGTGCGCTTTCGGTCTCGGGCAGCAGCAGCCGCCAGGCGATCCACACCAAGAGCGCGCCGCCGGCCAGCAGCAGTCCGGGGATCGCGAGCAGCCACACGACC
>JBDSEG010000330.1:0-5887 GCA_039920165.1 Burkholderiaceae bacterium
CCATCGCATAGCTGCGCGCCATCGGCCCCGCGCTCGCGTTGCCCTGACCATCGACGCGTCCATGGCCGCCCGGTTGATCGTTCGGGCCGCCAGGCTTCAGGCCCGCCAATGCCCTGATGGCCGATACGGGGCCGCCGTGGCCCGAGCCCGGCGATATCCCCACCGGCGCCGCATTCCCCTCGCGCGGCGCGAGGGCGATTTCCAGGCGCACCGGCTTGCCCGCGATCTCGCTCAGGACGGCCTCGATCCGGCCCGCATACTGGTTGCGAATCCAGTCGAGCTTGAAGCGATTGGGAACGCGCAAAGTTACCACCGCGCCGTCTTCGCCCTGGTCGGTCACCGAACCCGACGGCAACGGTCGGATCCAGGTATTGAATTGCTGTTCCGGCAGCTCTGCGGCGAGTCGCTCGCAGCCGAGCTGCCAAAGGTCACCGGTCATGGAAGGCGTTGTGGAAAAGTGCTGCGGAAGGGTCGCCGATTGTAGTGGGCGGAACCGGCGAATCGAGGGTTATCCACAGATCGCGAGCCCCGGGTGATCCCCTGCGGCGCCAAGGCCCGTCCGTGTAACTCATTGACGCAGAAAGGCCTTTTCGGTCTAATGCTCGGTTTCCCGAAGCCAAGCGAATCATGAAACGTACCTACCAAGCCTCCAAAGTTCGCCGGGCTCGCACCCATGGCTTTCTGGTTCGCATGAAGACGCGCGGTGGCCGCGCCGTCATCAATGCGCGCCGCGCCAAGGGCCGCAAGCGTCTGGCCGTTTGAACCTGCACCGGTCAGCGACTGCGCGGCCGGGCGGTGTGGCGGGCTGGCAATGCTCGCGCGTTTGACGCGGCCGGTCGATTTCGAACGCGTGCTCGGCACCCCCAGCCGCTCGCGCACGCCGCATTTCGCCTTGCACCACCTCGCCCAGACCCCGTCGAAGCGCATCCCAGCGGTCCGCTCGACCGAGTTATCAACAGATACGAACCGGTCCGGTGCGTGGCCTGTGGATGACATGCCGGTTTCGGTGCCGTTGCCGCCCGAAGCGCGCTGGTGGGGTGCCGTGGTTCCGAAGCGCCACGCGCGCCGTGCCGTCACGCGGACCTTGCTCAAGCGCCAGATCCGAGTCGCCGCCGAGAGCGAAGGCCTGGCGCTGGCCGGCGGGTTATGGGTCGTGCGGCTGCGTGCACCGTTCGACCGCGCGGCCTTTCCGAGCGCGGCGTCGGATGCCCTCAAGGCGGCGGCGCGCACCGAGTTGCGTGCACTGCTGGTTCGCGCCGCGCGGACCTGACGCGCGCAGCCCGGGTCATCTGCGCAGCCGCTTCGCCTCGATCGCTTTCGCCGTGCGCCACGGGTTCCGCCGCCTGCCGCAACGCCTGCTGATCGGGGCGGTGCGCGGCTACCAGTTGCTTTTCAGCGTGTGGCTGGGCGGCAGTTGCCGCTTTGTGCCGACCTGTTCGGCCTATTCGCTGCAGGCGCTGCAACGCCATGGCGCCGCGGCGGGAAGTTACCTGACGCTGCGCCGGATCGCGCGCTGCCACCCCTGGTGTGCCGCGGGCGACGACCCGGTGCCCACTCACATGCCGCGCCTTTTTACGCTCGGGCGCACGGCGCCGCTCCCACCCACCGGTTCGCCCGGCTCCCATCCCTTCGACCCGACCGCCTCATGACCGATATCCGCCGCACCCTGCTCTGGGTGGTTTTTTCCATGTCGCTGGTGCTGCTCTGGGACGCCTGGAACAAGCACTCCGGGCACCCTTCGATGTTCGGCCCGCCGCCGGCGCGTCCGGCCGCCTCGCCTGCCGCCGCGCCGCCCGGGGCGAGCGGCGGAATACCGGTTCCCACCCCCGGCGCGACGGTCTCGTCGGTGGCCGGATCGCCAGCGCCGACGGCGCCTGTCGCACCGTCGGCCGCCGCCCCCGCCGAACGGACCGTGATCACCACCGACCTGGTGCGCGCCACGCTCGACAGCAAGGGCGGCGACCTGATTCGCGTCGAGTTGCTCAAGCAGACCGACCAGAACGACCACAGCCGCAACGTCGTGCTCCTCGACCAGTCGGCCGAGCGGCTGTATGTCGCGCAGACCGGCCTCGTGCCGCCGGCCGGTGGCGCTGGCCTGCCGAACCACCTCACGGCCATGACGCTGCTGCCGGGCGAGCGCAGCTTGAAGGACGGCGCCAACGCCATCGACGTGACTTTCGAATCGCCCGAGGTGAGCGGCGTGAAGCTGCGCAAGATCTACAGCTTCCGGCGCGGCGACTATGTCATCGGCGTGCGTCACGAGGTGGTCAACGTCTCGGCGGCGCCGGTCAGCCCGCGGCTGTATCTGCAACTGGTTCGCGACGGCAATGCGCCGGCCGGCGAATCGAGCTTCTATTTCACCTTCACCGGCCCCGCCATCTATTCCGATCTGCACAAATTCAGCAAGGTCGATTTCAAGACCATCGAGAAGCGCAAGGACGGCGAGAAGCTCGAACCCGAGATCACCACCGACAGCGGCTGGGTCGCGATGGTGCAGCACTATTTCGCGTCGGCCTGGCTGCTCGACCGCGAAGGCGAGACGCCGCGCACGCGCGAGTTCTATACCGGCAAGGTCGGGCCCAACACCTACTCGGTGGGCATGTTCGTTCCGCTCGGCAGCATTGCACCGGGTGCAACACAGGCGCTCGATGCGCGGCTGTTCATCGGCCCGCAGGAAGAGAACAAGCTCGCCGCGCTGGCGCCCGGGCTCGAGCTGGTGAAGGACTACGGCTGGTTCACGATCCTGTCCAAGCCGCTGTTCTGGCTGCTGACCCAGTTGCACCAACTGCTCGGCAACTGGGGCTGGGCCATTGTCGGTCTGGTCGTGATCCTGAAGATTGCGTTCTACTGGCTCAACGCCACCGCCTACCGCTCGATGGCCAAGATGAAGGCCATCAATCCGAAGATCATGGAGATGCGCGAGCGCATGAAAGACAAGCCGCAGCAGATGCAGCAGGAGATGATGCGCATCTACCGCGAAGAGAAGGTCAACCCGCTCGGCGGCTGCCTGCCGATCTTCGCGCAGATGCCGTTTTTCATCGCGCTGTACTGGGTGCTGCTGTCCAGCGTGGAGATGCGCAATACGCCGTGGATCGGCTGGATCACCGACCTCTCGGCGAAGGACCCGTATTTCATCCTGCCGCTGCTGATGACGGCGACCAGCCTGTTCCAGACCTGGCTCAACCCGACCCCCGCCGACCCGGTGCAGGCCAAGATGATGTGGATCATGCCGCTCGTCTTCTCGATCATGTTCTTCTTCTTCCCGGCCGGCCTAGTGCTGTACTGGCTGACCAACAACATCCTGTCGATCACCCAGCAGTACATCATCAACAAACAGCTCGGCGTGCTCGGCAAATAGCCGCCCGGGCCGGGTTCAGCCGGGCGAGCCCATGCCGCCGCACCCCCACGAACCGATCGTCGCGATCGCCACCGCCAGCGGGCGCGGTGCGGTCGGCATCGTGCGGGTGTCGGGGCGCAATCTGTCGGGCCTGATCGATCGCCTGTTCGGCCGGCCACTCGCGCCGCGCCATGCGAGCTACCTGCCGTTCGCTGCGGCGGACGGCACGCCGATCGACCGCGGCATCGCGATCCACTTTCCGGCTCCGCACTCGTACACCGGCGAAGATGTGCTCGAGCTGCAGGCGCACGGCGGGCCGGTCGTGCTGCAGCTGCTGCTCGCGCGCTGCCTCGAAGCGGGTGTCGAGTCGGGTCTGCGGCTGGCCGCGCCGGGCGAATTTACCGAGCGCGCCTTCCTGAACGACAAGATCGACCTGGCGCAGGCCGAAGCCGTCGCCGACCTGATCGACGCCAGCACCGAAGCCGCCGCGCGCTCGGCTGCCCGTTCACTTGCCGGCGTGTTCTCGGTCGAGATCGAAGTGCTGCGCGAGCGGCTTGTCGCACTGCGCATGCTGGTCGAGGCGACGCTCGACTTCCCCGAGGAGGAGATTGATTTTCTCGAACAGGCCGATGCGCGCGGCCGGCTCGCGGACGTGACGCGCAGCGTCGATGCGGCGTTGTCGCGCGCGCGCCAGGGCGCGCTGCTGCGCGAAGGCATGACGGTCGTGCTGGCCGGCCAGCCGAACGTCGGCAAGAGCTCGCTGCTCAATGCGCTGGCGGGCGCGGAGCTCGCCATCGTCACGCCGATTGCGGGCACCACGCGCGACAAGGTCGGGCAGACGATCCAGATCGACGGCGTACCGGTTCACGTGGTCGACACCGCAGGTCTGCGCGAGGCGCGCGACGAGGTCGAGCGCCTTGGCGTCGAGCGCAGCTGGCAGGCGATCGGGCAGGCCGATGCGGTGCTGTTCATCCACGACCTGACGCGGCTCGCCGAGCTCGACCACCAGGCCGGTGACCGCCATGTCGAAGCCGGCCTGCCGCTCGCCTTGCACGAAAGCGGGCGGCTGCTGCACGTCTACAACAAGCTCGATGCCGCGGCGCCGCCGCACCCGCTGCCGGCCGACGCAATCGCGCTGTCGGCGCGCACCGGCGCTGGCCTCGAAGCACTGCGCCAGCGCCTGCTCGAACTCGCGGGTTGGCAAGGGCAGGGCGAGGACATCTTCATCGCCCGCACCCGCCACGTCGAGGCGTTGCGCCGTACCGCCGCGCATCTGCAAAGCGCCGCCGCACAGCTCGCGCTCGCGACCCCCGCGCTCGATCTGATGGCCGAGGACCTGCGCCTCGCCCACGACGCCCTTGCCGAGATCACGGGCGCCTTCACGCCCGACGATCTGCTGGGCGAAATCTTCAGCCGGTTCTGCATCGGGAAATGACTGCTGCCGCGCCGGTGTCGGTGGCACGCGGCTTGCCGCAAGCGTGCTCGACGGTGTCGCATCCCGCGCGCCGATGCAAATCGCAGGAGCTTCACATGGCCAAGTCAGGACAAAAACCCGCCAAGGCGGACGTGGGCGGGCAGCGTTCGAAGGCGCCACCGCCGGCGCCGGCCACCGAGGAAGGCGTTGCGCCGGCCGGCAAGACGCTGCCGCCGTCGTCCGGCAAGTCGGGCGCGAAGAAGGGCTGATATTTCGCGGGCGGGGCCCGCGAGCGTCATGCCGCGCGCCGGGGCGCCTCGACCTGTGGGGCCGCGCTGCGTGTCGGCGCGCCCCACGCTGGCGGGCGTTCGTTTCGCGGCCGCGCCATATTGGCCCACAGGCTTGAATGGGCGGATTCGCCCAGGCTCGCGCGGTAGAGATAGCCGAGTCGAACGATCTCGGCCCGGATCATCGGTACGAAGCCGATCCTGCCCCCGCGCCCATCGACCAGCAGCGCGTCCAGGCAGTCGAGCGTGGGCAACAGGTCTCCTCTCAGGGCGGCGATGCGGTTGACGATCCTCGGATAACGCGCTGCGAGCAACACCGGCCGCGCATGGGCGGGGATTCGTTCGAGCCAGCGCCGCGCGGATTCGCCGAGCCTTGCGTCGCTTTCGCGCTCGGGGCTGCGCAGCGCGCTGAGCCACGCCATCGCAGGGACGGGTGCGTTGGTGCGCGCGTTCCGCGGGGCGCGGCGCACGCCGAACAGTCTCTTCAATGCATGCCACATGGGGTCAGAAGCGTTTGCCCGTTCGGGACGACGCGCCCACCATGCCAGGGCTGCATTGCGGGGATGTGTCCGGAAGCTACGTTTCGGACCCCCGTTGACGATGGGGGTGGGCGCCGCGAGCGTCGCATATCAATCGATTCGATGACTTCCTGCCGCCTCGCCCTACCCGCGATTCGGGGGAATGCTGCCGGCGCCCGGGGCGTTCGCCGATACGATCGGCGCGCCACGACGGCATCGAAGACCTGGGGCTTTCCCGAGGCCATCAGTCACCAACAAGATCGAACGCTTCTTACCGGTTACCGACGTCGATATGACCGCCCCCCCTCGCACCGAGCCTGCGCTAACGCTT
>JBDSEG010000331.1:0-4238 GCA_039920165.1 Burkholderiaceae bacterium
CGGCTTCAGGCGAGGGAGGTCAGTCCCAGCGGCCCGGTCCGGCCAGGGCCGGCATGACACCCGATTCGGGCAGCACGTAGACCACGCCGCGGTGACGTCCGAGGAGCGGCGCGATCACCGCGTCGTAGAACGCGACCGGCACGACGACGCAGCCGAGCGAGATGCGGTTGTCGTCCGGCGTCGGGCTCGCCAGACGCTGCGCGCGGCGCTCCCGCGCCGGGCTCGGACGCAGCCGGTGCAGGGCGAGCGACGCGTCGTAGTCGATCCATACGATCGCCTCGCCCTTGTCGTTGTGGCCCGGTTCCGATTCGAAGCGGCCGGCCGGCGTGATGCGCTCGTGCGCGCGCAGGCTGGCCGGACTGCGCTGCGCGATATCGGGCGGCGAGCTATCGCCGCGCGCCGCACCGAGCAGCACCGGCGAGTCGCCGAGCAGCTTGCCGCTGGCGTCGAAGACGAAGATGCGCGCCTGCTGCTTGTCGACGATGGCGTAGGGCCGTTGCCCATGGTCGGCGGCGGCGTGAATGCGTCGCGCCAGATCGTGCGTCGAACCCGCCGCAGCAGGCAACGCAGCGCTTATCAGGGCGGCCGAAAGCCAGCCCGAAAGGCCTCGCCATCGCATCGGATCTCCCTCGACTCGAATCGGCGCGAACCGAACATCCGTCGCACCGGGCGGCCATTCGATCGGCCGCTCTCACGAAATTGTCGGGGTGATGCGCGGGCCGTGACGCATGGCTGAGGCGCGGGTTCGGGAATTTCCCACGTCGGTTCGGCTTCGTGCCGAAGCCGGCCCGATCAGCCGGTCGGCAGCGTGCGGCCGGCGCGCGCCGAAGCGCTTTCCAGCAGGCGCTTGGCCTCGCGTTCCTGCGCCTGCACCTCGGCCAGCGTCGAGCCGAGATCGGCCATGCGCTGTTCGAGCTCGGCCCGGTGCGCGCTCAGCACGACGAGGAATTTGCGGAGCTGAGGTGCCGAATCGCGCGGCGATTCGTACATGTCGACCAGCTCCTTGACCTGCGCCAGCGTGAGACCCAGGCGCTTGCCGCGCAGCGTGAGCTTGAGCCGGGTCCGGTCGCGCGCGCTGTAGACGCGCGTTCGTCCGTGGCGCTGCGGCGCGAGCAGCCCGCAGTCCTCGTAGAAGCGGATCGCGCGGGTGGTCAGGTCGAATTCGCGCGCCAGGTCGCCGATGCGGATCGGCCGCGCGCCGGCGGTGGCATTCATGGCATGGGAGGCGGCACGAACATGCGTCTTACACTGGCTCGATTGACGTATACGTAAAGTGTAGGTGCCTCCATGAATGCGCTCGAACAGCAGCTCGCCTATCCGCTGGGCGATGCCCTGCCCGCCCCTGGCGAGACGCTCGAGCCGATGCCGGCGGTGCCCGGCGTGCGCTGGCTGCGCATGGCGCTGCCGTTCGCGCTCGACCACATCAACCTGTGGCTGCTGCGCGATGAACTCGACGGTCCGGACGGCAAGCAGCCCGGCTGGACCATCGTCGACTGCGGCATCGACGACGCCGCCACCCGCGCGGCCTGGGAACAGGTGTTCGCGAACCATCTCGACGGGCTGCCGGTGCTGCGCCTGATCGTCACCCACATGCACCCCGACCACATCGGTCTCGCGCACTGGCTCACCGAGCGCTGGAATGCGCGGATGTGGATCAGCGCGACCGACTACAACACGGCGCGCCTCGCGACCTCGTCGACGATCGGCTTCGGCGGGCCGGCGGCGGCGGCGTTCATGGCGAGCCACGGCCTCGTCGACCTCGAATCGCTGGCACGCATCGGTGGGCGCACCAACTACTACGCCGGCCTGGTGCCGAAGATCCCCGCCAACTACCGGCGTCTGCAGGACGGCCAGACGGTCACGATAGGCGGCCGCGCGTGGACCTGCCATGTGGGCTACGGCCATGCGCCAGAACACATGGCGCTTTATTGCGCCGAACTGTCGACGCTCGTCAGCGGCGATATGGTGCTGCCGCGCATCTCGACCAATGTCAGCGTGCACGAGGTCGAGCCCGAAGGCAATCCGCTCGCACAGTATCTGGCGTCGATCCGGCGCCTGCGCGCGCTGCCGGCCGATACCTTGGTGCTGCCCTCGCACGGCCGGCCATTCGTCGGCCTGCACACCCGCATCGACCAACTCACGCAGCACCACGACGAGCATTTCGGCGAAGTCCTCGAGGCCTGCCGACTCGCCCCGCAGCATGCGGCCGGGCTGCTGCCGGTGCTCTTCAAGCGCAAGCTCGACCTGCACCAGACCACCTTCGCAATGGGCGAATCGATCGCGCACCTGCATGCGCTGTGGCACGCCGGACGGCTCGTGAGAAAGCTCGATGCGGACCGGATCTACCGCTTTTCGATCGCTTGAGACGATGGGCCACGACCGCATTGGCGGTGCGCGAACCCAGCGCCACGTGAGTACACTTCCGCCGCACGGTTCAGTTCAGAAAGGACATGGCCATGTCCCGAACCACCCCCTTGCCCGTCTACGAAGAGCCTGCTTACCGCTCGGTGGAGGCGGCCCACATGCTCGCGCTGCCGCCCGGCACGGTGAAGGCCTGGAGCTTCGGTCAGGACTATCTGCACCGCGATGGCACGCGCAAACGGTTTCGCGCATTGATCGCGCCGGCCGACGCGAAGGAACGGCTGCTCTCATTCAACAACCTGTGCGAGTTGCACATGCTGGCCGCGATTCGACGCCATTACCGCGTCTCGATGCCGGCGGTGCGCGACAGCATGAACTTCGTGCGCAAGAAACTGCGAATGGACCGCCCGCTGCTGTCGAGCGAATTCCGGACCAATGGCGTGCACCTGTTTATCGAGCACGCCGGCGTGCTGCTCAATGCGAGCCGCGAAGGCCAGGCATCGTTGCACTCCGCCTTCGATCGCGACCTGTCCCGCGTCGAGCGCGACGCTCGCGGCGTTCCGGTGCGGCTCTTCCCGGTGACGCGCGATACGCCTGCGGTCGGCGGTCAACCGTTGGCGGTCGTCGTTGATCCCCGGCTTGCATTCGGCCGACCGGTGCTGGCAAGCGCTGGCGTCACCACCTCCGTGATCCAGGACCGCTTCCTCGCCGGCGACTCGCCGCGCGAGATGGCCGACGACTACGGCGTCGATGAACCCGACATCTGGGAAGCGCTCCGCTTCGAACACCGCCTCGCCGCCTGAGCCGCGAACCCTGTTCATCGACCGCTGCGCGTGGAGTGCAGCGCTCGGGCGAGCCCTGAACGAGGCCGGTATCGACTTCGTGGCCCATCGCGACCGGTTCGTGCATGACACGCCGGACGAGGTATGGCTGACAGCCGCCGCCGATACAGGGTGGCCGGTCGTCACGCGAGATTCGCGAATCCGCTACCGCGCGAACGAACTGGCGGCGATGCAGCGAGCCAGGCTGCATGTCTTCGTGTTGACGCAGGGCAGTCTGACCGGGACCGAAACGGGCAGCGTCGTCGTACGCTGCCACTCTGCGATGCTGCGGCAGGCCGCTTCGGTTGCCGCGCCGGCCTTCTTCTCGTTGACGCGCGCCGGCGAGGTGCGTCGGCTCAAGGGCGGGAAATAACGGCCGTGCGGCGTCCACGCTTCACCGGCTCGGACGGCAGCAGCCAGGTCAAGCGCTGGTACAGATCGAACAGAAACGCGACCCGCTCGGCATCGCTCTTGAAGCTCTTGCGGCAGTAGGCGGCATCGACTGCGGCATCGAGCTTCTGATGCGCCTTCAGCAGCGCCGGCGGCATGGTCAGCGGGTCGTACAGGTCGTCAAGCGTCGAACCGCAGAACTAGACGCGGGCGTCGAGTGCGGCTTGCGCGGCGGATTCGATGGCGGCGCGTTGCGTCGGTGACGACTGCGGCCAGGCAAAGGTGTTGTAGGTGTACCTGGCCGAGTAGCGAAGGTCACTCTTCAACCGCCCCGCAGTCGCACGTGCCCACGCGATGTGCATCGCACTCGACAGAACGCCAAATTCGTAACGCGTTGCGCCCGGGATGATCTGAAGGTCGTTGGCCGCGACCGTCGTGTGCGGTAGGAAGCCGATCGGAAGGTAGCGTCGAAGCTCTGACGAGGTGCGAGGCACCGCGAGGTACTCGCCTTGGCCAGGCTGGCGGTACTCCGTAAAGAGGTGGGCGTCGCCGCTTTGGCTCGCGTCGCCGCCTTGGCGCTTTTCTCGCGCATCTCTCTGACGAAGCCGATGCGCATTCGAACGTTCGGCATCTGGCGCAGCAGATCCGGTGGGCAGCCGACCAGCC
>JBDSEG010000332.1:0-5591 GCA_039920165.1 Burkholderiaceae bacterium
GCCGGCCTTGGGATTCACCACTTCGGCGGCGCCCTTGCCGGCCATTCCGCCTGCCACCGCTCCGATCGCCGCACCGGCGGCCATGCCGACAGGGCCTCCAGCCGCGCCGATGGCCGCACCGGCCAGCGCACCACCGCCGGCACCCGTGCCGGTACCGAGATGGTGGTCGGCCAAGTCATCCTCAACCTTGGGGTTGACGACTTCCGCAGCGCCCTTGCCGGCCATGCCACCCGTAGCGGCACCGATGGCAGCGCCCGCAGCCATGCCGATCGGCCCGGCCACGGCGCCCAGCGCCGCGCCCGTTACCGCGCCCGCACTGGCACCCGCACCGGTGCCGACCTTGTGTTCCTCAGGCGCGCCGCCTTCGGTCGGATTGGCCTGCTCCGCGATGGACTTGCCGCCGAGCCCGCCGACGATGCCGCCGACGATACCGCCGGCCAGCGTGCCGATCGGGCCAACCACCGAACCAAGAGCCGCGCCAGCGATGGCGCCACCCGCGGCGCCCACACCGGCACCCACCGGATGCGCACCCGGTTCATCGGTGATGGGATCGCGGTTCTGGGGATTCTTTTCGGACATGTTCAAACCTCGGATAAGGGTTAAAGGATGAAAGACACGCAAGACCGGAAACGTGCTCGTTACAGGGTCTGGCTCGTGGGCAGCATCCTCTGCGGCAACGTGGCGCCGGCCTGTAGGACGACGCTGAGCCCGCATGTAGTCGGCCAAGCAAACCCCGCATCTGCGGGAGAGGAAGGCACGGTTGGCGCGCCAGCGCGCCGGCGGTTCAACCGCGTCGCTTCGCCCGCGGATGTGCCGCGTCGTACACCTTCGACAGGTGGCCGAAATCGAGCTTGGTATAGACCTGCGTGGTCGCGATGTTGGCGTGGCCCAGCAGCTCCTGCACCGCGCGCAGATCGCCGCTGCTTTGCAGCAGATGCGAGGCGAACGAATGGCGCAGCATGTGCGGATGCACGTGGGTCGGCAAGCCGGCCTGGATCGCGCGCTCGCGCAACCGCTTGCGCACCTGCCCGGCCGACAGCCGTGTGCCCCGACGGCTGACCAGCAAGGCGGGCTCGTCGGCGCCGGCGACCTGCGGTCGCACCGCGAGCCAGCCCGCCAGCGCGCGCAGCGCCGCGCCGCCGACCGGCACTTCGCGACGCTTGCCGCCCTTGCCGAGCACCTGCGCGCTCGCGTCAGCGGGGTCGACCCAGCCCGCCGCCGCGCCCGAGGCGCGCACATCCAGGCCGACCAGTTCGCCGACGCGCAGGCCGCAGCCGTACAGCAGTTCGACGATGCAGTGGTCGCGCGCATCGAGCAGCGGGTCGTCAGCCGGGTTCTCGCGCTCGGCCAGCGCCACCGCATGGTCGACCGACAACGCCTTGGGCAGCGGTCGGGCCGCCTTGGGTGCGCGCACGCCGTCGACCGGGTTGTGCTCGACCGCCCCCTCGCGCCCGAGCCAGCGGTACAGGCCGCGCCAGGCCGAGAGCACGAGCGCGATGCTGCGCGGGGCGAGGCCCTGGCCGTGCAGCACGGCGGCCCAGCGCCGAATGTGCAGTGAACGCACGGCGCGCAGTTCGACCTGGGTGTCGTCCGCCAGGTGCGCGAGCCGGGTCAGCGCGTCGGCATAGCATTCGAGCGTTCGCGCGGCGAGGCGGCGCTCGACGCGCAAATGCGTGAGGTAGCGCTCGACCTCGGGTGCCAGCGCCGGCATGTCAATCGTCCGGCAACAACCGCACCAGCGCGGCGCTCGCGATCTCGCCGATGCGCAGCAGGAAATCGGTGCCCATGGTGGCGCTGAAGCGGGTCGAATCGGGCGAGGCGAGCACCAGCATGCCGAAGGCCTGTTCGCTTGCGCCGTGGCGCAACGGGATCATCGCGATCGACATCGCGCTGGCCGGGTCGTCGAGCCACTGCACCGCCTCGAAACCCGAATTCACGCCACAGTACGGCACCGTCAAGCTGGCGGCAAGGCTTTTCACGTCCTCGCTCACGCCCTGCGCGAAGGGCTGCCCGACATGCTCGGACGCGGCGTCCCAGACCCGGATGCCGGCCTGCGGAATATAGAACTGCTGCATCAGCTCGCGCACCAGCTGATCCGGCAGCGCGGTCAGCTCGGCGGTCAGCATCAGGGCGCGGGTCCAGCGGTGCAGCCGGTCGGCGATGGCGACGTTTTCCTGGCCGTGGCGGATCATCTCGATGATCTTGCCTTCCAGGCCCTTGATCTTCTCGCGCAGCATTTCCATCTGCCGCTCCTGCAGCGAGACGGCGCGCTGGCCATGCGGACTCGTCAGCTGCACGGCGCCGAGCAGCTCGGCGTGGCGCTCGAAGAAGGCCGGCGTATTGGCCAGGTAGTTGGCGATATCGGCTTCGGTGATTCCCTGGATGCTCACGGCTTCCCTTGGTTGATTTTCAGATTTCGATCTCGCCGTCGAACACGGTCTGCGCCGGTCCGGTCATCAGGACGTGGCTGTCGCCGCCGGACCATTCGATGGTCAGCAGCCCGCCATGCGTGTGCACGTCGACTTGGCGGTCAAGCAGCCCGAGCCGTATGCCCGCAACCACCGCGGCGCACGCACCGGTACCGCAGGCGAGCGTCTCGCCGGCGCCGCGCTCGTGCACGCGAAGGCGCACCGCGCCGCGGTCGACGATCTGCACGAAGCCGGCATTGACCTCCTGCGCAAAGCGCGCGTGGCGCTCGATCAGCGGCCCCTGCGCATCAACCGGCGCACGCTCGACATCGGCGACGATCTGCACCGCGTGCGGGTTGCCCATCGAAAGCACCACGAGTTCGACCGCATAGTCGCCGAGGTCGAGCGGCCAGACTTCGATGCCTGCGACCCGGCGCGGCACGAGCCCGCTGGTGTCGAAGGGCACGCGCGCGGGGTCGAACACCGGCCGGTTCATATCGACGGTGACCCGGCCGTCGTCACGCAGCCGCAGCTCAAGCACGTTGTTGACGGTCTGCACACGCAGGCTCGTCTTGTCGGTCAGACCGCGGTCACGCACGAAGCGGACGAAGCAGCGCGCGCCGTTGCCGCAGTGTTCGACCTCGTCGCCGCTGCCGCCGTTGAATATGCGGTAGCCGAAATCGATGCCGGCGTTCGTGCTCTTCTCGACGAGCAGTATCTGGTCCGCGCCCACGCCGAAGCGCCGGTCGGCCAAGTGCTGCACCTGCGCCGGCGTCAGATCGAGCCTGGCGCGCGTGGCGTCGAGCACGACGAAATCGTTGCCCGCCCCCTGCATCTTGGTGAAGCGCAGTTTCATGCGCCGATTATCGATGCGGTGACCCGTCGTACAGCGGCGGCTCGCCATCCGGTCGGGTCTTGAAACGTTTGTGAACCCACAGATATTGCGCCGGATTGGCACGGATGCGTTCCTCGATCCAGCGATTCAGGCGCGCCGTATCGGCCCGCGCATCGTCGCTCGGAAAATCGTCCCACGGCGGCAGGAATTCGACCCGGTAGCCCTGCCCGCCGGGCAGGAGCGTGGCGAGCACCGGCTGCACGATCATGTCGAGCGCGCGCGCCATGCGCGACGGCGCGAGCAGCGTCGCGGCAGGGATGCCGAAGAAGGGCACGAAGGCGGCGTCGCGCGCGCCGAAATCCATGTCCGGCAGGTTGAAGAAAGCATCGCCGCGGCGGATCGCCCGCACCAACGGCTTGGCCGATTCGCTGCGCGAATAGATCGCCGCATTGCCCAGACGCAGGCGCCCGCGACGCAGCGCCGCGTCGAGCACCGCGTTGCTCTGCGCCTGGTACATCGAGGCGGCATGCTTTGTCTGGAATAGCAGCGCGGCGATGCCGGCGACGTCCAGCCCGACGAAATGCGGCACCAGCCACATCACCGGGCGCGCGCTGCGCTCGGCCAGGCCCACATCGCCCGCGACATGGATCAGCTGCTTCAATCGTGCGCGGGACGCATGCCACAAGAGGCCGCGTTCGACCAGGCTGCGCGCGAGCCAGCCGAAATGCTCGCGGGCGATGGCCTCGCGTGCCGGCGGCTCGAGTTCGGGCAAGCACAGTTCAAGATTGCGAAGCGCGATGCTGCGTCGCGCGGCGGCCAGCCGGTACAGCAGCCAGCCGAAGCCGCGGCCGATCCCGGCCTGCACCGACAAGGGCAGCCAGTGAACGAGCCACAGCGTGAGGAGCAGGAAGCGGGCAGCCAAGCGCGGGGTGATCTTCAATCGAGCGGGTCGGGCAGCGCGCGCGGCTGCTTGTAGCGGTGGTAGCCCCACAGATACTGCTGCGGACACTGCGCGATGAGGCGCTGCATCGCGCGGTTCACGGCGGCGGCGGATTCTGCCTGACGCTGCGGGTCGTCGGGCAGGGCCTCGTCGAAGGCAACCGTATGCAGCGCATAGCCCGCGCCGCGCGGCAGCCGCTCGCCCCAGATCAGCAGAGGCACCGCGCCGGTCTGTTGAACCAGGCGCGCGGCCAGCGTCATGGTGTAGGCCGGGCGACCGAAAAACGGTGCCCACACGCCGAGGCCGGCCGGCGGCACCTGGTCGGGCAGCAGGCCGACCACCTCGCCGCGGCGCAGGGCGCGGATCATCTGGCGCACGCCGGCCAGGCTGGCCGGCACCGTCACCAGGCCGGCACGCTGGCGGACCTGCGCCATCAGCTCGCGCAGCCAGCCCTGGCGCGCCGGCCGGTAAAGCACCGTCGCCGGCGCGAGACTGTTGGCATACAGCTCGGCGTAAGCCTGCGCGGTGATTTCGAAGCAACCGAGGTGCGGCGTCATGAAGACGACGCCGCGGCCTTGCGCATGCGCCGCGCGCAGCAGCGCCTCGCCGTGCCAGGTCACGCGCGACGTCAGTTGCGCGCCGGGAGCGCGCAGCCACAGCCAGGGCAGCTCGGCCACCATGCGGCCGGCGTGCGCGACCGCGGCGCGGCGCGCGGCGGGTGCGACGCCGGCCTGCGCCGCCTGGGCCCGAAAGCGGTTGCGGTACGACGGCGACAGCAAGTAGGCCGCCCAGCCCAGCAACGATCCGAACCAGTGCAAAAGCCACAGTGGGCGGCGGGACAGCCAGCGCAGGAACCAAGGCATTGCGGGCAGGACTTTCTATAATCGCGGCGTCGCCGAGTTAATGAACTACTTGCGGGCGATGCAGGCCGGGTGCAACTGTGCAATCGGCCTGCCGGGCTGCCTCGCAGGAGGCGGTTCAAAAAATACTGCTAAAGCGTTCGCCGCACCTCCAGAGTTTTCGGTCCCGGCAACGCAGCGTGCGAAGCCTTGCCTTATTCAACTGGAGCAACAACGTGGCGAACGATTTCCTCTTCACATCCGAATCCGTGTCCGAAGGTCACCCCGACAAGGTGGCCGACCAGATCTCCGACGCGATTCTCGACGCGATCTTCAAGCAGGACCGGCGCAGCCGCGTCGCCGCCGAGACGCTGTGCAACACCGGCCTGGTGGTGCTGGCCGTCGAGATCACGACCAACGCGCACGTCGACTACATCCAGACCGCGCGCGACACCATCAAGCGCATCGGCTACGACAACACCGAATACGGCATCGACTACAAGGGCTGCGCGGTGATGGTCTGCTACGACAAGCAGAGCAACGACATCGCGCAGGGCGTCGACCACGCG
>JBDSEG010000333.1:0-8731 GCA_039920165.1 Burkholderiaceae bacterium
CGCCGAGCCAGTGCAGGACGACTGGCTCGCGGGCCTGGCTCAGCACGCGGTCGTAGACCTTTTCGTAGTCGGCCGGCGAGCGTGCCACTTTGGCCAGCGCCCGGCTCGCCATCACGATCAGCCGGCCGCCGAGTTTTTCGATCGCCGTCATCTGTTCTTCGTAGGCGCGCAGCACGTCGTCGACGCCGCGCGCCGCCTCGGGCACGAGCTGGTCGGTGCCGCAGCCGCTCGCGAGCAGCGCACCCGGCACGTCGCGCGCCGCATCGATCGACCGGCCGACGAGTTCGAGCGAGGTCGGCCAGTCCAGGCCCATGCCGCGCTGCGCCGTATCCATCGCTTCGGCGACGCCGAGTCCGAGCGACCACAGGTGGCGCCGGTAGGCGAGGGTGGCGTCCCAGTCGATCGCGGTGTCGACCCACGGGTCGATCGCCGCGCGCGCATCGGCCACCACGTGGGCGGCCGAATAGGCGATGCGGTTCAGCTTGGTGCCGGGCGCGGCCGGGGCGAAGGCGCCCGGCCCGCGCAACGTGTGGCGCTGCAGCGTGCCGTCTGACGCGAGCAGGTTGATCTGCATCACAGGTCGAGCGCCGGCAGGTCGATCCAGCGCCGCTCGCGCGACGATTTGAGCGCGGCCTCGACGAGTTGAACGCCTTTCGCGCCCTCGACCAGCGTCCAGCGGTAGGGCGCGTCTTCGACGACGTGGCGGATGAAAGCCTCCCACTGGATCTTGAAGCCGTTGTCGTAGACCTCGACGTCTGGCACGTCCTGCCACTGGTCGAAGAAGTTCATGCTCTGCTCCACGTCCGGATTCCACACGGGCCGCGGCGTCGTCACGCGCGACTGCGCACGGCAGTCCTGCAGCCCCGCCACCGCCGAGCCGTGCGTGCCGTCGACATGGAAGGTGACGAGGTCGTCGCGCCGCACGCGCGTCGTCCAAGAACTGTTGATCTGCGCAATGACCGGCTCTCCGTCTTCGCCTTCGAGCTGGAACGTCGCATAGGCGGCGTCGTCGGCGGTCGCGGCGTAGGGCTTGCCGGATTCGTCCCAGCGCTGCGGGATGTGCGTGGCCGCGAGGCACGAGACGGCTTTCACCTCGCCGAAGAGGTTATCGAGAACATAGCGCCAGTGGCACACCATGTCGAGCACGATGCCGCCGCCGTCCTCGGCGCGATAGTTCCAGCTCGGCCGCTGGATCGGCTGCAGGTCGCCCTCGAAGACCCAGTAGCCGAACTCGATGCGCACCGACAGCATGCGGCCGAAGAAGCCGGCGCGCTTGAGCATTGCGAGCTTGCGCAGGCCGGGCAGGAAGAGCTTGTCCTGCACCGCGCCATGCTTCAGGCCCGAGCGCTGCGCGAGGCGCGCGATCTCGAGCGCGGCTGGCAGGTCGGTCGCGATCGGCTTTTCGCAGTACACATGCTTGCCGGCGCGGATCGCCTGCCCCAGCAGGGCCGGCCGCATCTGAGTCGTTCCGGCATCGAAGAAGATGCTGTCCTCGCGGTTCGCGAGCGCGGCGTCGAGGTCGGTGCTCCAGCGCTCGATGCCGTGGGCGCGCGCCAGCGCCTCGATCCTCTCGGCATTGCGGCCGACGAGGATGGGGTCGGGCATGACGGTGCTGCCGTTGGCCAGGGCCACGCCGCCTTGCTTGCGGATCGCGACGATCGAGCGGACCAAGTGCTGGTTCATTCCCATGCGCCCGGTCACGCCGTGCATCACGATTCCGAGGCGTTGCGCCGTGCTGCTCATGCGAGTCCTTGTTCGGGTTCAGCTGACGCGCAGCTGCAGCGCTTTGTCGTACGGCAGTGCGGGGTGCTCGAAGAAGGTGTGCGCGTTGACGTAATGCAGCGCGCAGGCGCGCCGCCAGCGCGTCGACCGGTTCGGGCCGGACTGATGAAACGTATTGCCGTGGTGGAAAGAGACGCCGCCGCGCATCACCGGCGCCGGTGTCATCGGCTGCAGCGTGAGGAGCTCGGCCGGCAGCTGCAGGTTGTAGGGCTCGTCCTTCGGAGCGATATGTCCGTAGACCGGGCCGCGGTTCGTCCCGTCGCCGAAATACAGGCAGCCGTTCTCGAGCGTCGCATCGTCGAGCGCAATCCACGCCGTGATCACTCCCTCCGGATCGTTCGGGCCGAAATAGAAATTGTCCTGGTGCGCGGGCTTCGGCCCGCCGCCTTCGGGTGGCTTGAAGAAGATCTGGCTGAAATAGACCGAGACGCCCGGCCCGATCAGCGCTTCGACGAGTTCGACCAGCGCCGGCATGCGCGCCAACTGGCGCACCGCGTCGCGGTGGTGGTGCGGGTTGTCGAGCTTGCGCAGCACGGCGCGTGCGGTGACGCCGCCGTCGAGGTACCAGGCGCGCTGTTCGCGCGGAAGGTCGGCCAGGAACTGCTCGCCCCAGGTCTGGATATCGTCAATCAGAGCCGCGGTCTCGCTCCTGTCGAGCAGACCCGGCACGGTCAGGTGGCCGAGGTGGCGGTAGATTGCGCGGTCGGAATCGGTCAGCGTCATGGGCGTGCTCGCGGGGGATCCGGTCTCCGTTAATCCCCATCTGGTGAATTACTGTACGGCCGGGCGCACGCGGCGTCAATCGCCCTGGGCTTAAGTGGACAGCGCCAATCTTGACGGTCGTGGCGAGTGCGGCATAGCATCGTCATCACCATACGGTTAACAAACAACTCGCGGAGCTTTCTCCATGCCCAGGATCCAAACCACGGTTGTCGGCTCGTACCCGATTCCCGACTGGCTGGTTGCCAGCCCGTCCGAGCAGGCGCTGATGGACGCGACGCGGGTCGTCATCGCGACGCAAGAGCAGGCCGGCGTGGATGTGGTGTGCGACGGCGAGCTGTACCGCTTCGATATCAACCATCCCGAGACGAACGGAATGATCGAATATTTCGTGCGGCCGATGGATGGCATCACGCAGCGCTTCTCGTTCGACGACCTGATCGCTTACCGCGCCAAGAGCGGCATGAAGTTCCGCACCCGCCCACCGGGCACCGTCGTCGGCCCGATCGGCCACGGCAGCCTGGACCTCCCGCTCGCCTGCGCACGTGCCAAGGCGCTCGCGACGCACCGGTTCAAGTTCACCTTGACGGGCCCGCACATGCTTGCCAAGACGCTGATCGACCGGCACTACGCCGACACCGCCGAACTGGCGCATGCGATCGCCGATGCGCTGGCGATGCAGGTCGCCCACCTCGACGCCGACGTGGTGCAGATCGACGAAGCCAACCTTCCGGGCCACCCCGACGAGTGGGAATGGGCCGCCTCGGCGATGAACCGCGTGCTCGACGCCGTGCCCGGCACGCCGGCGGTGCACCTGTGCTTCGGCAACTACGGCGGGCAGACAGTGCAGAAGGGCCGCTGGGACCAGCTCATGAACTATCTCAATGCGCTGCACGCCGACCATGTGGTGCTCGAGTGCGCGCACCGGCCGCCCGAGGAATTGCTGGCGTTTCGCGACCTCAGGTCCGAGATCGGCTTCGGCCTCGGGGTCGTCGATATCAAGGCGACCGATATCGAAAGCGCCGACCAGGTGGCCCGCGCGATCGAGCGCGCGGAGCGCTTGCTAGGGGCGGGCCGGGTCCGCTATATCCATCCCGACTGCGGCTTCTGGATGCTCAAGCGGCCGATCGCCGATGCGAAGATGCGCGCCCTGGCGCTCGGCCGCGACCGCTTCGAAGGCATCGCCGCCACGCCTGCCGGAGCGACGGCGTGACCGGCCCGGCGGCGAGCCCGCTGCCAGCCCGCTTCGAGGATATCGAAGCGCTCGAAAACTACATGAGCGAACCCACGCCGGCGCTCGTCGCCGATCTGGCGAGCCTCGACGGCGACATCATGGTGCTCGGTGTGGGCGGCAAGATGGGGCCGACGCTCGCGCGCATGGCCCAACGCGCGGCGCCGGGCAAGCGAGTGATCGGCGTCGCGCGCTTCAGCGACGGGGCGCTGAAGGCATCGCTCGAATCGCACGGCGTCGAATGCATCGCGTGCGACCTGCTCGATCCGCAGGCGATGGCGCGGCTGCCCAACCTGGCCGACGGCGTGCGCAACCTCGTCTTCATGGCAGGCCACAAATTCGGCGCCAGCGACAACCCGGGCCTGACCTGGATGATGAACGTCGGCGTTCCGATGCGAGTGGCCGATGCGTTTCGCGGCGTGCGCACGGTCGTCTTCTCGACCGCCTGCGTCTATCCATTCGCCCCGATCGACGGGCCGGGAGCGAACGAGGCCACGCCGACGCAGCCGCCGCCCGGCGACTACGCCTGGTCGTGCGTCGGGCGCGAGCGCATGTTCGACCATGCTTCGCGCACGCACGCAACGCCAGGCCGCATGCTGCGGCTGTCGTATGCGATCGACATGCGCTACGGCGTTCTCTACGACGTGGCGAGCAGCGTCTTCGCCGGCCGGCCGGTCGACGTGACCATGGGTCACGCCGACGTCATCTGGCAAGGCGATGCCAACGAGCAGGCGCTGCGCCTGCTGGCGCATTGCACGACACCGGCGACGCCGATCAATGTGACTGGACCGCGCCATACCAGTGTGCGCTGGCTGGCCCATGAATTCGGAAAGCGCTTCGACCGTGCGCCGGTCATCACCGGGAGCGAAGCGCCGACCGCGTGGCTGATCGATACGACCGAAGCACAGCGCCTGTTCGGCATGCCGCGGGTGACTATCGACGCCATGATCGACTGGGTCGCCGACTGGGTGCAGCGCGGCGGACCCAGCTTGAACAAGCCGACCCACTTTTCGACCCGGGATGGCAAATACTGAACCGCACAACGACGCCGCGGCCATCGTGCCGCTGCGCGACGCCGATTTGACTTTCGCGCTAGCGCTCTCGGCATCCGCGCAGTGGAACCAGAACGCGGCCGACTGGCGCTCCCTGCTGCGCCTCGGTCGCGGCTGGGGCATCCATGCGGCGGGCGCGGACGGTATCGATACGCTCGCTGCGTCAACCATCGTCCTGCCTTATGGCGCCGATTTCGCCTGGGTCAGCATGGTGCTGGTACTGCCGCAATTCCAGCGCCGCGGCTACGCCGGCACGCTGCTGCGCCACGCCATCGCCGCCCTGCGCAACGACGGCCGGGCGGCAGTCCTCGATGCCACGCCGGCCGGGCACGCGGTGTACGAGCAGGCGGGCTTTCGCGATACCTTCGGCTTCTCACGTTGGAGGCGCCAGGCGCGCAGTGGTGTGAATGGCCACGCGGCTATAGCGACGACCCGGCCGCTGGTCGAGAGCGACTGGCCGGCCATCGAAGCGCTCGATGCGCCGGCCTTCGGTGCGAGCCGCATCGCCCTGCTGCGCGAGCTGGCGCGGCGGCTGCCGCAGGCGGCGCGCGTGCTTGAAGAGGCGGGCCGGTTGCGCGGTTTCGTGCTCGGCCGCGATGGCGCACACGCGCATCAAATCGGCCCGCTCGTTGCCGATGACAGCGCCGTCGCGATCCAGCTCCTCGAGGCTGCGTTGAAGGCGATCGAGGGCCCGGTCTATGTCGACCTGCTCGACCATCGCGATGCACTTCAAACGTGGCTCGAACGGCAGGGATTCGCATTCCAGCGGCCGTTCGTGCGCATGGTCCACGGCCGGATCGATGCGCCGGGATGGCCGGAATTGATCTGGCTCGTCGCAGGGCCGGAGTTGGGCTGAAGGTCGTTGGGAATCGCAGCGCTTGTCTGCGCCGCGGCGAAGCTACCGCGTCCGGCTACTTCTGCGAGAACGCCCAGCCTGCTGCAGCAACCCGCCCCTACTTCGTCATCTTGATCGAGCGATCGAGAAACTCGTTGGTATAGGTCGACTTGACATCGAACGCCTTGTCCAGGCCGACATATTCCTTGACCAGCGCATAGTCGGACGCCATGCGCGCGTCCTCGTGGATTCCGAGGGCCATCTCGCGCGAGAACTTGTCGCTCATCAGCTTTTCGACGAGCTGCCAGTTGGTCAATTCGTTGTCGAACTTGAGCGCACCGTTGGCGTCGATGAGCGCCTGCACGCAAGGGTTGGGTTCCTTCACGCAGGCGGCGAAGGCGCGTTGCGTGACCTTGACGAACTTGTCGACCAGCGGCTTGTTATCGGCCAGATATTTGGCGTTGACGATCACCGAGTTGCCATAGGTATTCAGGCCGGCGTCGCGCCATGCCAGGAAGCCCATGTCGTCACCGAGTTCGCGCTGGAAGATGTGGTGGATGTTGTAGAACGAAGTGGTGACGTCGACCGACTTGGCCTTCAGCGCCGCGAGCTTGGCATTCGCGTCGATATTGACCCAGGTCACCGATTTCGGATCGATATGGTTCGCTTTGGCTAGCGCCGGCCACATCACGCGCGCGCCGTCGCCAGCGGGGTTGCCGATCTTCTTGCCGACGAAATCCTTGACCCCGGTGATGCCCGAGCTCTTGAGCCAGTACATGCCCTGCGGCGAGTTGGCGTAGACGTTGAATACCGCCACGGTATCGGCACCCTTGCCCTTGGCGACCAGCACGCCGGCCATGTCGGCCAAGCCGAACGGCGACGCGCCCGCGCCGACACGCTGGGTCGACAGCGCCGAGCCCTTGCCCGGCTCGAGGTTCAGATCGATGCCTTCCTTGGCATACCAGCCCAGCTTCTTGGCGTAGTAGTAGGGCGCGTGGTCGCCGCCCGGCACCCAGTTCAGGACGAAGTCGACCGGGGTCAGCGTCTGTGCCTGCACGTGCAGGCTGGTCGAGGCGAGAACGGCGGCCAGCGCGGCGCCGAGAAACGGGCGCAGGTTCGTCAAGGTCATCGTCATGCTGTGTGCTCCTGGGACGGTTGCGGATCGAGGTGGCCTGAGTGCCCTCGGCTGCGGGTCGGTCTCGTTGACGGCGGTGGCACGCGTGGGCTACAGTAAATTCACCATCTGGTGATTTGACGGATCAGTATAGAAGATGGGAACCGGATTGCCCGATGCCGGTTCCCGGCGCCCATCCCGAGTTTTCCCTATGCAAAGCCAACGGTCCGACCTTTCGCGCCAGACGTTCGAACTGCTTCGCACGGGCACGGTGATCCCGGCCCATCCGCTCGCACTCGACGCATCGCGCCGGCTCGACGTGCGCCACCAGCGCGCGCTCACACGCTACTACATCGATGCCGGCGCGGGCGGTCTGGCGGTCGGCGTGCACGCCACGCAGTTCGCGATCCGCGAGGTCGGCCTGTACGAGCCGGTGCTCGAACTCGCGGCCCGAACGGCGCGCGAGTGGTCCGCGCCCGGCCGGCCGCTCGTACTGATCGCCGGCCTGTCGGGCCGCACCGATCAGGCGTGCGCCGAAGCGCGCGTCGCGCTTGGCCACGGTTATCACGCCGGCATGCTGTCGCTCGCGACCATGAAGGGATCGTCCGTCGACGAACTCGTCGCGCACTGCGAAGCGGTTGCGGCGGTCATCCCGCTGATCGGCTTCTATCTGCAGACGGCGGTCGGCGGCATTGCGCTGCCGATGGCGTTCTGGCGCAGCTTCGCCGCGATCGACAACGTCATCGCGATCAAGATGGCGCCGTTCGACCGCTACCGTACGCTGGATGTGGTGCGCGGCATCGTCGCCGCCGGCGCCGAGGATCGCGTCACGCTGTACACCGGCAACGACGACCACATCGTGCTCGATCTGCTGGTTCCGTACGCGGTGAAGCGCGGCGACGAGACCGTCACCGTGCGCATCCGGGGCGGGCTGCTCGGTCACTGGAGCGTGTGGACGCACGCCGCCGTCCAGCAGTTGCAGCGCATCCATCGCGCCGTCGGCTCGGACGCCATCGATGCCGACCTGCTCGCGCTCGATTCGCGCGTCACCGACTGCAACAGCGCCTTCTTCGACGTGGCGAACGCTTTCGCCGGCTGCATCCCCGGCTGCCACGAAGTGCTGCGGCGCCAGGGCTTGCTGGAACGCATCGGATGCCTCGATCCGAACGAGACGCTGTCGCCCGGCCAGGCGGCCCAGATCGACCGGGTTTGCCGTGAGCACGCCGACCTGTCCGACGATGCCTTCGTCGCCGCGAACCTCGCGCGCTGGCTCGCCTGATCTGCCACGTCCGCATGGACCACCTGAATACCAAGCTCGGCCGCTACGCGCTGGGCGTGCTCGCCCACCTGCTGCTGCTGCTGGCGTGGTATCTCTTCGTGCGGCTCGGCGACGTGCCGAAATTCGTCATGCCGGCGCCGGCCGATACGCTGCGCGCGCTGTTCGTTGCGGACTACGGCTGGTGGGCCAATACGCTCGTCACCGCAACCGAAATCTTCGGCGGCTATGCGCTGGCACTCTTGGTCGGCGTGCTGCTCGCACTGCTGTTCACCTGGTCGAAGACGCTCGAGTCGCTGATGCTGCCGCTGCTCGTGACGCTGAACATGGTCCCCAAGGTGGCGCTCGGTCCGCTCATCATCGTATGGTTCAAATACGGCGTCTTCCCGAACTCGATGATGGCGTTCGCGATCGCCGTCTTTCCCATCCTGCTGACCACCGCGCGCGGCCTGCGCGAGATCGAGCCCGACCTGCTCGACCTGGTGCGATCGCTGCGCGGTTCGCGCTGGCAGCTCTTCACCAAGATCCAGTTGCCGGGCGCGCTGCCCTATGTGTTCGCCGGCATGAAGGTCGCGGCCATCCTCGCGGTGGCCGGCGCCATCGTCGGCGAGTTCCTCGGCTCCGACCGCGGCCTCGGCTATCTGATGCTGCAGGTACAGGTCACGCTCGATACGCCGGCAATGTTCATGGCGGTGATCCTCATCACGCTGCTCGGCATGCT
>JBDSEG010000334.1:0-2609 GCA_039920165.1 Burkholderiaceae bacterium
CGCGACTTGAGTTCGTAGATCGCCGGGGTATCGATCGCGCCGGTCAGCGCGACGCGCGGTCCCACCGCCTGGACCACGATCACGTCGCCGGCGACGAGTTGGAGGTCGCGCGACTTGTCGCCCTGGACCAGAAATTCGTAGACGTCGAGCTCGGACACGATTCGCCCGTCGCGCCGCAGCAGCACCTTGCGCATCGAGCCGTTGCCCGCCGGGCCTCCGGCGGCTACGAGCGCACTGAGCAGGGTCGACTGGCTGGGCAGCGTATAGACGCCGGGGCGCTGCGCCGGTCCGACCACGAAGACCTTGACCGCGCGCAGCTGGCCGAGCGAGACGCTCAGGTTAAAGTTGGTGAAAAGGCGTCCGATCTGCCCGCGCAGGTGGCGCTCGAGGTCGGATGCCTTCACGCCCGCGACGCTGAAGCTTCCCACGCGCGGCAGGTTGAGCATGCCGTTGCGGTCGACCGTGGCACGGTGGTCGATATCGATCGAACCCCAGCCGCGGATCACGATCTCGTCGCCCGGACCGACCGTGTAGTCGGCCGCGACCGGGACGTTGCTGACTGGAGTGAAGGTATCGACGCCTTCGGTGAAGAAGCCCGCACCGAAGGCCGGCAGCAACCGGCCCGTGGCCTGTTCGACGAAACGCTGGAATTCGCTCGGCTTGGGCTCGGGCCGGTCGAAGCGGCGCTGCGCCGGCGCATTGGGGTCGAATTGGCCGGACTCGTCGCGCCCTTGCATGCCGTTGCGGTTGACGTTGACCGTGCCCTGGCCGTTGCCGAGTTGCGGCCGCGACGGGTCGGCCTCGGACCCCGCCGGAGGATTCGGCAGGCGCTGCCCGGTGCGCGGCGAATAGGCCGGGCTGTTGAAGATATTCGGTCCGGTATAGCCCGACAGCGGCTCGTCCGCTGCCGGTGCCACAACGTGGCCGGCGAGCAGGGCCAGCGCGGCAAGCAGGCGAAGAAAACGGGGCGACGAGATCATGGGCAGGCCGGCAGGCGGATCGGGAGAGGGGCCTGCGCCGGCGGGCCGGTTGCTGCTGCTGCGGGCAAGGGAGGCGCGGCAGGTAGCGGACGGGGGCGGGGCGGAGCAGGTGGCCGGGAATCCGGCGCGCGCGGATGTTAGCGGATCGCCTTCAACCGTCCGCCGCCCTGGGACTTGCCGATATACACGTTCCGCTGCGCGCAGCCGCGGCGCAACGTCGCGGGAGTGTGCGATCCCGCCCTGGTGACGCTATTCCTTGCGGTAGTTGTCGTGGCAGGCCTTGCAGGACTTCGCGGTTTCACCGACAGCGGCTTTGATGGCGTCGAGGTCGCCGGTCTTGGCAGCCGAATTCAACTTGACGATGTCTTCCTGGCTCTTGGTGCCCGCGGTTTTGAACTTGTCCATCTCCGCCCACATTTTGGGTTCGGCCCTGGTTTCGCCCTTGTCGGACCCGTCAACGAACCCGGAGAACTGCCACTTGGACACGGCTGCCAAGACTTCGGCGTTGTCGGCAACGGACTTGGCGTCGAACGGCACCCGGCCATTGGCCATCGCAAAGATGCGGCCGACGTGCGTGTTCATCACAGCCATCGCTGCCTTGCGGTATTTGATGGCATCTTCGGGCTTGGTGAATTGCGCGGCGGCCGGCAGCGCGGTAGCCAGGCCGGCCAGGGCCACGGCCGACATCCAGAACGACGGAATCAATCGCTTCATGCGGTATTTCTCCTGATGATGAAGGCCAACGTGTGGCGGACGAGCGCCTCGACGGGCACCGGGTCAGTGTACGCAGCGCGGCGCGCGTCCATTCCCTGGGCGCGCCGAAAATCGCCCGCCGCGCTTGCGGCTATCGTCGCGGCTGCGTTGGATGCGCGAAAGGACGAACATGCAGGACGGGCTGCGCGCGGTGCGGGTGTGGGACCTGCCGACACGGACCTTTCACTGGCTGCTCGCGATCTGCGTGATCGCCTCGGTGGTGAGCGCGAAGATCGGCGGCAATGCGATGGCGTGGCATTTCCGCTCCGGCTACGTGATCTTCGCGCTGCTCGCATTCCGCCTCGTCTGGGGCTTGGTGGGAGGGCGCTGGTCGCGCTTTTCGAGCTTCGTGTATGCGCCGGCGGCGACGCTGCGCTACCTGCGCGGCGCGAGTCGTGCCGACGAGCATCACGAGGTCGGACACAGCCCGCTCGGGGCGTTGTCGGTCTTCGGGCTGCTGGCGATTCTGGCGGCGCAGGTCGGAACTGGGCTGTTCGCCGACGACGAGATCTCGAACACCGGGCCGCTGATCAAATTCGTTTCGTCTGCCACCAGCAACAGCCTGACGGGCTGGCACAAATCGTTCGGCCAATGGCTCGTCATCGGCCTCGCCTTGCTGCACGTGGCGGCTGTGCTGTTCTATCTGTGGCGGCGCAAGAACAATCTGATCCGGCCGATGTGGACCGGCGACAAGCTGTTGCCCGCCGCCGTGCCGGCGGCGCTGGACCGTCCCCGTTCGCGCGTGCTCGCGCTGCTCGTCGCGGCGGCGTGTGCGGCGCTCGTGACCTGGATCGTCAAGCTCGGGGGATAAACTGGCCCGACCCGACTCCGCCCCGACGCCTGCCGATGTCATCGCCCCGGATCGAACTCATGAGT
>JBDSEG010000335.1:0-5261 GCA_039920165.1 Burkholderiaceae bacterium
CGCCGAACTTGGCCGCGAGCACCGAGGTCAGCGCCGCGGTCAGCGTGGTCTTGCCATGATCGACGTGTCCGATGGTGCCCACGTTGACGTGCGGCTTGGTTCGCTCGAATTTGCTTTTTGCCATTGCAACGACTCCCTCAAATATTGCCGTGAAGGGGTCGCGCGCGACCCCGCTGTCCTGTCACGAAACGATGGTGCCCATGGCGCGGATCGAACGCGCGACCTCTCCCTTACCAAGGGAGTGCTCTACCACTGAGCCACATGGGCGATCGACACGGGTTTGACATTGGGCTGTCAAACCCCTGCGGACCGCTGAATTCGCCTGGATTTCGAAACAATCAACTTCGATACCGACTTCAACCTTGGAGCGGGAGACGAGACTCGAACTCGCGACATTTTGCTTGGAAGGCAAAAGCTCTACCAACTGAGCTACTCCCGCGCGCTATATGCTCAACTGAATTTATGTCGATAATTATTTGTCGATACACCTGAACCGATGAACGTCGCCGTCCGACCAACCGCCCCGGACCGCCTCGGAGATCACCACATGGTGGAGGGGGCTGGATTCGAACCAGCGTACTCGTAAGAGGGCAGATTTACAGTCTGCTGCCATTAACCACTCGGCCACCCCTCCACGGAGAACCCGCAATTCTAGCAGGAAGATTTTTCCAGTCCCGCCTTCGGATCAGGCACGCTCGGGTAGCTGCGCCAGCACCTGATCTACCCAGCGGGCGATCCGATCGTCGGTGGTCGAGCCGCCCGCAATCATGTTGACCGAGCGCTGGCTCAGATGCCGCGCGTAAGCGACTCGGGCGCCGACCGCACCCTGCGCGACGAGGACGCGAACGGCGGCGTGCGCATGTGCCCCGCAGGCCACGACGGTGGTGAGGGCCGAGATTTCCCCCGCCAGTCGGGCGAGGTTGTCCGGCATCAGCACCTCGGCCTCGCTCGGCACCGAGCGCTGGTTCAGCGCCATATATTCGACCTGCGCCCAGGCGTTGGTGATCACGTAGCTGTGCCGGTCCGGAGCTGGAAACAGCTCCGGCGCTCGGCGCGCGAGTTCGACCAGCGCGCGCGCCAGGTTGGCGCCGGTTCCCGCCGCGCAGGGATAGCCGCGCGCCTGCTCGAAGCGCCCCGGGCAGATGAAGACGAAGCCGGTCCGCGCGCCGAGGCTGCGCTGCAGATGCACCGCCGCGGCGCTCATCCGAACATCCGGGCGAGCGCCTGCCCCGGATGTTCGGCGCGCATGAAGGCTTCGCCGACCAGAAACGCATGCACTCCGGCGGCGCGCATGCGCTGCACATCGGCAGCGGCCAGGATGCCGCTTTCGGTCACCACCAGCCGGTCGGCCGGGACCTGCGGCAGCAGGTCGAGCGTCGTCTGCAGCGTGACATCGAAGCTGCGCAGGTTGCGGTTGTTGATGCCGAGCAGCGGCGTGGCGAGCTTCAAGGCGCGCGCGAGTTCATCGGCGTCGTGCACCTCGACCAGCACGGCCATGCCGAGGGCGAACGCCTGCGCTTCGAGATCGGCCATCAGCCCATCGTCCAGACAGGCCGCGATCAGCAGGACCGCATCGGCGCCCATCGCCCGCGCCTCGTCGATCTGGTACGGATCGACCATGAAGTCCTTGCGCAGCACCGGCAGCTGGCAGGCGGCGCGGGCGGCTTCGAGAAACGCCGCAGAGCCCTGAAAGAAGTGCGCGTCGGTCAACACGCTCAGCGCCGCCGCGCCGCCGAGGGCGTAGTCGGCGGCGATCGCCACCGGATCAAACGCATCGCGCAGCACTCCCTTGCTCGGGCTCGCCTTTTTGACCTCGGCGATCACCGCGGCGCGCCCGTCGCTCAAGGGCACCCGAAGCCCGGCGACGAAGTCGCGCTGGCCGCCGCGCGCCTCGGCTTCGCGGCGCAGCGAGGCGGGATCGCGACGCAGCTTCCCCGCCGCGACCTCCTCGTGCTTGACCGCGACGATGCGGCGCAGGATGTCGCTCACGCCGGCATCCCCAAGCGCTGCGCGGCGCCGACGAAGTGGTGCATCTTCGAACGCGCAGCGCCGCTGGCGAGCGCCTCGCGCGCCCTGGCGATGCCTTCGGCCATGCTCGGCGCCACCCCGGCCGCATACAGCGCGACACCGGCGTTGAGGATCACGATATCGCGCGCCGCGCCCGGCTCGTTGTCGAGCACCGAGCGCAGGAGGGTCAGGCTTTGCGCGGGAGTCTCGACGCGCAGCGCACGGTTGCTCGCCATCGTCAGGCCGAAATCTTCGGGGTGGATCTCGTACTCGCGGATCGCACCGTCCTTGTACTCGCCGACCATGGTCGCCGCGCCCAGCGAAATCTCGTCCATGCCGTCGCGCCCGTAGACGACGACCGCATGTTCGGCACCCAGGCGTTGCAGCGCGCGCACCTGGATGCCGACCAGGTCGGGATGGAACACGCCCATCAGGATGTTGGGCGCCTCGGCTGGGTTGGTCAGCGGGCCGAGGATGTTGAAGATCGTTCGCACCCCAAGTTCGCGCCGCACCGGGCCGACGTTCTTCATCGCCGGATGATGGTTGGGCGCGAACATGAAACCGATCCCGGTCTCTTCGATGCAGCGCGCAATCGCCTGCGGCGTGAGGGTCAGCGGCACGCCCATCGCTTCGAGCACGTCGGCGCTGCCCGACTTGCTGCTCACGCTGCGGTTGCCGTGCTTGCTGACCCGCGCGCCGGCGGCCGCGGCGACAAACATGGCGCAGGTCGAGATGTTGAAGGTGTGCGAGCCGTCGCCGCCGGTGCCGACGATGTCGACCAGGTGCGTGCGGTCGGCCACCACCACCTTGGTGGAGAACTCGCGCATCACCTGCGCGGCGGCGGTGATCTCGCCGATGGTCTCCTTCTTGACCCGCAGGCCGAGGAGGATCGCGGCCATCATCACCGGCGTCATCTCGCCGCTCATGATGCGGCGCATCAGCGCCAGCATCTCGTCGTGGAAGATCTCACGGTGGTCGATGGTGCGTGTCAGCGCCTCGATGTCGGTGATGGGCATTCGAGTTCTCCTGTCAGGCGGACATGAATTCGCGCACGGCATCCACTGCCCGGTCGATGCCCGGCGCATCGACGTCGAGGTGGGTCACGAAGCGCAGGCCAATCATCCCGGTCGCGAGCACGCCGCGCTGGGCCAGGTGCTCGAGCAGCGCCGCTTCGCGCCCGCCCGCCACGCTCGCGAAGACGATGTTGGTTTGCGGCTCGACGACCGAGATGCCGGGAATCGCGGCCAGCCGATCGGCGAGCCGTCGCGCATTCACATGATCCTCGGCCAGCCGGTCGACATGATGGTCGAGCGCATGCAGCGCGCCAGCCGCCAGCAGGCCGACCTGCCGCATGCCGCCGCCGAGTATCTTGCGCAGGCGCCGCGCGCGCGCGATCAAATCGTGGCTGCCGCACAGCGCCGAGCCGACCGGTGCTCCGAGTCCCTTGCTGAAGCACACCGTCACGCTGTCGAACGGGCCGGCGATGTCGGCCACCGACCGGCCTGAGGCGACCGCGGCATTGAAGATCCGCGCGCCATCGAGGTGGGTCGCCAGGCCGTGGCGCTGCGCGAGCGAGGTGGCCTGCGCCAGATAGTCCGCCGCCAGCACCTTGCCGTTCCAGGTGTTCTCCAGGCACAGTAGGCGGGTGCGGGCGAAATGTTCGTCGTCGGGCTTGATCGCAGCCTCGATATCGGCCAGCGCCAGCGTGCCGTCATCCTGCTGCGCGATCGGCTGCGGCTGCACGCTGCCCAGCACCGCCGCGCCGCCGGCCTCATACCGATACAGGTGCGCGCGTTGGCCGACCAGCACCTCGTCACCGCGCTGGCAGTGCGACAGCATCGCGCACAGGTTGCCCTGGGTACCGCTGGCGACGAAGAGCGCGGCCTGCTTTCCGGTCAGCGCCGCGATGCGGTCCTGAAGGGCATTGACGGTCGGGTCGTCGCCGAACACGTCGTCTCCCACCGGCGCTTGCGCGATCGCTTCGCGCATCGCTGCGGTCGGGCGTGTGACGGTATCGCTGCGCAAATCGACAGTCATGACAAGCCTTCGCCGGGTGGAGACATCGGGCAACTTCCCGCGGGAATGCGCGCGGCAATGGCAGCGGCTTGACGTTCGACCGTCTTCATGCCCGCAGCTCCAGGAAATTCTTGAGGAGCGCGTGGCCGTGCTCGGTCAGGATCGATTCGGGGTGGAACTGAACGCCTTCCAGCGGCGTCGCGCTGCCGGCCAGTTCCCGATGCCGCAGGCCCATGATCTCGCCGTCTTCTGAGGTCGATGTGATCTCGAGCACCTCGGGCAAACTTCCGCGAGCGACCGCGAGCGAGTGGTAGCGGTTGACGGTGAAGCGCGTCGGCAGGCCGGCATAGACGCTGCGCCCGTCGGTCGTGATCTCGCTCGTCTTGCCGTGCATCTGACGCTGCGCGCGCACGACGGTGCCGCCGAGCGCCGCGCCGATCGACTGGTGGCCGAGGCATACGCCGAGGATCGGCAGGCGGCCGACGAAACGGCGCACCGCGTCGACACAAATACCGGCCTCGGCCGGCGAGCACGGTCCGGGCGACAGGACAAGGTGCGAGGGCGCCAGCGCCTCGATACCGGCCAGCGTGATCTCGTCGTTGCGCACCACCCGAACCTCGGCGTCGAGCTCGCCGAAATACTGCACCAGGTTGAAGGTGAAGCTGTCGTAGTTGTCGATCATGAGGAGCATGTCAGAAGCCCTCCTCGACCAGCTCGGCGGCACGGATCAGCGCGCGTGCCTTGGCCTCGGTCTCCTTCCACTCCATCTCCGGCACCGAGTCGGCGACCACGCCCGCCGCCGCCTGCACATACAGCACCTGGTCCTTGACGATGCCGGTGCGGATGGCGATCGCGACGTCCATATCGCCGACAAAACTCAGGTAGCCGCAGGCGCCGCCATAGATGCCGCGCTGCACCGGTTCGAGCTCGTCGATGATCTCCATCGCCCGCACCTTGGGCGCGCCGGTCAGCGTGCCGGCCGGGAAGGTCGCGCGCAGGACGTCGAGGTTGGTGATGCCGTCCCGCAGCAGCCCTTCGACATTGCTGACGATGTGCATGACATGCGAATAGCGCTCGACGGTGAAGGCCTCGGTGACTTTGACGCTGCCCACTTTCGCGATGCGGCCGATATCGTTGCGTGCGAGGTCGATCAGCATCACGTGCTCGGCGCGCTCTTTCGGGTCGGCCGACAGTTCGGCCTCCAGCGCGCGGTCCTGCTCGGGCGTCGCGCCGCGCGG
>JBDSEG010000336.1:0-19807 GCA_039920165.1 Burkholderiaceae bacterium
GGCGAGCTTGGGCAGCATCCGGGTGCACGCCGATCGTCGCATCGAGCAGCTTGCGCATCGGCTTGGTCTTGTTCAGGCCGTTGACGACCTGCACCACGACCGGAATGCCGGCGAGCTGGCCGTGCACGTCCGTCGAGGCGAGCAGCTGTTCACCCCGGCCGACGCCGCCCGCTTTGTGGTTGATCGCCTTGGCACGCAGCATGAGGTGCGGAAAGTCGACATTCCACGGGTGCGGTGGCACATACGGACACTTGGTCATGTAGCACAGGTCGCACAGATAGCACTGGTGGACGACCTTTACGTAATCGGCCTTGGCAACACCGTGCACCTCGCCATCGGCGGTCGCATCGATGAGGTCGAACAGGGTCGGGGACGACTGGCACAGACTCACGCAGCGCCGGCAACCGTGGCAGATGTCGAAGACGCGCTCGAGCTCGCGGTCGGCCGAGTCGCGGTCGTAGAACTCGGGGTTCTTCCAGTCGACCGGATGGCGGGTCGGGACTTCGAGATTGCCTTCGCGTGTGCTCATGAGATTATTTTTCGAAGTGCCTGCGCAGCAACGAACGAGGGGCGCGCAGCCCCTCGTTGCGATGTGCTCGAACGAAATTTCAGTCGACGAGGGCGTCCAGCGCCTTCACATAACGGTTGGCGTGCGAGCGCTCGGCCTTGGCGAGCGTCTCGAACCAGTCGGCGATTTCGTCGAAGCCTTCTGCGCGCGCACTCTTGGCCATGCCCGGGTACATGTCGGTGTACTCGTGCGTCTCGCCAGCGACGGCGGCGGCCAGGTTCTGCCGGCTCGATCCGATCGGCAGCCCGGTGGCCGGGTCACCGACTTCTTCGAGAAATTCGAGGTGGCCGTGCGCGTGGCCGGTCTCGCCTTCGGCGGTGGAGCGGAACAGCGCCGCGACATCGTTCTGGCCTTCGATGTCGGCCTTGTTCGCGAAATACAGATAGCGTCGATTTGCCTGCGATTCGCCGGCAAAGGCGTCGCGCAGGTTCTGTTCGGTCTTCGATCCCTTCAAGCCCATGGTGCTCTCCTCGCGCTGATAAATAATCGGTCCACCGCGCGCCGGCAAGATGCCGTGTGGCCGCAGCCCGGCGCAACGCTGACTCATGCCGGGCGCGAACGCCAATACAAAGGGTCAATTCGACGGATTGCCGGGGCCCATGATTTTCGGCGCCGGCTTCGGCCACAACCACGAGCGCGCGCGATGCCCGACACCCCCGATTCCGCTGTTTCCCGGACCGTACCGAGTGGCACCGACTGGACCATCCCGCAGGACTGGGCCCGCTACAGCGCCGCCGAGCACGCGACCTGGAAGAGACTCTTCAAGCGCCAGACCCGGCTGCTGCCGAGACGCGCCTGCGCCGAGTTCGTGCAGGGCATGCGCGAATTGCCGATGGCCGCCGAGCAGATTCCGGATTTCGAGCGGCTGAGCGAGGTGCTGATGAAGCGCACCGGATGGCAGGTGGTGGCGGTGCCGGGGCTGATTCCGGACGAGATCTTCTTCGAGCACCTCGCCAACCGGCGCTTTCCGGCCGGCCAGTTTATCCGCAAGCCGGACCAGCTCGACTATCTGGAAGAGCCCGATGTCTTCCACGATGTCTTCGGCCATGTGCCGATGCTGATGAATCCGGTCATCGCCGATTACATCCAGGCCTATGGCCGCGGCGGGCTGCGCGCACGCGCGCTCGGCCGCCTCGAAAACCTGGCGCGGGTCTATTGGTATACGGTCGAATTCGGCCTCGTTCAACAGGCCGACGGTGTTCGCATCTACGGCGCAGGTATCGCATCGTCGTTCACCGAAAGCGTGTTCGCACTCGACAGCGCATCGCCGAATCGCATCCGCTTCGAGCTCGAACGCGTGATGCGTACGCGCTACCGGATCGACGATTTCCAGGAGAGCTATTTCGTGATCGGCGGGCTCGATGAATTGCTGGCGCTGGCGGAGATCGATTTCGCGCCGCTGTATGCAGGCGTGGCGGGCCGAGCCGAGATCAACCCGGGCGAGATCGTCGCCAGCGATGCCGTGCTGTCGCGCGGCAACGGCGCTTATCACCAAGGACGGCGCGGATCGAGCTGACGAAGCTGCGACCGTGCGGCGGCTTGCCACCGTCCGCGATAAGGATTAGAAGGTCGTTCGCCCCCCGCAACGCGTATCGGCATCAAGCCCACAAAGGAGCCGACCATGTTGGAATCCCTGCGTCCCGACCCGACCTTCTACCCGTCCGCGCGCCTGGCGATGCAGGCCCCGCCCGAGCGCTTCGGCTATACGGCGCTGCTGTCGCCCGACCGGTCGCGGCCGGACGCGCTGGCGGTCGTCGACCTCGACCCCGCGTCGGCGACACATGGCACAGTGCTGCACCGGCTGGACATGCCTTACCGCGGCGACGAATTCCACCACTTCGGCTGGAACGCGTGCAGCTCGGCGCTATCGCCGATGTCGGGCCATGCCTTCCTGAAGCGCCGCTACCTGGTGGTTCCGGGCATCCGCTCGTCGCGCATCTATATCGTCGATACCCAGCCCGACCCGCGCCGGCCGACGATCGCCAAGGTCATCGAACCCGAGGAGGTCATGCGCAAGACCGGCTACTCGCGGCCGCATACCGTGCACTGTGGTCCTGAAGGCATCTACATCAGCACCCTGGGCGGATCGGCCGCCGACGGCACGGGGACCCCCGGCGTCTTCATCATGGACTGCGAGAGCTTCGAGATCCGTGGCCAGTGGGAGATCGAGCGCGGCCCGCAGAAGCTGCACTACGACTTCTGGTGGAACCTGCCGCGCGACTACATGGTGTCGAGTGAATGGGGTCTGCCGCCGCAGTTCGAGAACGGCATCGTCGCCGAAGACCTGCTGGCCAACCGCTACGGCCACTGCCTGCACTTCTGGGACCTGCGCGGACGCAAGCACCTGCAGACGATCGACATCGGCGCGAACCACCAGATGGCGCTCGAGATCCGGCCGGCGCACGACCCGACGCGCGAGTACGGCTTCCTCGGCGTCGTCGTCGATACGACCAACCTCGAAGGGTCGATCTGGACCTGGTACCGCGAAGGCGGCAAGTTCCACGTTAAAAAGACCGCGACCATCCCGGCCGAGCCGGCCGACCCCGCGAAGCTGCCGCCGCTGCTCAAAGGCTTCGGCGCAGTGCCGCCGCTGATCTCCGATATCGACCTGTCGCTGGACGACCGCTTCCTCTACGTCGCCTGCTGGGGCACCGGCGAACTGCGCCAGTACGATGTGACCGACCCGATGAAGCCGCAGCTTGCCGGCAGCGTCCACCTCGGCGGGATCGTGCGGCGCACACCGCACCCGAACGGCAAGCGCTTCGGCGGCGGCCCGCAGATGACCGAGATCAGCCGCGACGGCCAGCGCGTGTACTTCACCAATTCGCTCTACAGCAGCTGGGACGCCCAGTTCTACCCCGACGGTGTGCCCGGCATGCAGGTGATGTGCAAGGTCGGCGCGAACGGCGGGCTCGCGCTCGACCCGGCGTTCTGCGTCGACTTCGGGGCCGACTACGGTGCGCACCAGATCCGTCTGGAAGGCGGCGACTGCTCGACCGACTCGTTCTGCTACCCGTCGGCCTGAGAAGGTGGGGCTGCCCGGCGACCCGGCGCTGTGGGCGGGCGTCGTCGCACTGGGCGTGTACCACGGCCTGAACCCGGCGATGGGCTGGCCGCTGGCAGTGGCCAGTGGCCTCGCGCAGCGGCGCGACGCGGCGGTATTCAGCACCCTTGCGCCGCTCGCCGCCGGCCACCTGCTGGCGATGTCGCTTGCCCTCGTGCCGTTCGCAGTCGTCGCCGGCTACCTCGCGTGGAGCCGCGAAATCCGCCTCGCCGCCGGCGCGCTGGTCCTCGCCTTCGGCATCTACCGGCTGGTACAGCGCCGCCACCCGCGCTTCATGGCCCGGGTGCGGCCGAGCCAACTGGTGTGGTGGTCGTTCCTGATGGCCAATGCCCACGGCGCCGGGCTGATGCTGCTGCCGGTGGCGATCGGTCTGTGCGCGCCGGCGTCACTGGCGCCGGCCGGCAGCGGGGTTGCCGGTGCGCTGGTCGTCGCCTTGGTCCACACCATTGCGATGGCGACCGCGGGCATCGCCATCGCATGGGGCGTCTACCGCTGGCTCGGCCTGCGCTTTGTCCGCCAGGCCTGGCTCAACCTCGATGCGGTGTGGGCGGCGAGCTTGATCGTTGCCGGCGCGGTCGGCATCGCCGTGGCCTGGTAAGAGGAACCCGCTAAATCATCGCCGCCGGGTCGAGCAGCTCGTGCTCGGGCGTACCGAGCCCGGCGGAGAAGCGCGTGACCCGACGCGGCAGCAGGTGCACGCGGCTGCCCGGCTGCAGTTGAAGACGCTCGCGCAACGCGGCGTAGTCGGCGCGCGCCATCGCGACGTCGACATAGCTGCCGTCGTCTAGGCGCTTGAACTCGATGCGCGTCTGCGGGCCGACGGTGAGCGCCTGCGACAGCGTGACCGCCAGCGTGTTGTCACCCGGCGTATCGACAATATCGAGCTCGTGCGGGCGCACATAGCTCACGTCGGCATGCGGCTCGGTCTGTGGATCGGCCGCTGTATCCACATGCGCGACACCACCGGGCGCATGGCCGAAGCGGCCGTGGAACAGGTTCACGTCGCCGAGGAACTGAAGCACGAAGGGCGACGCTGGATGATCGTAGACCTCATCCGGCGTGCCGTCCTGCTCGATCCGGCCGTGGTTCATCACGACGACGCGGTCGGCGACTTCCATCGCCTCGTCCTGGTCGTGGGTGACGAAGACGCTGGTGACATGCATCTCGTCGTGCAGGCGGCGCAGCCAGCGCCGCAGCTCCTTGCGCACCTTCGCGTCGAGCGCGCCGAACGGCTCGTCGAGCAGCAGCACCTTGGGCTCGACGGCGAGCGCGCGGGCGAGTGCGATGCGCTGGCGCTGGCCGCCCGAGAGCTGGTGCGGAAAGCGGTCGGCGACCCAGTCGAGCTGGACCAGTTCGAGCAGCTCGCCGACCTTGGCGCGGATCTGCGCCTCGCTCGGCCGGCTCGACTTCGGCCGCACACGCAACCCGAAGGCGACGTTCTCGAAGATGCTCATGTGCGCGAACAGCGCGTAGTGCTGGAAGACGAAGCCGACGTTGCGGTCGCGCACATCGTCGAAGGTGGCGTCGGCGCCCTGGAACAACACCGAGCCTTCGTCGGGCCGCTCCAGCCCGGCGATGATGCGCAGCAGCGAGGTCTTGCCCGAGCCCGACGGCCCGAGCAGCGCGACCAGCTCGCCCGACGCGATATCGAGGTTGAGCCGGTCGCACACGACGGTCGGCCCGAAGCGTTTGCTGAGATTGCGAATTTCTATACTCATAAAAAGTCGATGCTCATGATTTGCTCTTCCGGCGCTCGTCCCGAACGCGCCGCTCGACCGAATATTTGAGGACCAGCGTCACCAGCGCGAGCAACGCAAGCAGCGAAGCGACCGCAAAGGCGGAGGCGAACTGGTATTCGTTGTAGAGGATCTCGATGTGCAGCGGCAGCGTATTGGTCTGGCCGCGGATATGACCCGAGACCACGCTGACCGCGCCGAACTCGCCCATCGCCCGCGCATTGCACAGGATCACGCCGTAAAGCAGTGCCCACTTGATGTTCGGCAGCGTCACCCGACGAAAGATCTGCCAGCCCGAGGCGCCGAGCACGCGCGCGGCCTCTTCCTGCTCGTTGCCCTGCGCCTGCATCAACGGGATCAGCTCGCGGGCGACGAAGGGAAAGGTGACGAAGACCGTCGCCAGCACGATGCCCGGCAGAGCGAAGATCACCTTCAGATCGTGGTCGCGCAGCCACTCGCCGAACCAGCCCTGCAACCCGAAGACCAGCACGTAGATGAGGCCGGCGATGACCGGCGAGACCGAGAACGGCAGGTCGATCAGCGTCAGCAGGATGTTCTTGCCGCGAAAGTGGAACTTGGCGATGCACCAGGCCGCGGCCACGCCGAAGACGAGGTTGAGCGGCACCGCGATCGCCGCGGCCAGCAAGGTGAGCCGGATCGCCGACCGCGCATCGGGCTCGATGATGGCGGCGAGGTAGACATCGACGCCCTTCTTCAACGCCTCGTAGAAAACCGCCGCCAGCGGCACAAACAGGAAGAGCGCGAGAAAGCCGAGCGCGATGCCGATCAACGTGCGGCGCACCCATGCCGGCTCGGCCGTGGCGGCCAGTGCTCGGCGTGGCGCGACTGCGCGCTGTGCCGGCAGCGCGCGCGCCGGCAAGCTGGCGCTGGCGTCGCTCACCGCCCTTGCCGCTTACGCGCCCAGGCCTGCAGCAGGTTGATCGCGAGCAGCATGAAAAAGGCGCTGACCAGCATCACTACCGCGATCGCGGTGGCCCCCACATAGTCGTATTGCTCGAGCTTGGTGATGATGAGCAGCGGCGTGATCTCCGAGACCATCGGCAGGTTGCCGGCGATGAAGATGACCGAGCCGTATTCGCCCAGCGCCCGCGCGAACGCGAGCGCGAAGCCGGTCAGAAGCGCCGGCGTGAGGATGGGAAAGATGACGCGCGCAAAGGTTTGCGCGCGCGTCGCGCCGAGCGTGGCCGCGGCCTCCTCGACTTCGCCTTGCAAATCTTCGAGGACGGGTTGCAAGGTGCGCACGACGAACGGCAAGCCGATGAAGGTGAGCGCGACGAAGACGCCTAGCGGCGTGAACGAAACCTTGATGCCGGCGAGCGCCAGGTATTGACCGATCCAGCCGTTGGCCGAATAGAGGGCGGTCAGCGCGATCCCGGCCACGGCGGTCGGCAGCGCGAACGGCAGGTCGACCAGCGCGTCGATCAGCCGCTTGGCCGGGAAGTCGTAGCGCACCAGGACCCAGGCAATCACCAGGCCGAAAACGGCATTGACGGCCGCCGCGGCGAACGACGCGCCGAAGGTGAGCCGGTAGGACGCGAGCACGCGCGGCGCGCTCACCGCGTCCCAGAACGCCGGCGCGCTCATCGTGAAGGTCTTGAGAAAGGCCGCCGACAGCGGGATCAGAACGATGAACCCGAGGTAGAGCACGGTGATGCCCAGCGCCAGGTCGAAGCCCGGCAGCACGCTGTGGCGCGTGAGCAGGCTGCGCGAGAGGATCACGGGCGGCGTCCGCGCTGGGGCGTCACTTGCGGGCCGCGGCGAGGATCTGGTCGAAGGTCGCGCCGTCGTCGAAATGTTCCTTCTGCGCCGCAGCCCATCCGCCGAAAGCCTCGTCGATGGTGAATAGATTCACCTTCGGAAAATCCTTCGCATATTTCGCGAGGATGACCGCCGAGCGCGGGCGCAGCTGGTGCCTGGCGGCGATTTCCTGCGCCTCGTCCGACCACAGATATTTGAGGTAGGCCTCGGCGGGCTTGCGCGTTCCCTTTTTGTCGGCGACCTTGTCGATCAGCGCGACCGGGTTTTCGGCCAGGATGCTCCAGGGCGGGTAGACGACCTCGAAGTTGGCGCCGAACTCGGCGCGGATCAGGTTGATCTCGCTCTCGAAGGTTGCGAGCGCGTCGCCGATATTGCGCTGCGCGAAGGTGGTCGTCGCCGCGCGCCCGCCGCCGTCGAAGACCGGAACGTTGGCGAAGATCTTCTGCAGCCGCTCGCGCGCCTGCGCCGGGGTCGCGCCGCCCTTGATGGCGGCGCCCCAGGCAGCGATATACGTGTAGCGGCCGTTGCCGGTGATCTTCGGGTTCGGAATCACGACGGCGACACCCGGCTTGGCCAGGTCGGCCCAATCCTTGATGCCCTTCGGATTGCCCTTGCGCACCAGGATGACGGTGGTCGACGAGGTCGGCGCACTGTTGTTCGGCAGCCGCTTGGCCCAGTCGGCGGGCAGCAGCTTGGCGCGGTTGGCGATGGCGTCGATATCGCTGGCCTGGTTCATCGTCACCACATCGGCTTCGAGACCGTCGATGACCGCGCGCGCCTGCTTGCTCGAACCGCCATGCGACTGGTTGACGGTAATGTCCTCGCCGGCGCTCGCCTTCCAGTATTTCGCGAACGCAGCGTTGTACTCCTTGAAGAATTCGCGCGAGACGTCGTAGCTGACATTGAGCAGCGCCGGTCCGGCGGCGCGGGCGATAGGCATGGCGGCGACGAGTGAGAAGGCGGCGATCGCCTGCAGGCCGGCGCGGCGGGAGAAAAAGGACATGGCGAAATCCGGGCGAATGAACGAGGCGCGGATGGTAGGAGGCAGCTTTGCGCTTGGGAACGATTCGATTCGCGTTTGCTTATGCCCACGGCGAGGAAGCCGTTGATCCCCTGCGGCGCGGGCAAACGCGGAGCCTCCTTCACAATGGCATCCATCGTTCACCCCCTTCGGAGACCGCCTTGAACCGTCGCAAATTCGCCCTCGTCGGCGCCGCCATCGCCTTCACCGCCTGCAGCGACAAGGCCCCGACCGCCGTCGCGCAACCCGCCAGGGGCGCGAACCGTCCGAGCGACAAGGAGGCCTACGAACTGGCCGCGACCGGCAGCGGCTTCACGGTCGGTCCGGTGATGGCGGTCAATACGGTGTACGTCTTTTTCGACACCACCTGTCCGCATTGCGCCGAGCTGTGGGCGGCCTCGCAACCTCTGCTCGGCAAGCTCAAATTCGTCTGGATGCCGCTGGCGCTGCTACGCCCATCGTCGGGGCCGCAGGGCGCGACCATCCTCGCCGCGCCGAACCCGGCCGCGGCGATGACCGAAAACGAGACCTCGGTGCAGCAGCGCAAGGGCGGCATTACGGTCAGCCCGACGCTGCCGGACGCGGTGCTCGACAAGGTCAAGGCGAATACCGAACTGTTCAAGCGCCTGGGCGCCGAAAGCGTTCCCTACGTGCTCTACAAGAACCCGAAGACCGGTGCTTACGGCAGCCATGCCGGCTCCACCGATACCGCGCGCCTGGCGCAGATGGTGGGCGCGGCCTGAGTTCGAAATCGAGGCGCCCAAAAAGCGAACCCCTCCTGGCCGTGAGGCTGGAGGGGCGGATGGCTGACGCCACCGGTTGGGGCTCCGGAGGTTAGAGGTCCGGGGCTCCTACAGCGCAGTGACTGCGCCGCTGGATTTACCTGCAAGCAGGCCTTTGTAAGGTAGCCGATGCCGGGGCGGACTGCAAGCCGCGTCGAGCGGTCTTTTAATTCTTCCCGGGTGTCAGCAACGTTTGCACGAGGCCGGCAATGCGCTGCGCGACCGCAGGATCCGGACGGATCACCCGGCCCCATTCGCGCTGCGTCTCGCCGGTCCATTTGTGGGTGGCATCGAGGCCGATCTTGCCGCCGAGTCCGCTCACCGGCGAGGCGAAGTCGAGATAGTCGATGGGCGTATTTTCGACCAGGGTCGTATCGCGCACCGGGTCCATCCGCGTCGTGATCGCCCACACCACATCGGGCCAGTGGCGAATGTTCACGTCGTCGTCGGTGACCACGATGAACTTGGTATACATAAACTGGCGCAGAAAGCTCCACAGCCCGAACATCACGCGCTTGGCATGGCCGGGATAGGCCTTGCGGATGCTGATGATGGCCAGCCGATAGCTGCAGCCTTCCGGCGGCAGATAGAAATCGGCGATCTCCGGAAACTGCTTTTGCAGGATCGGCACGAAGACTTCGTTCAGCGCCACGCCCAGGACCGACGGTTCGTCGGGCGGCTTGCCGGTGTGGGTCGAGTGGTAGATCGGGTTGGCCCGGTGCGTCATGCGCGCGATCTCGAACACCGGGAACCAGTCCTGCTCGTTGTAGTAGCCGGTGTGATCGCCGAAGGGGCCTTCGAGGGCGTGCAGATGACCGCCGATCTCCTTGGTTTCGACGCCGTGCTCGCTGCGACCGACGAATCCCGGCGCCGCGGTCGGGATGTGGCCTTCCAGCACGATCTCGGCGCTGGCAGGCACCTGCAGCATCACACCGGCGTCGCCAACGGAGGTGTCGACGACTTCGGTGCGGCTGCCGCGCAGCAATCCGGCGAACTGGTATTCGGAAAGGCTGTCGGGCACCGGCGTGACGGCGCCGAGGATCGTTGCCGGGTCGGCCCCCAGCGCGACCGCCATCGGAAACGGCTGCCCCGGTTTTGCACGGGCAAATTCGCGAAAATCGAGGGCGCCGCCACGGTGCGCCAGCCAACGCATGATGACCTGGCGCGGTGCGATGACCTGCTGTCGATAGATGCCCAGGTTCTGCCTCGCGCGCGCGTTTGGGGCGCCCTGCGGGCCGCGGGTCACGACCAGGCCCCATGTGATGAGGGGGCCGGCATCCTCGGGCCAGCAGGTCGGGACCGGCAAGCGGCCGAGATCGACCTCTTCGCCAGTGAACTTCACGTCCTGGCAAGGCGCGTGTCGCGCCACGGCGGGCTTCATCGACCACAGCGCCTTGGCCATCTGCAGCAGCTTTCCGGCGTCCTTCAGTCCCTTCGGGGGCTCCGGTTCCTTGAGATTCGCCAGGAGACGGCCGACGTCCCGCAGCTCGGTCACGTCGTCTGCGCCCATCGCCAGTGCTACCCGTCGAGGCGTGCCGAACAGGTTGGTCAGACTGGAAACTTTGTAACCCGGCATGTTTTCGAACAGCAGGGCCGGCCCGCCCGACTGAAGGACGAAGTCACTGATCGCTGTCACCTCCAGCCGCACCGAGACTGGCGCTGCGACGCGACGCAGATCCTCGGCCGCTTCGAGAACGCGCATGAAGTCGCGTAGATCTCGATATTTCATACAATTAAGTAATTATTCTCATAGTCGTTAGTATTGACGGGTTATTAAAAATTTTTAGAATCTGCCTTCCTCATGCAATCTCGGGTAAACCCTTAGATCACATGTCGCTTTGATTATCAGCCGCGTTCGCGGATCGTCAGCCGCGTTCGCGGATCGACCGTTCGACCGGACTGCAAAACAGTCTCCCCCGAGGATTTCCAATGACAGGACTGCACAAGATGCTTTCCGCAGCGCGTTCGGCGCGACGCCGGTCGGTCGACAGCGTGGCGGTGGCCCTGCGCGACATCGGCAACGGCATGCTCGAGGTCAGCCACAACACCCTGGCATTGCTCGGCTTGGTTCTCGTCGCGGTGGTGATGTTCGCTTCGGGCTGGGCCGACCTGCGGCACGCGGTGGAGGAACATACGCTGGAATGGCTGCAGGCCCGCCAGCTTGCGCGTGCCGAACCGGTTGGTGAAAGTGAGAGCTTGGCCAAGGATCTGAGCGAACCCACCGCGGTCGAACGCGCCACGGCATCCGATCCGAAGTTCCTGAACAAGCAACAAGGCGCGATTGCGCAGTGGATATCGCGCCGCTACAAGGTGGCGCCCGAGCCGATCAGCCGTCTGGTTCAGGAGGCGTGGCAGGTCGGAGCGCGCACTGGGCTCGACCCCACGCTCATCCTCGCCATCATGGCGATCGAATCCAGCTTCAACCCGTTCGCGCAGAGTCCGGTCGGCGCGCAGGGTCTGATGCAGGTCATGACCAAGATCCACGACGACAAATATGTCGCCTTCGGCGGCCGGCATGCGGCATTCGACCCGGTCACCAACCTGCGGGTCGGGGCCCAGGTCTTGAAGGAGTGCATCGCCCGCGCCGGCAGCCTCGAAGCCGGGCTGCGCTATTACGTCGGCGCCGCCAATTTGGTCGACGACGGCGGCTACGCCGGCAAAGTGCTCGCCGAGCAGGGTCAGCTGCGCCTGGTCGCGAACGGCAAGGCAGTCCCGCCGACGATCTCGGTCGCGCCACTCGCAATCAAGCCGGCGCCGGTGCGGGTCCGACAGGCGGTCGATATCCCGGCCGACACCACCTCGCCCGCGATCGTCCCGCAGCCCTCCGCGCCCGACCTGATCGCGATGCGCTGAGCGCCGTGCGCGACGGCGCCAGCCGCTAAACTCGCGAAGCCGCGCGACTGGCGATGCGGCCCCACCGTGGGGCCCGGAGTTGGATTCACCAACGGGAAGCGCGGCGCACGGCCATCCGCACCGGTGCCGTCCGTCACAGCCGTTCGCCTGGGCAGCCCCTCTCGGTCACGCTAGGCGATGCCGCGCGTCCGGGGGTCTCCATCGCAGAGGACTGCCGACCATGTTCGACACCAAGCTATCGACGATATCCGCCACGGACCCGCAGGTATGGCAAGCGATCCAGAGTGAAAACCAGCGCCAGGAAGATCACATCGAGCTGATCGCGTCGGAGAACTACGCTTCCCCCGCCGTGATGGCCGCACAGGGCAGCCAGCTCACAAACAAATATGCCGAGGGCTACCCCGGCAAGCGCTACTACGGTGGCTGCGAATTCGTCGACCAGGTCGAGACGCTCGCGATCGAACGACTGAAGACGCTGTTCGGCGCGGCCTACGCGAACGTCCAGCCCAACTCGGGTTCGCAGGCGAACCAGTCGGTCTTCTTCGGCCTGCTGCAGCCGGGCGACACCATCATGGGAATGAGCCTGGCCGAAGGCGGGCACCTGACCCACGGCATGGCGCTCAACATGAGCGGCAAGTGGTTCAAGGTCGTGAGCTATGGACTGACCGAGCGCGAGGAGATCGACTACGACGCGATGGAGCGCCTGGCCCACGAGCACCGGCCCAAACTCATCATTGCCGGCTCGTCGGCGTACAGCCTGCGGATCGATTTCGCGCGCTTCGCCCAGGTCGCCAAAGCGGTCGACGCGATCTTCATGGTCGATATGGCGCACTACGCCGGGCTGATCGCCGCCGGCGTCTATCCCAACCCGGTGCCGCACGCCGATGTCGTCACCTCGACCACCCACAAGAGCCTGCGCGGACCGCGCGGCGGCGTGGTTCTGATGAACGACGAAGCGATCGCCAAGAAGATCAACAGCGCCATCTTTCCCGGCATCCAGGGCGGGCCGCTCATGCACGTCATCGCGGCCAAGGCGGTGGCGTTCCAGGAGGCATTGCAGCCCGCGTTCAAGGTCTACCAGCAGCAGGTCGCGGCGAATGCCATCGTGCTCGCGCAGACCCTCGCCGAGCGCGGACTGCGCATCGTCAGCGGACGAACCGAATCGCATCTGATGCTGGTTGACCTGCGGCCCAAGGGACTGACCGGCAAGGCCGCGGAAGACCTGCTCGGCCAGGCCCACATGACGTGCAACAAGAACGGCATCCCGAACGATCCGCAAAAGCCGATGGTCACGAGCGGCATCCGCCTGGGAACTCCGGCCATGACGACGCGCGGGTTTCGCGAGGACCAGGCGCGCCAGACCGCGCACCTGATCGCCGACGTGCTGGACCGCCCCGACGATGCGGCCAACCTGGCCGCAGTACGTGAGAAGGTCGGCGCGCTGACCCGAGCGTTCCCCGTCTACAAGTGAAGCAACCCCAACGCTCACTTCGTTCGCGGCCCCCCGAGGGGGCGCCTCAGTGGCTTCGGGCGGCCGGGCGCCACTGAGATGCGCTGCCCCTTCTGCAGCCACGCCGATACCCAGGTCGTCGAGACGCGTGAAAGCGACGAGGGCGACGTCGTGCGTCGGCGCCGCCGCTGCCAGGACTGCGAGAAGCGCTTCACGACCTACGAACGCGCCGAGATCGCCTTGCCCGCGGTCGTCAAGAAGGACGGCACGCGGGCGGAGTTCGACCTCTCCAAGATTCAGGCTTCGATGAGCCTGGCGCTGCGCAAGCGCCCGGTCAGCATCGAGCAGATCGACGCCGCGCTGGAGCGTATCCAGGAAAAACTGCTCAACAGCGGCGCCAAGGAAGTGCCGTCGACGCGGCTGGGCGAACTGGTGATGCGCGAGTTGAAGCGGATCGACAAGGTCGCCTATGTCCGCTTCGCGTCGGTCTACCGAAGCTTCGAGGACGTCGACGAATTCCGTCAGCTGATCCGCGATATCTGACTCGCATAACCGGCGATGCCAGGTCGCCTCCCCCGAAAGGAGGACACCCGCAAGAGGGCCGCCCGTTTCCCTCTTGAAGGGGGCGCGAAGAATGCCGCCGATTCCTAAAGTGTGTCCATCGCAACGGCACACACAGGGGACGGCATCATGCAAACCCAACGCAACTCAGGCATCGGAACTGGCACCAGCCGCAAACAACGCGGCGTCACGCTGATCGAGACCTGCGTCGTCGCGGTCATCACGGCCATCACCGCTTCGACCGCGATTCCCGGCATGCAGGACCTGCTCGAGACGCGCCGGGTCGATGGCGTGGCGACCCTGCTTGCGACCGACATCCAGTGGGTGCGCAGCGAAGCGGTGGCGCGCAACCAACCGGTGCGCCTGACGCTGCATTCCGGCGCGGGCAACACCTGCTACGTCGTGCACACCGGCCCGGCCGACGCCTGCACCTGCGACGGCAGCGGCCCGGCGCAATGCACCGGCGAGAGCGCCCGCGAGATCCGCACTGTCGTACTGCCGGGCTCGGGCAAGGTCAGCGTCGAAGGCAATGTCGAATCGATCCTGTTCGACCCGGTGCACGGCACGTCGACGCCAGCCGGCACGCTGCGCGTCACCGGTGCGAAGGGCCGCGCGGTGCATCACGTCGTCAACGTCATGGGCCGGGTGCGCTCATGCTCGCCGCTGCGCACCATGAGCGCCTACCGCGCTTGCTGAACCGGGAGACACGCGATGCCATCCGCCCGGCCCATAATTTCTGCTCCGTGCAGGTCCCGCCGCAGCCGCGGCTTCACCTTGATCGAAACCATGGTGGCCACCGCGATCTCGGCGATCCTCTCGAGCATCGCCTACCCATCGTTCCAGGCGCAGGTGAACAAGGCGCGGCGCGCCGATGCGATGCTCGCGATCCACCAGGTGCAGATGGCGCAGGAGCGCTGGCGCGCCAACCATGCGACGTATGCGACGCTGACGCAGCTCGGCTTTGCCGCGACGAGCCCGAGCGGGCATTACACCGTCGCCGTGGCGGCGGTCGCTTCGCACGGCTACGAGATCACCGCCAGCGCGACCGGCCCGCAGGCCCGAGATACCGACTGCCGGCAGATCGGCATCGCGGTCGAAGGGGCGAATGCGTTGTACCGCTCAGGCAGCGATGCCGCCATGGCCAATGGCGCGTCGCTGAACCGCAGTTGCTGGAGCCTGTGATGCGGCGCGCCATGGCGGGACTGTCGATGGTCGAGCTGCTGGTGGGCATGGCGGTGGGCCTGCTCATCACCGCAGGCGGCGTGCTGCTGCTCACCGGCACCTTGCGCGAGAACCGCAGCCTGCTGCTCGAAGCACGCCTGATGCAGGATCTGCGGACCGCGTCCGACATGGTCGCGCGCAACCTGCGCCGCGCCGGCGCCTGGGGCGGATCGAGCGCGGGCGTGTGGACGCCGGGTGCGACATCACTGATCGTCAATCCGTATACGGCGCTCGCGCCGAGCGCGGCCGCTTCGGACGCCGTGAGCTTCCAGTTCTCGCGCGACGCGGTCGAAAACCACAACGTCGACAGCAACGAACAGTTCGGCTTCCGGCTGCGGTCGGGCGTGCTCGAAATGCGCCTGGGCGGGGGCGGCTGGCAGGCGATGACCGATGCGAACGTCGTGACGGTGACACGGTTCGACATCACGCCGAGCGTGCAGGCCATCAGCCTTGCCGGCAGCTGTGCCAAGCCTTGCCCGGCCGGCAGCAGCACCTGTCCGCCGCAACAGTGGGTGCGCAGCTTCGGCGTCCAGCTCAGCGCGCGAGCTGTCGTCGATGCCACTGTGCAGCGCCACATCCAAACCAGCGTTCGCCTTCGCAACGACCCGGTGGTCGGCGCCTGCGCGGTCTAGCCATGCGCCCGATCGCTTTCTCCCATCGGCCCCGTGCCCAGCGCGGTGTCGCGGCACTCGTCATCACGGTGCTGCTCTTCTTCACCATGGTGCTGGCAAGCGTCTACCTGAACCGCAACCTGGTATTCGAGCAGCGCAGCTCGGCCAACCAATACCGCGCGACCCAGGCTTTCGAGGCGGCCGAGGCCGGGCTCGAGTGGGCGACGGCGCTGCTCAACAGCAACCAGCGCATCGGGCCGGACTGCCTTGCCGCGGCGACATCGGCCACGTCGTTTCGCGACCGCTTCATCGGCAACGACCGCGCGACTTCGCGTTTGTCGGGACGCAGCGTCGGCGGGGCGGCCTTGCAGGCGGCGTGCGTGCGCGCCGGCGCGGGCTGGTCGTGCGCCTGCCCGTCCGACGGCCCGCCGGTGCTCGCAGCATCGAATGCGGACAACGCGCCCGCCTTCATCCTCGAATTTCTCGGCGGCGACAAACCCGGCGTGCTGCGCGTTGTCTCGACCGGTTGCAGCAGCCTGGCGGGCGCATGCGCCGCAACGGCTGCGGACGCACGCACCCGGCCCGATGCGACGGCCAAGGTCGAGGTCTCGTTCGGGCTCCTGCCGGCCGTCGCGGCACTGCCGGTAGCCGCGCTCACCGCGCGCGGCTCGGTCGACGCGGGCAATGCCGCGCTCGGCCTGCACAACGCCGACCCGGCCACCGGCGTCGCGGTCCATGCCGGCACGAGCGTATCGGCAACGCTTGCCCGCATCACGGTGCCAGCCGGGGCCAGCGTCGCAACCTCGGTCGTCGAGGGCGACGCGGAACTCGCCGCGCTCGTGCCCGAACGGCTGTTCACGAGCCTGTTCGGAATCGACAAGCTGGCCTGGAAAAACCAGCCGGTCGTGCGGCGCGTCGCGTGCCCCGGCGATTGCACGGGCGCGGTCGTCTCGGCCATCGATGCCGGCGTCGTCAACCAAATGCTCTGGGTTTCTTCCACGGTCGGTACTCCGATGCGCATCGTCGGCCCGATCACGCTCGGCACGCCCGAACGACCGGTCGTCATCGTCGTCGACGGCCCGCTGCATCTCAGCGGCACGGTTCGCGTGCACGGCATGCTTTACGCCGCATCCCTGACCTGGACCGATGCGCCAGCGCCGGGCGCGCTGGTGCGCGGTGCGGTGGTGGTGGAAGGCGGCTACACGGGCGACGCTGCCGCCGATCTGGTTTACGACGCGACGCTGCTGGCGACGCTGAAGAGCACAACCGGCGCGCTCGTTCGCATCAATGGCAGTTGGCGCGACTACTGAAGGGGGTCCGAATGAATCCTCGCTCTGCTTCTGCTTCGCGCCGTACCAGCGCGCGGCGCATGCGCGGCACCAGCCTGCTCGAAGCGCTGGTCGCCTTTCTGGTGCTGTCGCTCGGCATGCTGACCGTCGTCCGCCTGCAAACACACTTGCGCGCGAGTGCCGATGTCGCACGCCAGCGCTCGGAGGCGGTCCGCCTCGCGCAGCAGGAACTGGAGAACCTGCGCGCGTTCTCGGCCATTGCGCCCGGCAGCGGCGCACGCGCCTATGCCGACATCGTGTCGGGCGTCGCGACGCTCGACGATGCGGCCGCACAGCCCGGCGCCAATACGCGCTACACGCTGACGCGCGCGGTACTCGACGACGCCGTTCCCAACGCGAAGAGCGCGAACCTGCGCGTGACCTGGGACGACCGCAGCGGCAGCCCGCAGCAGATTGTTCTGGACAGCCTGATCGCCGGCGTCGATCCGGCCTATTCAGGCGCGCTCGGCGTCGCGCCGAGCAACCTGCGGCTGCGCGGAGCGCTGGCGCGGGCCGCGGAGATTCCTATCTTGGCCACGGATCTGGGCAACGGCAGCAGCGCCTTCAAGCCGGTCGCGAGCGGCACCGTCGTGCTGGTCTTCGACAACCGCAGCGGCGTGCTGACGAGCCGCTGCACCAGCGCGCCTGGCAGCAGCAGCAATGCGACGCTGAGCACTGCCGACCTGGTCGGCTGCACGACGGTGAGCGCGCTGCTGCTCAGTGGCAGCGTGCGCTTCAGTGCCGCCGCGCCGCCCGATGCGGCAAATGCCAACGAGGCACCGCTGCCGCTCGCGATCGCACTCGCCACCAGCGGCGGCAGCTATGCGAGCGCACCGCAATGCACGAGCGAGGCGCAGAAGACGGTGGGGGTCGATGTCGGCGGACGGCGCCGGCTGCTCGACGTGTCGATCGACGCCACTGCCGCCTCGCTCGGCTTCGCGAGCTGGCAGGAAACCGGCGCGCGCTTCGTCGCTTATCACTGCGTCGTTTACCCTCTCGCGAGCGGCCGCTGGTCGGGTCGCGCGACGATCGTTGCGAGCGGCTGGACGATCGGCGCGGCGGCCACCGACTGGCGCGTGTGCCGCTTCAGCGCCGACCTGGACGGCAGCGGTGCGGTCGATGCCAATATCGAGCATCCGGGCGACTACAGCAATGTCGGCTCGGCGCTCGCGAACCAGAATTTTCTGGTCGTCAAAGGCGATCAGGCGTGTCCGGCTGGCGTCGCATCCAGCTTCGCCCCCGGCGCGACCGCATTCGCCCCTACCGGCACCGTCGTGCACCAGCCTTGACCGGCGCTCCGACAATGGCGCGATGAACGACGCCCCGATCACGCACGCGAGCCCGATGCACGAGGCGCTCGCGCTGGCGCATGGCGCGATCGGATTGAGCGACCCCAATCCGCGCGTCGGCTGTGTGATCACCGCGCCCGACGGCCGCGTGATCGGGCGCGGCCACACCCAGCGCGCCGGGGAGGCGCACGCCGAAGCCATGGCCTTGCGCGACGCCCGCGCGAGCGGCGAGCGCACCGCAGGCGCGACGGCGCATGTCACGCTCGAGCCGTGCTCGCACCACGGCCGCACGCCGCCCTGTTGCGACGCGCTGATCGAGGCCGGCATCGCACGCGTCGTGATGGCGCTGCGCGACCCGAACCCGCTGGTCGCCGGCCAGGGCATGGCGCGCCTGGGCGCTGCCAGGATCATGGTCGAGGAAGGCCCGCTCGCGGCCGAATCGCGCGAACTCAATATCGGTTTTTTCTCGCGCATGGAGCGCGGCCGGCCCTGGGTGCGGCTGAAAGCCGCGATCTCGCTCGACGGCAAGACGGCCTTGATGAACGGGCAGAGCCAGTGGATCACCGGCGAGGCCGCGCGCATCGACGGCCATGCGTGGCGCAAGCGCGCGGGCGCCATCCTGACCGGCGTCGGGACCGTGCTCGAAGACGACTCGCGGCTGGATGTGCGGCTGGTGCCCACCGAGGTTCAGCCGCTGCGCGTGATCGTCGATTCGAGACTGCAGACGCCGGCGGCGGCGCGCATGCTCGCGCTGCCGGGACCGGTGCTGATCTATGCCGCCGAGCCGTCGCCATCGCAACAGGGGGCGCTCGAAACGTGCGGCGCCCAGATCGCGTTCGCGCCGGGCGCGTCAGGCAAGGTCGACCTCGCAGCGATGCTGGCGGACCTCTCGCGGCGCGGAGTCAACGAACTCCATGTCGAAGCCGGGCACAAGCTCAACGGCTCCTTCGTTCGCGAGGGGCTGGTCGACGAATTTCTGATCTATATCGCGCCGAAGCTGCTCGGCCTGGGGCGAGAGCTGGCGGCGTTCGGGCCGCTGGAGCGGCTCGACGAGGGACTGGCGTTGCGATTCGTCAGCGTGGCGAACGTCGGCGACGACTTGCGGATCATTGCCAGGCCCATTGCGTTTGCCTCAACCACAAACACCTGACTCAGGTCAGTTGGAACTAAGCCGAGCCTTCACCCCTTCAACAAGCCGCGCTCGAACAACGCGGGCGCCGAAGTCGCCTTCGCACCGGGGGCGTCCGGCAAAGTCGATCTCGAAGCGATGCTCGCCGACCTGGCGCGGCGCGACGCCTGAACGAATCCACCGATGCAAACGGCATGAACTTGCCGGGCTGGGGGCTGCACCCGTTGAAGGGTCGCGCTCTGAAGGGGTCAGTGGCAACTGGCGCATGACTTTCGCGTTCGACGGCACGGATGCAGTGCTGGTGGACGATCAGGACTATCACTGAACGACTGGAGCAGACGATGGCACGCATGTTCAACCCTCCGCACCCTGGCCTGACCCTGCGCGACGATGTATTGCCCGCGCTCGGGCTGAC
>JBDSEG010000337.1:0-4789 GCA_039920165.1 Burkholderiaceae bacterium
CTGGCTGGCGACCAACGTCAAGGCGGGCTGGGCGTCCTGCCCCGTCACGCAGAACGGCTGCCTGCGCATCCTGTCGCTCGCCAGCTATCCGAACGCCCAGCCGACCGCCGTGGTGGCCGATCGGCTGGGTGCGGCGACCGCGAGCGCGAGCCACGCCTTCCTGCCCGACTCGGTGAGCCTGCTCGACGCAGGCGTGCTGCGCTGGGACCGGGTGCTGAGTTCGCGCCAGGTGACCGATACCTATCTGCTCGCGCTCGCCGCCGCCCATGGCGCGCGCCTCGTCACCTTCGATCGCGGCATCTCGGTCGAAGCCGTTCCGTCGGCGTCCAGGCGCAACCTCGTCACCCTGGTCTGAGCAAGCCTATGCCGACCGACCTGCCCTTCATCCCCTTCGCCCTGCCAGATATCGGCGAGACCGAGATCGCCGAAGTGGTCGATACGCTGCGCTCGGGCTGGATCACGACCGGCCCGAAGGCCAAGCGCTTCGAGGACGATTTCCGCACCTTCCTCGGCGACCCCGAGCTGCAGTGCCTGGCGGTCAACTCGGCCACCGCGGGATTGCACCTGGCACTGGAGGCGCTGGGCATCGGCCCGGGCGACGAGGTCATCACGACGACGCATACCTTCACCGCGACCGCCGAGGTCGTGCGCTACCTCGGCGCCGACGTGGTGCTGGTCGATATCGACCCGGCGACGCTGTGCATCGCTCCGACCGCGATCGAGGCCGCCATCACGCCGGCCACGCGCGCCATCGTCCCGGTCCACTACGGCGGGCGCAGCGCCGACATGCCCGCGATCCTCGACATCGCCCGGCGCCACGGGCTGCGGGTGGTGGAGGACGCCGCGCATGCGCTGCCCGCGACCTGTGGCGGGCGGATGATCGGCACGCTCGATTCGGACGCGACCGTGTTCAGCTTCTACGCCAACAAGACCATCACGACCGGCGAAGGCGGGATGGTCGTGACGCGCGATCCGCAGTGCGCGCAGCGCGTGAAGACGATGCGCCTGCACGGCATCAGCCGCGACGCCTTCGACCGCTTCAGCGCCACCGTGCCGAGCTGGTATTACGAGATCGTGGCGCCCGGCTTCAAATACAACCTGACCGATATCGCCGCCGCGCTCGGCGTGCAGCAGTTAAAGCGCGCGCATTCGTTCCAGGCCCGGCGCGCGCAGATCGCCGCGGCCTACGACGCCGCGCTCGCCGAGCTGCCGCTGCTGCTGCCGCCGCACGCGGCCGGAAGCGACCTGCATGCCTGGCACCTGTATCCGGTGCGCCTGACGGACGCCGCGGCCTGCTCGCGCGACGCGGTGATCGAGCACCTGTTCGCCGCGCGCATCGGCTGCAGCGTGCACTACATCCCGCTGCACCTGCAGCCCTACTGGCGCGACCGCTACGGTCTGACGGCCGAGCGATTCCCGCACAGCCAACGCGCCTACGAGCGCCTGATCAGCCTGCCGATCTATCCGCGCATGGACGACAGCCACGTCGCCCGCGTGCTGGAAGCGTTGGTCGGCGCGCTTTCGTGATTCGCGTGAGCGCCGCGTGAGCTCGGCCTGGCTCAAGCGCGCGATCGATCTCGCCATCGCCGCTCTGGCGCTGCTGCTGCTTGCGCCGTTGATCGCGTTCGTCGCGCTGCTCATCAAGCTTGAATCGCGCGGCCCGGTCTTCTTTCGCCAGACCCGCGTCGGGCGCCACGGCGAACCGTTTCGCATCTTCAAATTCCGCACCATGGCGCATGCCGATGGAGCCGACACCGGCCCCGAGCTGACGGTCGAAGGCGATGCGCGCATCACGCGGGTCGGTGCGGTGCTGCGCCGAACCAAGCTCGACGAATTGCCGCAGCTGATCGACGTGCTGCGCGGGACGATGAGCCTGGTCGGCCCGCGTCCCGAGGTGCCGCGCTTTGTCGAGCACTATCCGCCCGCCGACCGCGAACGCGTGCTGAGCGTGCGCCCCGGCATCACCGATTTCGCCTCGCTGCGCTACCGTGACGAAAATTCGCTGCTCGCGCGCGCGGCCGATCCCGAACGCGAATATCTCGATGTCATCCTGCCCAGCAAATTGCGCTATGCGCTCGACTATGTGGACCACGGTTCGGTCGCCGACGACCTGCGCGTGCTCGGCCTCACGCTGCGCACCGTCTTCTCCGCCTCGTCCTCGCTGCCGCGCGGTTTCGTCGCCATGACCGACGACAAGCTCTGGCGCCGCCTGGACCGCGTCATGTCCGAGCTGCACCCGCGCCGGCGACTGATGGCGACGGTGGTCGATGGCCTGACGGTGCTCGCGTGCTGGCACATCACCTACCTCTTCCGGCTCGGCTTCGAGCGCTGGCAGCCGGGGCGGCCGAGCTACGACGACGCGGTGTCGCTCGGTGTCGTCGCAACCTACCTCGTGATGCTCGCGCTCACCGGCGCGGGGCGCGGACTGTGGCGCCATTTCGGCTTCGACGATCTGAAGCGCATCACGACCGCCTGCCTGCTGGCCGGTGCGGTCGCCGCGGTCGCGGTGCTGTCGGCCCGCCTGACCGGCGTGGCGCGCGCGGTGCTGTTGCTGCACCCTCTGTTCTGCATCGGCGCGCTGAGCCTGATTCGCATGCTGTACCGCACGCTGTGGGAACACGCCCGCAGCCGCGCCAATGGCCTGGCCGGCGAGCCGCGGCGCGCCATCGTGCTGGGCGCGGGCGAGGCGGCGCGGCGCCTGGTCGCGGGCATCCACCTGCGCGACGGTTGGGCGGTGCTGGCGCTGCTCGACGACGACCCGGCCAAGCATGGCGCGCGAATCGGCGGCGTGACCGTGCTGGGCCCGCTCGCGCTGCTGCGCCAGCCGCACGTGGTGTTCGGGGCGACACACGTCATCGTCGCGATGCCCGGCGCCAGCGCGGCGCAGCGCGAAGAAGCGATCCGCCTCGCGCGTCGCACCGGGCTGGACGTGCTGACCGTACCGAGCCAGAGCGAGTTGCAGGCGCAGCCGCAGCAGGCTCAGGCTAGCGTGCGCTGAGCGCAGGCGCGGCCTTGAGGTTCACTTCGTCGGGCGGGCGGAATTCGGGCACCAGATTGCGCAGGCGCCGCAGCATCGCCTCGTGCTCGTTGGCATCGCAGGCGCCGCGCAGCGACTCGAGCATCTTGTCGAGCAGCGCCGGATCGATGTGGCGCTCGTGCGCGCTGAGGATGCGCGGGTGCCCGCTCGGCACCGCGTCGTTGCCGATCAGAAGTTCCTCGAACAGCTTCTCGCCGGGGCGCAGCCCGACATAGCGGATCTCGATATCGCCGTCCGGCAGGTCGGTGGTCTTCTCGGTCAGGCCGGCCAGGCGGATCATCGAGCGCGCGAGTTCGACGATGCGCACCGGCTCGCCCATATCAAGTACGAAGACCTCGCCGCCGCGCGCCATCGCGCCGGCCTGGATCACGAGCTGAGCGGCCTCGGGGATCAGCATGAAATAGCGAATGATGTCGGGGTGAGTGATGGTGATCGGGCCGCCGGCGTGGATCTGCTGCTTGAACAACGGCACCACCGACCCCGACGAACCGAGCACATTACCGAAGCGCACCATCGACAAGCGCGTCGGCCCGCCGCGTTGCGCCGCTGCCTGAAAGATCAGCTCGGCGGCGCGCTTGGTCGCCCCCATCACATTGGTCGGACGCACCGCCTTGTCGGTCGAGACGAGCACGCAGGTCTCGACCGCCGCGGCGACCGCTGCGCGCGCGACCGCGAGCGTACCGAAGACATTGTTGCGAATGCCCTGCTGGACGTTGTCTTCCAGCATCGGCACATGCTTGTAGGCGGCGGCGTGGTAGACGGTCTGCACGGCGTGCTCGCGCAGCAGCCGCGCCAGCAGCGCCTCGTCGACGACCGAGCCCAGATGCGCATGCAGCTCGACGCCGTGCATCCGGGTGCGCAGCTCGTGCTCGAGCGCATACAGGCTGAATTCGGCGTGATCGAGCAGCACCAGGCGGCGCGGACGCTGCGAGACGATCTGCCGGCACAGCTCGCTGCCGATCGATCCGCCGGCACCCGTGACGAGCACCACTTTGCCGACGATATTGCGCGCGAAAAGTTGCGCCTGCGGCGGCACCGGATCGCGCCCGAGCAGGTCGGCGACATCGAGATCGCGGATATCGGCCAGGCTCGCCGCGCCGTCGACCAGTTGCGCGAGGCTCGGCAGGATCTTGACCGGCAGCCCGGCCGTCTCGACCCGCGCAATCAGCTCGCGCTTTTGCGCGACGCCGGCCGACGGGATCGCGACCACGATCTGCTCGACATCGTGCCGGTAGACCGCGTCCGCCAGCGCATCGGGCGGATAGACCTTGAGCGCCGCCACCGTCTTGCCTTGCAGCGCCGGGGCGTCGTCGAGAAAGCACACGGCCTTGTATTCGACGCTGAACTGCATGGTCTGCGCGAGCTGCGCCCCGGCCGCGCCGGCGCCGTAGATCGCGGTGCGAACGCGCGGTCGGCGCGCATGGCGCAGACCCTGGCGCAGCACCGCGCGCGCGACGAAGCGAGAGGTGATCACATACGCAAAGGCAACAAAGCCGTAGACCAGCAACGCCGAGCGCGGCAGCGCCAGCACGTTGAAGGCGATCGTCAGAGCGAAGGTAGCGAACACCGCGGCCGCCAACGCCAGGCTCGCCGCCGCCACCACGCGCAAGTCGATATAGCGCACCACCGTGCGGTACAGGCCGGCGAAGCCGAGCACCGGCAAGGTCGCGAAGCCGATCAGGAACTGCGTCACCGGCGCCGCCTGCACCGCCGCCTCGAGCGACCCCAGGCGCAGCGCGACCGACGCCAGCA
>JBDSEG010000338.1:0-4995 GCA_039920165.1 Burkholderiaceae bacterium
GCGAGAACGCGGTGACGAAGACCGCCATGAAGATCGTCGCCGCGGCGAGCTGCCACCAGTGGCCGAGGATGAGCTCGCTCTGCGCCTCGGACAGCATGGTGCCCCACGACACCTGGTCGACCCCGACGCCGAGGCCGAGATACGACAGGATCACTTCCGACTTGATGAACCCCACGACGTGGATCGACAACTGCACCAGCACGACGTGGCTCACGTTGGGCAGGATGTGGCGGAACATGCGCGAGGCATTGCTCGCGCCGATGGCCTCGGCCGAGCGCACGTAGTCGCGGTTGGCGTGCTTGATGAATTCGGCCCGCACCAGCCGGTAGATGCCGGTCCAGCCCGCGAGGCCGAGGATCAGCACCACCGAGCCGATGCCGCGTCCGAATACCGCCGCGAAAGCGAAGATGAGCAGGATGCCGGGGATCGCGGTGAAGACGTTGTAGACCCACTCGAGCAGGTCGCCGACCTTGCCGCCGAAGAAGCCGCCGAGGGCGCCGAGCACGGTGCCGATCAGCGTCGCCAGCAGCGCGGCCGACAGGCCGACCAGGATCGAGACCTGCGCGCCCTTGGTCGCCTTGGCCAGCACGTCGCGGCCGAGCCGGTCGCCGCCGAAGGGCAGGGTGGTCGCCTTGACGGTCTCGGTGGTCTGGTATTTCTTCGCCGCCTCGGCCCACTCCTTGTAGCGCGGTGCGAGCGGGTCGATCGCCGAGATATCGACATTCGGCCCGCTCGGTCCGGCGACCGCGGTGTTCTGCGTCTGCGTCGACGCGCCGAGAAAGGTGGGCGGCGCATCGGGAACGCCGCGCTCGACCTGCCAGTCCTTCGCCACCAGGCCGAGCGCCGATGCCAGGACCAGCAACAAAAAGATCGCGACGATTACCAGCGAGACGACGCCGACCCGATCGCTGCGAAATCGAGTCGCCGCGGCGGCCCACACGCCGCGCGAGCGCAGCGCTTGGAAGGCCCCCGCGACGGGCGTATCGAGTACCGCGCTCATTTCAGCACCACCCGTGGATCGACCAGCTTGTAGAGCACGTCGGTCGCCAGGTTGACGACCATCGTGATGACCGCGATATAGATCGCGAAGGCCTGGATGACCGGATAGTCGCTGCGGTTGACGGCGAGCAGGATCTCGCGCCCGAGGCCGGGGATCGAGAAGAAGACCTCGATCAGGAACGAGCCGACGAAGATGCCGGGCAGCGAGACCGCGACGTTGGTGAGGATCGGAATCATCGCGTTGCGCAGCACGTGCTTCATCAGGATGACCGGCTCGGTCAGCCCCTTGGCGCGCGCCGTGCGGACATAGTCGTGACCGATCTCGTCGAGGAAGAAGGTGCGATAGAGGCGCGTGGTCGGCGCGAGCGATACCGCCACCGCGAGCAGCACCGGCAGCGGCGCATAGCGCGTGAGGTTGGTCCAGGTGCTGTCGCTCCAGCCCTGCACCGGGAACAGGCCGAGCTGGAACGCGAAGACATACTGGCCGACGATCACGTAGACCAGGAACGAGATCGACAGTGCGACCGTGGTCAGCACCATGATCGAGCGGTCGGTGAGCGAACCTCGCACATAGGCCACGCCCATTGCGAACGGGATCGCGAGCAGCGTATCGAGCACGAGGATCGGCAGCATCACCGTCAGCGTCGCCGGCAGGCGCGTCTTGAAGAGGTTGCTGACGGCCTCGTTGGTGGCCCAGCTCTTGCCCCAGTCGAAGGTGACGATCTGCTTGAGGAAGATCCAGAACTGGGTCCAGAGCGACTCGTTCAGACCGAGCTGCTGGCGGATTGCATCGACCTGCGCCTGGGTCGCGTTGAGCCCGCCGAGGATTTCCGCCGGGTCGCCGCCGAAGGCCTTGAACAGCAGGAAGACGAGCAGCACGACCCCGAACAGGGTCGGCACCATTTGCCACAGGCGTCGGATGAGATAGGCGGCCATGCGCGTCGGGGTCTCTCGCGGAAAGTGTGGGGCCCGGTTCGGGCCGACAGAGGCGATGCGGCGCTCGTGACGCCGGATTTACCGCAGGCGCGAGTCTAGGGCACCGCCACAGCGGGTCTGCCGCAGGTTTGCCCTTGCCACTGCTCCCTCTCCCTCTGGGAGAGGGCGGGGGTGAGAGCCGGCGAAGCCGGATCGGATCGTTGCGCGGCCGCTGCCAATCGACACTGAGTGGCGGCCTTGCCCGTGGAGCGCGAGCTCGTCGCGGCGATCAGTCCGCCTTGATCGACCGGATCGCACCGCGTGCCTGTTCGTTCATGCGATCGAGCGCTTCGCTGCTTTGCTTCTGCATCTCGGCAAGGCAGGCCAGGTCGCGTCGCAGCGACCGATTGACGCGGCTGCCAGCTTCGTCGGCCGGCGGCGCATCGAGCGCGGCGAGCGCCGCCTTGGCGCCTGCGTGTCCCTGAGCGGCGGCAAGCCGGTACCAGCGTTGCGCTTCCTGGGCATCCTTCGGGTCGGAGCATTCGTTCTCGACCGCGAAGGCGAACTGCGCATCGGCGCTGCCCGCATGCGCGGCGCGACGTGACGCCTCGCGCACCTTTGCCTGCAAGGTATCGCCCACCGCGCGCTGCGGATGCAGGAGGTTCTCGATGCTTGCCGAGGCAGCGACGGTCGGTTCAACCGCAGCCGGCGGCGCGGCGACCACGGCCTTGTCGGCACGCGCCGCGGGCTCCGGTGCGCGCCCGATAAACTGCCACGCCGCCACGGCGGCGCCGCTGAGCGCGGCCGCGATGACGAAGGCTTGCAACGGCGTTGCGAGCGGCGCAGTTCGTCGCGAGGGAACCGGTGCATCCGCCGCTCGCTCGCCGACGCGCTGCACAGCCGAGGCATCGGCCTTCGCGAAGCCGTCGGCGCGAGCGGGCGCGGGCTTCGCCAGCGCCGCGATCAGCCGGTCGACATCGCGATGGAAACGGCTGTCGCTCAGCTCGACCGCATTGCGCCGAGCGAGTACGGCGAGCGGCGCGGGCAGTTGCTCGGCGCGCGGCATGTTCGCGCCGCCGACCAGCACCGGCACGACGCGCACCCCGCGTTGCAGGGCCGCGGCCACCTCGAGGCGGACGAAATCGGCGGCGTCGTCGAGGCGTCGCGCGCCCTGCTCATCGGCGATGCCGAGCCAGCGCGGACCGATCAGGACGACCGCCGTCTCGCAGCCGCCGACCTTGCGTTCGATGACTTCGACGAAATCCTCGCCGGGTTCGATCTGGTCGATATCCATGAAGACCTCGCCGGCGCCGAAATGCGCCGACAGCCGGTCGTACAGTCGACCCGCATAAGGCGCACTGTCGTCGCGGCGGTAGCTGATGAAGATCGAGGACACGGGGCGATGGGAGCGCGGGGATGGCGCGAATCTAGGCCGCGCTCGAGACATCGTCAATCGAGCGCTGGCGGGGGCGTGAAGAGGCCAGCCACTAGACTTGCGCCTTCGCGCGGCCGGCCCACGAAGCCGTGCCGACGCCCGCACCAAGGAGTTCAGAAAAATGACCCGCAGACGGCGCCTCATCCAGGCCGCCCTCGGACTGGCCGGGACCTCGCTCGCCGGGGTCCGAGCCGCCGCGCAGCCGGCCACGCCGCCGTTCGCTCCCGTCCGCAAGGTGCTGCGCTATGCGATGCGCATTGCGGAGACCGGTTTCGACCCGGCGCAGATCTCCGACCTGTATTCGAGCAACCTCGCGGCGAGCATGTTCGACTCGCTCTACGAGTACGAATTCCTGGCCCGGCCGGTGCGCATCCGCCCGCGAACCGCGGCCGGCATGCCCGAGGCCTCGGCCGATTTCAAGACCTTCACCGTGCGGGTCCGGCCCGGCCTCTATTTCAGCGACGACCCGGCCTTCAAAGGATTGCGGCGCGAACTGGTCGCGCAGGACTACGTCTATTCGATCAAGCGCCACTTCGACCCGCGCTGGAAGAGCCCGCGCACCTCCGACTTCGAGAATATCAAGATGCTCGGTCTGGACACGCTGCGCCAGGCCGCCCTGAAGGGCGCGCCTTTCGACTATGACGCCGAGGTCGAGGGCCTGCGCGCGCTCGACCGCTACACGATCCAGTTCAAGCTCGGGCAGATGAACCCGCGGTTCGCCGGCGAGCTGACCTCGTCGTCGGTCACCGGCGCGGTGGCGCGCGAGGTGGTCGAGTTCTACGGCGACCGGATCATGGAGCACCCGGTGGGCACGGGACCATTCCGCCTGGCCGAGTGGCGGCGCAGTTCGAAGATCAGCTTCGAGAAGAACCCCAACTACCGCGACGAGTTCTACGACGAGGAGGCGCCGGCCGACGACCCGCTGGCGCAGGCCGCGGTCGCCCGACTGAAGGGCCGCAAGCTGCCGATGATCGATCGGGTCGAGGTGAGCGTGATCGAGGAGAACCAACCGCGCTGGCTGTCATTCGTGAACGCCGAGATGGATCTGATCGAGCAGGTGCCGGAGGACTTCACCTACACCGCGATCCCGAACAACAAGGTCGCGCCCAATCTCGCCAAGCGCGGCGTGTATGAGGTGCGCTACCTGCGCAACGACGTCTCGATGTCGTATTTCGCGATGGAGAACCCGGTGATCGGCGGCTATACGCCCGAGAAGGTGGCGCTGCGCCGCGCGATCTCGCTGGCCGTGAACCTCGACGAGGAGATCCGTGCCGTGCGGCGCGGCCAGGCGATCCCGGCGCAGTCGATCGTGGGACCGGGGGTCACGGGCTACGACCCGGCCTTCAAGAGCGCCATGAGCGACTTCAGCCGGGCCCGCGCGCAGGCGCTGCTCGACGTCAACGGCTACCTCGACCGCGATGGCGACGGTTACCGCGAGCTGCCCGACGGCCGCCCGCTCACGATCGAATACGCGAGCCAGCCTGACGATCTCTCGCGCCAGCTCATCACGCAGTGGAAGAAGAATATGGAGGCGGTCGGGCTGCGCATGGTCTTCCGCATCGCCAAGTGGCCCGAGAACCTGAAGGCGTCGCACACGGGCAAGCTGATGATGTGGGGCGTGGCCTGGAGCGCCGGGCCGAACGGCG
>JBDSEG010000339.1:0-4588 GCA_039920165.1 Burkholderiaceae bacterium
CGCGGCTCGCTGTACGCCTGCTTCGTCGACGACCAGATGATGCGCGACACGGTCAGCGCGGTGGCGCGCAACGAATATGCGAGCAGCCGCTTCGAGGCCCAGTTGCACCGGCCCGGGTCGACGCCGCCCGATGCGCAGCCGGTGCACGTGATCGTGAACCAGATGGACGACGTCGCGCACTTGCTGGTCGAACTGGTCGAGATCGAGCAGCAGACACGGCAAGACCGCGAGGAGCGTGCGCTCGACCAGGCGCAGGCGACCAAGGAACTGATCCGCAATCTCGCGCACGAGATCAAGAACCCGCTCGGCGGCATTCGCGGCGCGGCGCAACTGCTCGAGATGGAGATCGAGTCGCGCTCGCTGTCAGAGTACACCCAGGTCATCATCAAGGAAGCCGACCGGTTGCAAAGCCTGGTCGACCGGCTGCTCGCGCCGCACCGCAAACCGCACGTGGTGAGCGACGTCAATATCCACGAGGTCTGCGAGCGCGTTCGTTCGCTCATCACGGCCGAGTTCCCGCGCGGGCTGCGTATCGAACGCGACTACGACATCTCGATTCCTGACTTTCGCGGTGATCACGAGCAGCTGATCCAGGCCGTGCTCAACATTGCGCACAACGCGGCGCAGGCGCTGGAGGAGCGCATCGAAGCCGGCGATGCCTGCATCGTGCTGCGCACCCGCATCGCCCGCCAGGCCACGCTGGCCAAGCAGCGCTATCGTCTGGCACTGGAATTGCATATCCAGGACAACGGCCCAGGGGTGCCCGAGGCGATCCGCGATCGCATCTTCTACCCTCTGGTTAGCGGGCGCGACAGCGGCTCCGGCCTGGGGCTGACGCTGGCCCAGACCTTCGTCCAGCAACACAGAGGCACGATCGAATGCGAGAGCGAGGCCGGCAAGACGCTGTTCAGGATCGTCATTCCGCTGCTGTGAAGCGGGCGGGCCGGCACGCGTGCCAGCGCCGCGTCACACCGAGCCCCGCATGAAACCCATCTGGATCGTCGACGACGACCAATCGATCCGCTTCGTGCTCGAGAAGGCCCTCGCGCGCGAGAACATCGCGGTGCGCAGCTTCTCCAATCCGCGCGATGTCCTGAAGGCATTCGAGACCGAGGCGCCGCAGGTGCTGGTATCGGACATCCGCATGCCCGGCGGCTCGGGCATCGAGCTGCTCGGCCGCGTGAAGGAGCTGCATCCGAGCCTGCCTGTGATCGTGATGACGGCGTACTCCGACCTCGACAGCGCAGTCAGCGCGTTCCAGGGTGGCGCTTTCGAATATCTGCCCAAACCCTTCGACGTGACCAAGGCGGTCGAACTGATCCGGCGAGCGCTCGAGGAAAGCCTGCGCGAGGAAGTGCGCGAGGACAAGGCCGCACAGATGCCCGAGATGCTCGGTCAGGCGCCGGCGATGCAGGACGTCTTCCGGGCGATCGGGCGGCTCTCGCAGAGCATTGTCACCGTGCTCATCACCGGTGAGTCCGGCTCGGGCAAGGAACTGGTCGCGCATGCTCTGCACAAGCACAGCCCGCGCGCGCGCGGCCCCTTCATCGCCATCAATACCGCGGCGATCCCGAAGGACCTGCTCGAGTCCGAACTGTTCGGGCACGAGCGCGGCGCCTTCACCGGCGCGCAGACGACTCGGCGCGGCCGCTTCGAGCAGGCCGAGGGCGGAACCCTTTTTCTCGACGAGATCGGCGACATGCCGTTCGACCTGCAGACGCGGCTCTTGCGCGTGCTGTCGGACGGCGCGTTCTATCGCGTCGGCGGCCACAACCCGATGCGCGCCAATGTGCGCATCATCGCGGCCACGCACCAGAACCTGGAAGACCGGGTCCGGCTCGGCGCGTTTCGCGAGGACCTGTTCCACCGCCTGAACGTGATTCGCCTGCGCCTGCCGGCGCTGCGCGAGCGGCGCGAGGATATCCCCGGCCTGACGCGCTTTTTCCTGCAGAAGAGCGCGCGCGAACTCGGTGTGGAAGCCAAGCGCATCACCGACGCCGCGCTCGATCGGCTGGTCGGGTTCGACTTCCCCGGCAACGTGCGCCAGCTCGAAAACATCTGCCACTGGCTGACCGTGATGGCGCCGGCGCAGACGGTCGAGCCGAAGGACCTACCGCCCGAACTTCAAGCCGGCGCGCGCGCTCCTGCGCCTGCCGCGCACGGTCGGCCAGCGCTGGACGCGAGCGTGGCCGAAGCGCAGTCGCAGGACGCTGGCTCGGCTCAGCCGCCGTCTCCGTACCCGGCCCACCCCGTGCCGGCCGATGCCGTCCGTGCGGACCAAGCATCGCCGCGCGCGCCATCGCCGAGCGTCGCAGACCCCGCGCCCACGCCCGACTGGCTCGCCGGTCTCGAACGCGAAGCGCGAGCGCGCCTGCTGGCCGGCGAGCCCGAGGTGTGGGACGCGCTCACGCGCAAGTTCGAAGGCCAGCTCATCCATACCGCGCTCGAAGTGACGCGGGGCCGGCGCATCGAGGCCGCGCAGAAGCTCGGCATCGGGCGCAACACCATCACCCGCAAGATTCAGGAACTGGGCTTGGACGTATAGGCGCGGTCGCGGTCAGGCTGCAGAGGCCAGCTCGACGATCACCGGAGCGTGGTCGCTCGGGCGCTCGTTCTTGCGCGTCGGCCGGTCGATCGTGCACGCCACGACACGCGCTTTCAGCGCATCGCTGACGAGGATGTGGTCGATGCGCAAGCCCTGGTTGCGGCGGAACGCAAGCATCCGGTAGTCCCACCAGCTATAAAGCTTTTCGGGCTGCTCGAACAGGCGAAAGCTGTCGTGCAGCCCCAGGCCGATCAGCCCCTGGAAATGCTCGCGCTCGGGCGCCGAGCACAGTACCTGCCCGGCCCATGCGACCGGGTCGTGAACGTCGCGGTCTTCGGGTGCGATGTTGTAGTCGCCGAGCAGCGCGAGTTGCGGATGCCGCGTCATCTCGTCGGCGACCCACTCGCGCAGCGCTTCCAGCCAGCGCAGCTTGTAGACGTATTTCTCGCTGCCTACCGACTGGCCGTTGGGCACGTAAGCACCGATCAACCGGATGCCGTCGACCGTGCCGGTGATGACCCGCGCCTGCTCGTCTGCATGGCCCGGAATGTTGCGCACCACGTCGCTCGCTTCGGACCCGCGCGTGAGCAGCGCCACGCCGTTGTAGGTCTTCTGGCCGAACCAGTGCGCGCGATAGCCGGCGGCCTCGATCTCGGCGACAGGAAACTTGTCGTCGGTGAGCTTGGTCTCCTGGATGCACAGCGCATCGGGTGCATGCAGTGCAAGCCAGTCGATCAGCTGCGGCAGCCGCACCGCCAGCGAGTTGACATTCCAGGTGGCGATCTTCAAGCGGCGGCTTTCGATATCGACATCAGTTCACCCGGATCAGCTTCTTGTTGACGAACTCCTGGATGCCCGCGCCGGAAAGTTCGCGTCCGTAGCCAGAATTCTTGACGCCTCCGAACGGCAGTTCAGGCGACGAGACGGCGCTCGAATTGATGAACACCATGCCCGTATCGATCTGCCGCGCGACGCGGCGACCGCGCTCGATATCCTGCGTGAAGACCGACCCGCCGAGTCCGAAGGGCGAATCGTTGGCCAGCGCGATCGCCGCGGCTTCGTCGGCCACGCGGAAGAAGAGGGCGACCGGGCCGAAGAACTCCTGCTTGTAGGCCGGGTTGGCGGCATCGATATCGGTCAGGATGGTCGGCTGCATGAAAGCGCCGGCCTGGCCGTCGACGCGCTTGCCGCCCATCAGCACGCGCGCGCCGTGGCCGACCGCTTCATCGACCTGGCCGACGATGGTCTTCAGCGCCGCGCTCGACGACAGCGGCGCCAGCGTCGTCTGCTTGTCCATCGGGTCGCCGGGCTGGAAGGCCTGCATCGCGGCCTGGAACTGTTCGAGAAATGTTTCGGCCATCGCCTCGACGACGATGATCCGCTTGGACGCCGTGCAGGCCTGGCCCGAGTTGCCCATGCGCCCGCTTACCGCGTGCTTCACGGCCTTGCCGAGATCGGCGTCCTCGAGAACGATGAAGGCATCGCTGCCGCCGAGTTCCAGCGTCGATTTCTTCAGATTCTTGCCGGCCCGCTCGGCGACGATCGCACCGGCGCCTTCGCTGCCGGTCAGCGCGACGGCGCGCACCCGCGGGTCGTCGATCAGCCTGGCAACCTGATCCTTCGAGGCGAATAGGTTTGTGTATGCGCCGGCCGGTGCGCCGGCGTCGGCGAGCAGGCGCTCGAAGGCGAGGGCGCACTGCGGAACATTGGACGCATGCTTGACCAGCACCACATTGCCGGCCATCAGGTTCGGGGCCGCGAAGCGCGCGACCTGGTAGTACGGATAGTTCCAGGGCTCGACGCCGAAGACGACGCCGATCGGGCTGCTCTCGACCATCGCTTCGCCGCGCGGCGTGGTGAGCTTTTCGGGTGCGAGGAATGCCTGCGCGTTCTGGGCGTAGTAGTCGAGGATGGCTGCGCTCAGTGCGACTTCGCCCTGGCTTTGCGCGATCAGCTTGCCCATCTCCAGCGTGGCGTATTCGGCCAGTTCCTTCGAGCGTTCGCGCATCAGCGCCGCGGCGCGCGCGAGCACTGCCTTGCGCT
>JBDSEG010000340.1:0-51766 GCA_039920165.1 Burkholderiaceae bacterium
GTGGTCGAGCAGTTCGCCGGCGTAGCGGGTGATGTCGAGGTAGTAGCCGGGGATCTCGCGCTTCTCCACCGGCGCGCCGGAGCGCCAGCCGCGCCCGTCGATCACCTGCTCGTTGGCCAGCACGGTCTGGTCGACCGGGTCCCAGTTCACGACCTGGGTGCGGCGCTCGGCGATGCCGGCGTCGAGCATCCTGAGGAACAGCCATTGGTTCCAGCGGTAGTACGCGGGCGAACAGGTCGCGATCTCGCGGCTCCAGTCGATCGCAAGACCCATTGCCTGCATCTGGCGCTTCATCGCGGCGATGTTGTCGTAGGTCCACTTGGCAGGTGGCACCTTGTTCTTGATCGCGGCGTTCTCGGCCGGCAAGCCGAAGGCGTCCCAACCCATCGGCATCAGCACGTTCATGCCCTTCATTCGCAACTGCCGCGCGAGCATGTCGTTGATGGTGTAGTTGCGCACATGGCCCATGTGCAGCTTGCCGCTCGGGTAGGGCAGCATCGAGCAGGCGTAGTACTTGGGCTTTTTCGGGTCCTCGACCACTCGGTAGGCGTCGGCCGCGGTCCACGCGGCCTGCGCGACGCGCTCGATCTCAAAGGGTTTGAAGTCCGGGCTCATGGGGTGGGCGCGCGCGAGGGCGCACGCTCGAAGGTCGATCGAAAGAAGCGAATCGATTATAGGAAGCGGCATGATGCCGACTTGCCTGCAAACGCGACTGCGAGCCCGCGCCGACCGCCATGAGAGCAACCATTCGTATCTTGCTCGCCGCCTGGGCGCTCGTCGCTGGGCTCGCAGCATCGGCGCAGACCGCCCCGCCGGCGTTGCTGCTGGCCAATGTCTATGCCGGCCAGGTCGATCCCGCGGCCTACCTGGTGAGCGAGAAATACGACGGCATTCGGGCGCTCTGGGACGGCGCCACGCTGCGCTTTCGCAGCGGCCGGACCGTCCTCGCGCCGGCCTGGTTCACGGCCTGCCTGCCCAAGCAAGCGCTCGACGGCGAACTGTGGCTCGGCCGCCGCCGCTTCGATGCGCTGTCGGGCCTTGTGCGGCGCGATCCGCCCGACGACGCGGCGTGGCGCGAGGTGCGCTACATGCTGTTCGAACTGCCCGACGCGCCCGGCAGTTTCGAGGAGCGCGCACGGGCGATCGTGGCGCTGGTGCGCGGTGCCGGCTGCCCCGCGCTGCACGCCGTCGAGCAGACCCGCGTCGCCGGCCGTGCCGACCTGAAACGCCGGCTCGACCGCACCGTGGCGCAGGGCGGCGAAGGCCTGATGCTGCATCTCGCCTCCGCGCCCTACGCCACCGGGCGCAGCGATGTGCTGCTCAAGCTCAAACCGTATCTGGATACCGAGGCGCGGGTGGTCGGGCACCGCCCGGGCAAGGGCAAATATGCGGGGCAGATGGGCGCACTCGAACTGCAGACGCCGGCCGGTCTGAGCTTTCGCCTCGGCAGCGGCTTCAGCGATGCGCAGCGGCGCGACCCGCCGCCGATCGGCAGCCTCGTCACCTACCGCTACCGCGACCTGACGCCCTCGGGTCGGCCGCGCTTCGCGAGCTTTTTGCGAGTGGCCGAGGCGCCATGAGCGCTACCTCGGACCGCGAAGATATCGCCCTCGCCGAGACGCGCGCCTGGCTCGAGCGCGCGGTGATCGGCCTGAACCTGTGCCCGTTTGCCAAGGCACCGCATGCCAAGGGACAGATCCGCTTCGTGCTCAGTCGAGCAGCCGACGATGAAGGACTGCTGGCCGACTTGCAGTCGGAACTAGAGACATTGATCGAGGCCGATCCGGCGCGCATCGAGACCACGCTGCTGGTGCACCCGCTGCTCCTCGCCGATTTCGATGCATTCAACGATTTTCTCGATCCCGCCGAAGCCCTGCTCGAAGCGATGGAATTGGTCGGGGTGGTGCAGCTCGCGAGCTTTCATCCGCGCTTTCGGTTCGAGGGAACCGAGGCCGACGATCTGTCCAACGCGACCAACCGCTCGCCCTACCCGACCCTGCACCTGCTTCGCGAGGCAAGCGTCGAGCGCGCGGTCGAGGCCTTCCCCGACCCCGCGGCGATCTTCGAGGCCAACCTCGCAACGCTCGACGCGCTGGGCGTTCCAGGCTGGGACGCCTTGCGTGCTGCCTGCCGCGACGATGCGGTGGCCGGCGTCCCGAATCGATAGGAAACCGATGCTGCGATTCGCTGATATCAAAGCCGCCGCTCAGCGCCTGCGCGGCGTCGCTCACCGCACGCCGGTGCTCACTTCGTCCACGCTCGACCGCCTGCTCGGCGCACAGGTGTTCATGAAAGCCGAGAACCTGCAGCGGATGGGCGCCTTCAAATTCCGCGGCGGCTACAACGCGGTCAGCGTGCTGAGCCCGGCGCAGCGAGCGCGCGGCGTGGTCGCCTTCTCGTCGGGCAACCATGCGCAGGCGGTGGCGCTCGCGGCGCGGCTGCATGGCTGCCACGCGACCATCGTGATGCCCGAGGATGCGCCGCGCGCCAAGCTCGAGGCAACCCGAGGTTATGGCGCGGAAGTGGTGCTGTACGACCGCTACGCGCAGGACCGCGCGGCAATCGCGCAGCGCATCGTCACCGAACGTGGCGTCGCGCTGATCCCGCCCTACGACCACCTGCCGGTGATGGCGGGCCAAGGGACGACGGCGCTCGAACTGATCGAGGATGTCGGCCCGCTCGATGCGCTGATCGTCTGCGCCGGCGGCGGCGGGCTCCTGTCGGGCTGCGCGGTCGCTGCGCGGCACTCGCTGCCGAAGATTCGCCTCTTTGCCGCCGAGCCCGAGCGCGGCAACGATCTGCAGCAGTCGCTGCGCCTCGGCCGCATCGTCAGCATCGACGTGCCGCGCACGATCTGCGACGGCCAGCAGACGCAATCGGTCGGCGAGCATCCGTTCCAAGTGATTCGCGCGCTCGTCGAGGAGGGGCTCACCGCGACCGACCAGCAGGTGCTCGACACGATGCGCTTCGCCTTCGAGACGATGAAGATCGTGCTCGAACCTTCGGGCGCCTGCGCCCTCGCCTGCCTGATGGCGCAGGGCGATCGCTTCGCCGGGCTGCGCGTGGGCGTCACCTTGTCAGGCGGCAATATCGCCGCGGATCGTTTCGCCGCCCTGATGAGCGGCGCGGAATCGGTCGCCTAATCCCTGTCCTACGGCAGATTCGTCGCCTGCCGACAGCGAATTCAGCGCGCGCGGAGCAGACTGCCTGAATGGCTCTCATCCACCTGCACCTGCCCGACGGCGAGCCCGACACTCGGCCTCCGCCGCCCGCGCCGGCACCGCCGGGCCCGCCGCCCGTGACCGACCCGATCCCGCCGACCGGGCTTCCGAGCCCGGTGCGCGAGCCGTATCCCGATCCCGCGACGGATCGGTTCGACAACTTCGCTTCCTGAGCGCGCGCATCGCGCGCCGCGTGAAGGTATCGCGCTGGGCGTCGACGACGACCCGTGCTTGGAGTTCGCTGGTGGCGTCGCAGGCGTGAACCGCTGCGCGCCTGGTCAAGGTCACCGCTGTATCCCGAGCAGGATGCGATCGCCAATCCGCGACGTTGCTGGAATTGGTTCGATCTGCGATCCGGGCGTGCCGCGGCCGAGGCCGCGAGCATTTGCGCAGGCGATCGCTCCGATGCAGCCCTGTATCCGGTCGATCCGCGTCGGGTCGCGGTCGCCGGTCTGTCGGCAGGCGCCAGCATGGCGGCGCTGCTCGCGACGCGCTATCCGCAGCGCTTCACGGCGGTCGCGATGCATTCGGGCGTTGCGCCCGATGCGAGGCAGTCTTCTGCGACGATCGTATCGGCGATGCAGGGGCGCCGCACGGCGGCGCCATTGGCAGTGCACGAGGCGCTGCCGCCGTTGCTGATCGTGCACGGCAGCGTCGACCGGGTCGCCGCCAACCGCAACCCCGCCCCACGGCCGAACTGTGGGCAGTGAGCGGCGCGCGGGCGGTGACGCCACAAGCGGCCTGACGAACGATTGGCCGGCGAGCTCTTACATCTTCACGTCGGCATGGTCGCCCATCTGCGGCGGCTTGCCGGTGATGACCGCTGCGGCCATCTTCAGCAATTGAACGACCTGGTTTTCCGTCACGTTCCAGTAGCTCGCCGAAGCAATGCGCACCCGGACCAGTGCGAGATCGGGATCGTCGATACCTTTCGGAAACCAGGCCTTCGTCATCACGTTCCAGAGCTGCTTCTTCTTCGCCGCGTCCTCGACCACGGCTGCCTCACCCGAGACCGAGACCCAGCTGTCCTTTCCCGGATCGGCATAGATCACGCAAACTTGCGTAGAGGCGGCCAGGTCGGTTGCGGCCTCGCTCTGGCGCGACATGAAGAACCACAAGGCGTTCTCCTCGTCGAGCTTGGCGTTCTGCGTGGTCATGGGCCGTGCCTGCAGAGTGCCTTCGGCATTGCGCGTCGTGAACATCGCAAACTTGATGTCCTTGATCAGGTCCCAGAGCGTGGCTTCGGTCGCGGTGTGGTGCTGCGTCATGTCAGTGGAGGTTGCAAAGACTCAAAGAAGTTCGGGCGCGAGCGCTTGCACGCTGGCGCCCGAGCGAGATGCGGGATGACTTATTTGCCGGCGCCGGATGCAGGCGGAACGACGATCACCGCCGTATCGCCGGGGCGTCCGGTGGCACCCATCGCCCCAGTGGCACCGGCCGGGCCTGCCGGTCCGGGAGCCGGAACGACGACGGTCGACGGCGAAGGCGAAGGCGAGGGAACGGCGACGACGGTGGGCTTGTCGCAGGCGGCAAGTCCAGCGGCAACGACGACGGCGGACAGGTACAGGGAATGGTTCATTCTTGAATCCTCGGTGGTTGAGATATCGCCGCTTGTCGAGAGGACCTCCTCCGGTCAGCGCTACAAGACGACGCACACGCTCTATTCAGCGCTTGGTAGAAATTTAAATCCGCCGCGCACAGTACCGCGCGGTGCTACGCCGCAAGACCCTGTCGGAAAGATGCCCGTCCTCGACGGGCGTCTTTCCTACGGAACCGGTGCCGCGCGTCAGGGCGGTTTCGCAGTCCGTCAGTTGGCAGCAAAGCAGTAGAAGAGTCCGCCGCCACCGGTCGCCTTCAGCTGATCCTGGCTGCACCCGCGCGTGACATGCGACGAGTTTCACGATTTGGCCGGCGGCTGCTGGTCCAGGCCCATGCGGTCGTGGTGGCCCACCATCGTCTGGCCTTCGCCGCTCGAGGTCCAGTTGGCGCAGGTCATATTCTTGTCGCCGGTCGCCAGACGGCCGTCGGGCGTCGAGCCGGTCAGGATATCGTGGGTATTGGGCGTATCGCCACTGCCGTTGATGACCGCGCCCTTCTCGGTGAGCGCGCTCTGCTTGGACAGCTTGTTGGCCGAATGGAGCTGGCCCAGATCGTCGGCGATGACGTCGCCCTTGGCATTGGCCCAGGGCCCGCGACCGATGCGGTCGCGGGCATGGACCACACCGGCGCCGCCCGAAGCATCGGCGCTGAGGTAGGCGCGCCAGGTCTTGCTTCCAGCACCGGCGGCGCTGGCGAGTGCCTGGCAATGGCGGTCGGCACCCGCGAGTCCGCCCAGATCGGCGCCCTTGCCCGGGCCTGCGCTGGTGACGAAGAAACTCATGCCGCTGCCCGGGCCTGCGCCCATGCCACCTATGGCAGCACAGGCGCCAAGCACCATGACGGATCCGGCCATCAGCGACCAGCGAGCGTAACGACGATTCATGAAGTCTCCTTTGCAAGTGATGAGTGAATGTGAGGCCTGTCACCGGCCTGCGCGGCACTGTATACGCAGAGCCGACAGCGCTATTGCGCAGGCGCCACGCGGCGCTAGCGCATGCGCTGGCTCCAGACCTTGAAGGCGCTCGGCGTCAGTTCGCGGCGCATCACGCGCATCAGCTCGCCCGCACCCAGGCCATGGCGCAGCAGCACCTGGTGGAAGGGTGGATGGTCGTACCACGCCGTCTCGACGACGCGCGCGGTCTGCTCGGGCGTGAGGCGCGGAGCCCGCTTGGCCACGGCGACGTGGTTCAGGGCCGGTTCGACCCGGGCTCGGTGACGAAGCCGATGCGCGCAAGACCGGCCTTCTGGATCGCACCGATCAGCTCGGCGACCCGGCCGTAGGGCACGCTGCGGTCGGCGCGCAACTGCACCTCGGTCTGCGGATTGCGCCGCGCTGCTTCGAGCAGTCGTGCGGCCAGCTGCTCGGCCGTGATCGGCTCCTCGCCGACATACAGCCGCCCCTGGGCATCGATCGCGAGGCTGACGAAGAGCGGGTTGTCGCCCGGCTTGGCGGCGTCGCTGCGCGGCAGGTCGAGCTTGAGGCTCGAAGACATCAGCGGTGCGGTGATCATGAAGATGACCAGCAGCACCAGCATCACGTCGATCAGCGGCGTCATATTGATGTCGCTCATCGGCTGCGGCCGGGCCGTGCGTTCGAGGCGTCCGAAGGCCATCGCTTCAGCCTTCGGTCGCGCCGCGCGTCGGGTCGGCCGAACGTCCGCCGTCGCGGTCGAGCACCATTTCGCGCAAGTCGTGCGCGAAGCCCTCCAGGTCGGCTTCGCAGCTGCCCACGAGCTTGCCGTAGACGTTGTAGGCAAGGACCGCGGGGATCGCGACCGCCAGGCCGGCGGCCGTCATGACGAGCGCCTCGCCGACCGGACCGGCGACGCGCTCGATGCTGATGGCACCCGCAGTCGAGATGCCGACCAGGGCGTGATAGATACCCCAAACCGTGCCCAACAGGCCGACGAACGGCGCGGTGCTGCCGATCGATGCGAGCAGCACCTGGCCCCATTGCAAATGCGCGAGGACGCCGTGCAAGGCGTCGCGCAGGCGTCGCGTGAGCTGCGAATCGGCATGCGCATGCGCCTGCAACGTGCCGCCCGGCGGGTTGGCAACTGCCGCGGCGAGCAGCGGCTGCAGCACCGCCTCGCGGTCGAAGGCGAGCAGTTGCTGGCGCCCTTCGTCCAGGGACGCGGCTGCCCAGAAGGCCGGCACGGCGCGCGCCAGATCGCGCCGCACGCGGCGCAGCAGCCAGCCTTTCCAGAAAATCATCACCCAGGCGCCGACCGACATCGCAAGCAACAGCAGCGCGACGCTGCGAGTAATGGCGTCGCCCTGCGACCAGAAGCTCTCGAAGCTGCCCATCGAGGGTTCTTCAGGCGAGGCCGAGAACCGCGTCCATGCCGAACAGGCCGCTCGGCTGGCCGGCCAGAAAACGCGCCGCGCGCAGGCTGCCCTGCGCATAGTTGGCGCGGCTGCTGGAGCGGTGGCTGATCTCGATGCGCTCGCCGTCGCCGGCGAACAGCACCGTGTGGTCGCCCACGATATCGCCGCCGCGGATGCTCGAAAAGCCGATGCTTGACGGATCGCGTTCGCCGGTCACGCCGTGGCGCGAATGAACCGCGCAAGCTTCGAGGTCTCGCCCCAGCGCGCGCGCCAGCACCCGGCCCATCTCGAGCGCGGTACCGCTGGGCGCGTCGACCTTGTGGCGGTGATGCGCCTCGATCACTTCGATGTCGTAGCCCTCGTGCAGCGCACGCGCCGCCATGTCGAGCAGGCCCAGCACGACGTTGACGCCCACGCTCATGTTGGGCGCCATGACGATCGCGATGTGCTCGGCATGGGCCGCGACCTGGGCCTTTTGCGACGGCGTGAACCCGGTCGTTCCGATGACCGCCTTGACGCCGCGCGCACGGCAGGCATCGAGATGCGCGAGCGTGCCCTCGGGCCGCGTGAAATCGATCAGCACCTGCGCATTCGCGACGCCGGCCACGATATCGCTGGTGATCGCGACGCCGAGGCCGCGCCCGAGGAAGGCGCCGGCATCCTGGCCGAGCGCCGGACTGCCGGCGATATCGAGCGCGCCGGCGAGTTGAAGATCGTCGCTCGCCGCGACCGCCTCGATCAGCATGCGGCCCATGCGGCCTCCTGCGCCGGCCACCGCGATGCGCAGCCCCGGCGTGTGCGTCATGGGCGTGGCTCGAGCGGCGGGTAGCTGCGCGGCGCCGCGCCCGAATCGGCGACCGAGGCGGGTGTCGCCGGACCGGCGGGCGGCAGCGGCAATGCCTTGATCTCGGCATCGCTCAGCGCGAGTGGCGGCGCATTGCGCGAGGTCTTGAAGGTGTCGATCGACTCGACGAATTCCCGCTCGGCGGGCAACTCGCCGCCGGCGTCCAGGCTCTTCAACTTCTCGCCGTCGAAGCGGGCGACGACACGGCGCTGCTGCGGCTGCGCGCCCTGGCGGCGGATCGTGAAGACATAGTCCCAGCGGTCAGCGTGAAAGATATCGGTGAGCAGCGGCGAGCCGAGCACCTCGCGCACCTGCGCGCGCGACATGCCGGGCTGCACCGCGGCGGCCTGTTCGCGCGTCACGACGTTGCCCTGGACCACCTCGATCCGGTAAGGCGTGACGACGCCGAGAAAGCTGTCACTCGACTGCAGCGACTGGCACGCCGAGAGACCGAGGCAAAAGACGGCGCCGAGCAGGCGCGGCAGGACGAACGAAGAAGACCGCAGACGCATGGTGTGGGGAGTTGCCGAGGCAACACCGACCTCGATATGATGAATCGATTCTAGCGGCCGAGATTTGCCGGCCTGATGCCGCACCGCCACCCGCGCTCCCTGGTTTTGCCCATGACCCACGCCGACGAACTCAAGCTCAGCGGCCTCAAGGCAACCTTGCCGCGCATCAAGGTGCTCGAGGTCTTCCAGAAGACGGCGCAGCGCCACCTGAGCGCCGAGGAGGTCTACCGGCTCCTGCTGGCCGAGGGCGCCGATGTCGGCCTGGCCACGGTCTACCGAGTGCTGATGCAGTTCGAGCAGGCCGGCATTCTGTCGCGCAACCATTTCGAGAGCGGCAAGGCGGTCTTCGAGCTCAACGAGGGCAAGCACCACGACCATCTGGTGTGCCTCACTTGCGGCCGGGTCGAGGAGTTCTTCGACGCCGAGATCGAGCAGCGCCAGCGCAACGTGGCCCAGGTGCGCGGCTTCGAACTGCAGGACCATTCGCTCGCGCTGTATGCGCTATGCACCAAGCCGGCCTGCGAGTTCAAGGCCAAGGCCGGCAAGACGTAGCCCGTCCCCCCAGCGCTAATCCTCCGAAGGCCGCGCCATCGCCTTCTGGTGGCGTTCCATAAATTCGCGGTAGGTATCGATTCCGCGCAGCTGCACGATGGTGTTGCGCACCGCGGCTTCGACCAGCACGGCGAGGTTGCGTCCGGCATCGACCGCGATCACCACCTTGCGCACCGGCACGTCGAGCAGTTCTTCGTACAGCGGCTCTTGCGGCAGGCGCTCAAAATCGCGCTCCATCGTTTCCTTGCGGATCAGGTGCACGATCAGTTTGAGCCGCATTTTCCGGCGTACCGCGGTCTCGCCGAAGATGACCTTGATATCGAGCAGGCCGATGCCGCGCACTTCGAGCAGATTGGTCAGCAGCTCGGGGCAGCGGCCTTCCAGCGCAGTCTGCGAGACGCGGTACAGGTCAACCGCATCGTCGGCCACCAGGCCGTGGCCGCGAGAGATCAGTTCGAGCCCGAGCTCGCTCTTGCCCAGCCCCGATTCGCCGGTCAGCAGAACACCGAGCCCGAGAATGTCCATGAAGACGCCGTGCCGGGTCGTTCGTTCGGCGAAATGCTGACCCAGGTGGCCGCGCATCACGTCGATGACGTGGCCGGCCGACTCGCCGGTGCTGAAGAGCGGGATATCGGCGCGGTCGCACATCGCCACCAGCTTGTCGGGCGGGATCTGGCCATCGGCGACGATGACGACCGGTGGCTCGAGGGTCACGATGCGCGAGATGCGCCGCTCCATCACTTCAGGCGTCGCCTGATTCATATAGGCCACTTCACGCCGGCCGACGATCTGCACCCGGTACGGATGGATGTAGTTCAAGTAGCCGACCAGGTCGGCCGCCGACTGGGCATTGCGTACCGCCGCTTCGTCGAAGCGTCGTTCCGGATGCGCGTGCCCGGCGATCCACTCCCAGTGCAGCGCCTCGCGCAGGTTCTCGAACAGCGCGTCGGCGCTGATGACGGTGGGTTTCATAAGGCCCCCGGCGCGGTGTGGTGCGCCACCCCTCGAGGGGGTGCGGGCCGGCGCTCGTCCCGCGCGTTCGCGAGCACGGTGCGCATCGGTCAGGCGACCGACTTGAGCGGCACCCAGTTGACGATCATCTCGTGAACGCGGGCGGCGTCGGGCTCGGTCTTGAGCCGCTCGCGCAGCTCGCGGTCCGACAGCATCTCGGCAATCTCGGACAGGATCTCGAGGTGGCGCTGGGTCGCGGCCTCCGGGACCAGCAGAAAGATCAGCAGCACGACGGGCTCTTCGTCGGGCGCGTCGAAGGGAATCGGCTGGCGCACCCGCAGTACTGCAGCGAGCGGATTCTTCAGCCCCTTGATGCGACCGTGTGGAATCGCCACGCCGTGGCCGAGGCCAGTCGAACCCAGGCGTTCGCGCGCGAACAGGTTATCGGCCACCGTGGCGCGGGCGATCGCGTGCTGGTTTTCGAACACGAGTCCGGCATGTTCGAACGCGCGCCGCTTACTCGTGGCGTCGACGTCCACCAGCACGTTGCTGGCAGGCAGGATGGCGGACAAACGGTTCATCGCAGCGCCGCGCGCCAAGCCGGCCGAGCCGGGACGACGCGCGGAAAAGTGACAGATAGGTGAATTATGAAGCGCGGCTTGGCCGCATCGCAGATGGGGCCAGGCCGCACGCCTCAGTTGGGTGCGCCGTCCAGCCGCTTGGCGGCCGTGTGGTGATGGTCCTGCAGCTTGTCCTTGTGGCGGCAGACCTGGCGATCGAGCTTGTCCATGAGCTGGTCGATGGCGGCATACATATCCTCGTGGCTGGTCTCGACGAAGATATCCTTGCCCTTGACATGCAGAGTCACCTCGGACCTGTGTCGGCGCTCCTTCTCCTTGAGTTTCTCGACCGACAGCAGCACATTGATATCGACCACTTGGTCGAAATGGCGGTTCACCCGGTCCAGCTTGGTGACTACATAGTCCCTCAGGGCGGGGGTGACATCGAGATGATGGCCGCTGATCGTCAAGTTCATGAGGTCTCCTTTGAGAGCGTGGCAGGTGCGGTCCAGTGTGCACAGGTTGGCCGGGCGTGACAAGCCGGCCCAGTTTCGCCCGTCCGCTAGCGCAGGTACCTGACCACGCGCCATTGCGAGGCATAATTTGCGCCTCGAAACGAGGCCGCTTTTTCTTGGACAACCCCGCCCCTCGGTGACCGTCCGCGCCAGCGTCGTCTGGGGTGGGACGGGCCGATCCCGCACCCTGTGACAACGCACCTGCGCGCGCTTCCAGCTTCGCCGCGCCGGTGCTGGAGCGTTTCATGCTGAATGTCTTCACGCTGGTCAACGGCCGCCTGTTCCAGGAAGAGATCGAAAGCCTCGAAGCCCTGGCCCATGTGCAGCCGGTGTGGGTCGACCTCGATGCCCCCACGCCGGAAGAAAAGGGCTGGATCGCCGAGCATTTCGGGGTCACGATTCCCGACGATGCGGTGGACGACGACCTCGAGGAATCGGCCCGCTTCTACGAAGAGGACAACGGCGAGTTGCACATCCGCTCCGACTTCCTGATCGACGACGGCGAGACGCCGCGCAACGTTCGCGTCGCCTTCATCGTCTACAAGAAGGTGCTGTTCTCGGTCCACGGCGAGGACCTGCCGGTTTTCAGGCTGCTGCGTCTGCGGGCGCGGCGCATCCCCGCCTTGATCGAGGATGCGAAGGACGTGCTGCTCAAGCTCTACGCGGCCGACGCCGAGTACAGCGCCGATGCACTGGAAAGTATCTACGACAGCCTCGAGGAGGTCAGCGCGCGGGTGCTCAAGCAGGATGTGAACGACCAAGCCGCCGGCGCGGCGCTCAGCGCCATCGCGCGCGAGGAAGATCTGAACGGGCGCATCCGCAGGAACGTGATGGATACGCGGCGCGCGATCAGCTTCATGATGCGCAGCCGGCTGCTGAACGCCGAGCAGTTCGAGGAAGCGCGCCAGACGCTGCGCGATATCGACTCGCTCGACAGCCACACGACCTTCCTGTTCGACAAGATCAACTTCCTGATGAACGCGACCGTCGGCTTCATCAACATCAACCAGAACAAGATCATCAAGATCTTCTCCGTCGCCAGCGTCGCACTGCTGCCGCCGACGTTGATCGCGAGCATTTACGGCATGAATTTCCGCTCGATGCCCGAACTCGACTGGCGCTTCGGCTACCCGTTTGCGCTGGCCGTGATGGTGGCCTCGGTGGCCGCGCCGTTCCTGTTCTTCCGGCGCAAGGGCTGGCTGCGCTGATCAGCCCGCGGCGTTGATGCGACGCTTGACAAAACGCATCAACCCGCCCAGCAGCGGCAGCTTCTCGTACAACTCCTCGGCCGCGTCCCAGTAGTCCCGGTGAAGCGCGATTCGGCCGGTCGCGTCCAGAACGATGTGCGAAGCGCCGCACACGGTCTGCTCGGCGCGATCGCCACGCCTGAATCGGAAGTGGAAATCCCAGGTGAGAAAGGCCTGATCGCCCTGCACCACCGCTTCGTGGACCACGAAACGCGGCGCTTCGAGCGCAACGAACATGTGGCCCAAGATGCGCTGCACTTCGGCCAGCCCGACCGCGTCGTTGAACGGATCCTTGAAGCGCGCATCGTCCGCGTAATACGCGCCCAGACGCGCCACGTCGGCCGCGGTCAAGCCTTCGAACAGCGCTACCAGGCGCGCGAAGCGCGGGTCGTCGGGCCGTGTCATCACAGCCCCGTCATGCGCCGCACGACACTGAAATACCAGCCATCGCCGAGGTGGCTCAAGGTCTTCATCCACAGCGTGAAGCGCTTGGGGAAATGGATCTCGAAGGCGCCGCTCGACCAGCCCTTCAGCATCTCGCGCGCCGCCTGCTCGGGCTCGATGAGCGCCGGCATCTCGTACGGGTTGGCCGCGGTCAGCGCGGTGCGGACGAAGCCCGGGTTGACGATCGATACACCGATACCGAGCGGCTGCAGGTCGAGATAGAGCGTCTGCGCGAGGTTGATCAGTGCCGCCTTGGTCGGCCCGTAGCCGAGCGCATTCGGCAGGCCGCGGTAGCCGGCCACGCTCGCAACCAGGCTCAGGTGCCCGCTGCGCTGCGCGCGCAGCAGCGGCAGCACGGCGTCGAGCAGGTGCAGCGCGCCGACATAGTTGACCTGGTTGTGGCGCAGCATCTCGTCGAGATCGAACTCGGTCGCCCGCATTGCCTTGTAGTGGCCGGCGCAGTACAGCGCCAGATCGATGCGGCCGCAGCGCTCCACGATCGTTCGCGCGGCGCCGCGCATCGCATCGCGGTCGGTCGCATCGAGCGGCAAGGCGAGGCTGCCGGGGTTCGCGGCCGCGAAATCATCCAGCGCGGCGGCATTGCGCGCCGACAGCACGACGCGCGCGCCGCGCGAATGAAGCAACGCGGCGCAGGCCTGGCCGATGCCGCTCGACGCGCCGACCAGCCAGACGACGCGGCCATTCCAATCGGTGATGCGCGGATTGAGCGGCACCGTCATTTCCTCGTGAATGCGAGGGTGACCTCGCCGAGCCGAACGCCGAACTTGCTCATCACTGCCTTGTTGAGCATCACGCCGTCGCCCATCAGGTACATCCAGTCGTCGAACTGGACCTCGTAGACGCTGCCGTCGACCGGCAGGCGCAAGGTGTATTGCCAGCGAAAGGCATTGCCGGCGGCCGAGCCCACGGCGGTGCCGACAACATCGTCTGCAGTGCCGGTATAGCGGTCTTCGCCGGCCGGACCGCGCGACTTCTTCAGGCGCCAGACGCGGCGCTCGGTCTTGCCGTCGTTGTAAAGGAAGCTCTCGTCCAGCACGCCGTCGTCGCCGCTCCAGCGGCACTGCATGCGCACGGTGAAGCGGCGCACGACCTTGCCAGCGCGGTCGGTGACGAGGCCGTGCGCGGTCACCTCGCCGTTGAAATAGGTCGCCAGGTCCAGGCGCGGCATCTGCGCCGCATAGTCCGCCGGCACCGGCCCGGCGCACCCGGCGACGAGGGTGACGGCCAGCGCGGCGGCGGTGGCGGCGGCACGGCTTGCGCCGGCAGAAAGCAGGGTTCGGGTCATGGCGCAGTGTCGGGGTTGGAGATCCAGATTCGGTGCAGCAGCGCCGCGGCGATCAGCTTGAGCGCGCACGGCAAGGCGCAGTAGGCCAGTGTCAGCGCTTGGAGCGCGGCGGCGTCGCGCGCGCCGGGCGCATAGCCGAACGCCTGCAGGGCGGGCAGCGCCAGCCCGGCAGCCAGCGCCAGGTTCAACTTGGTCGCAAAATTCCACCAGCCGACAAAGGCGCCTTCCATCCGGCCCGCGCCGGCACCGCGCTGGATCACGCCGGCCAGCAGCGCGCCGGGCACCACCAGATCGGCGGCAAGTGCCGCGCCGCTCGCCACGCAGACCGCGGCATAGGCCGCCACGTCGCCCGACCCGAGCAACCCGGCGCCGGCAAAGACGCCGACCGACAGCAGCATCGCCGCCAGCCAGCTGCGCGCCAGACCGAAGCGGCCGACCGCGCGCAGCCACAGCGGCATCGCGAGCGCGGCGGCGGCGAAATAGGCGGCGAGAAAGAACGGCGCGAACGCCGCCGCCTGCAGCCGGTCGCGCACGAAGAACAGGACCAGCGTCGCCGGCACCGCGCTCGCGATGCCATTCACCAGATAGATCGCGAGCAGCCGCCGGAAGGCCAGGTCGGACAGCGGTGCGCTCAGACCAGCGCTCGCGGCGATCGACGCTGTTGACGCGCGCGGCTCAGCCCGCCACGGCGCGCTGCGCAACAGCGCCAGGCCGAGGACGAGCGTCGTAGCGAGCACCGCGGCGCTGAGGCCGAATCCGCCCAGCCCCGGCAGCACGCTCGCGAGCAGCACGCCGGCCAGCGCCAGCCCTTCGCGCCAGGCGACGATGCTGCTGCGCTGGCGCTCGCTGCCGCCCAACCGCGCGCCCCAGGCCTGGTGGATCACGCCGACCACGCTGTACCCCAGGCAGGCGAGCACGAGCCAGACCGCGCACCACGCGAGCAGCGCCGGTGCGCGCGTGAATGGCGGATGAAAGAGCGCCGTGAAGGCGATCGCGAGCAATGCGCCGAAGGCAGCGGCCACCGTCCATGCGCGGCGCGCCGAGTGGGCGAGCAGGGCATCGACGCGCCGGCCGATCCAAGGATCGACCCAGGCGTCGAGCAGCCGCGCGCCGAGCAGCACTGCACCGAGCCAGCCGAGCGGCACACCGAGCGCGGCGCCGTAGTGGTCCGGCAGCACGACATACAGCGGCAACGCCACGAACGAGAGCGGCAGCCCGAGGCCGCCATAGCGCAAACCGTCGCGCCAGCCGCCACGCCAGATCGGACCCGCGCCCGGCGCGGCGAGCACGCTCACCCGTTGCGTCCCAGCAGTTGCCGGCGCAGCCCGGGTTCGGACGTGTGCGGGCCGAGCCAGATGGCTAGAAAGCGGCGTGCGAAGCCGGTATCGTGCAGCACGCCAATCGGCGCGCCGTTTAAATAGAAGGCAATTCCTTCGCCGCGCCGGTTGATCGCGCTCAGCCGGTCGCCCGCCCGCACGTCGGGGAACAGATTACGCATCGCGGCGAGCCAGCGGGCACCCTGTTCGGTCCCGAAAGGCTCGCCGCGCTGCATCTCCACGAGGCTGCGCTCGGCGATGCGCTGACCCTTCAAGTCGCGCCGATATTCGAGCTCGAGAGCAAGTTCGGACGCCGCCGGTTCGACCGGGTCGAAGTGCGGGCCGACCCACAGGCGCGCGTCGTAGACATGCAGACCGAAGAAGCGCAGCGTTCCGCTGCCCAGTAGTCGGGCATCCGCCAGGTTGGCGGCGACTTCGCGCGGGACGGTTTGTACCTGTGCGTGCGCCCGCGACGCGCCGGCCAGCGCGACCAACGCGGTTAGCAGCCACGCACGTCGGCTCGAGCCCTGAGTCATGCCTTGTGTTGCAGGGTGAACTGGACGACGCTCGTATTGCCGGCCGCGAACGCCGCCTCGCAATAGGCGAGATAGAAGTCCCAGGTGCGGATGAATCGGGTGTCGAAGCCGAGTCCGCGCACCGCCGCCTCCGAAGCGCGAAAACTCGTACGCCAGCGCCGCACCGTCTCGGCATAGTCGAGCCCGAAATCGAGCTCGGTCACGACCGCGAGGCCGGCCTTCGCCGCCGCGGCGCGGAACTCGGTACAACTCGGCAGCAGGCCGCCCGGAAAGATGTACTGCTGGATGAAATCGGTCGATCCGACATAGCGGTCGAACAGGTCGTCGCGGATCGTGATGCTCTGGATGCAGGCCCGGCCGCCGGGCTTGAGCTGCTGCCGCACGGTCTCGAAGAAGCTCGGCCAGTATTCGCGTCCGACCGCCTCGAACATCTCGATCGAGACCACCGCATCGAAACTCCCGGCACCTTCGCTGCGCGCGAGGTCGCGGTAGTCCTGCAGGCGCAGGTCGCCCGCCAATCCGGCCTGTTCGAGGCGCTCGTTGGCAAAGCCGAGCTGCTCGGTCGAGAGGGTGACGCCGGTCACGCAGGCGCCGATCTCGCGCCCGCACAGTTCCGCGAGCGCGCCCCAGCCACAGCCGATCTCGAGCACGCGCTGGCCACGCTGCACCGCGCACTCGGCGAGAGCGCGCCGCATCTTGGCGTGCTGCGCTGCGACCAGGTCCGCGCCGGGGTCTCCTTCGAACCACGCGCTGCTGTAATTCATGCTCGGGTCGAGCCACAGCGAATAGAACGCATTGCCGAGGTCGTAGTGCGCATGGATATTGCGGCGGCTGCCGCGGCGTGAATTGCGCTGCAACAGATGGCGCGCGCGGTACAGCAGCGCGCCCCACCAGCGGCCGTAGACGACCGCCTCGATGTCGGCGCGGTTGGCGATCAGCAGCCCGAGCAGCGCCGGCATGTCGGGGGTGTCCCAATCGCCGGCGATGTAGCTTTCGGCAAAGCCGATATCGCCCTTGCGCAACGCCGCGGCGCAGGGGTTCCAGTTGCGCAGGCGCAGCGCCGCACGCGGCTCGCCAGGGGCGTGGCTGCCCAGGCGCGCCGCACTGCCGTCGGGCAGGCGCAGGTCGAGCGTGCCGTGGCGCAGCCGGCCGAGCAGGGCGAAGACCGCGCGGGCGGCGGGCGGGGCCGAGGCGGGCAGGGCGAGCGCGGAGGTCGAGGTGAGGCTGGTCATGGGGTTCGAAGGCAAGTGAAAAACAAGATCAGTCGGAGACGAAATCGGCCGGTGGCGCGGGCTTCCCGAACCACGGCACGCGCTTGGCCCACAGCCGTGCCGCCTGCCAGTGGATGCGGGCGATCACGCCGAAAGTCATCAGCGGCATGCCGAAGAAGGCGCCGCGGATGCGCGCCGGCGTCAGACGGTGCAGCCGGCCCGAAACACTGGTGCGCAGCAGCGCGCCCGCAGCGTCGTGCAGGTCGATGCAGGCGAGCGTTCGCAGCGGGTTCTGGCCACGCGCAAAACGGAAGCGGTAGTCGCCCTGTACCGCGCAGAACGGCGAGACGTGGAAGACCTTGGCCGCACGCACTTCGCGGCCATCGTCGAGGCCGGGGCCGCGCAGAAGATAGCAGTGGCGCTCGCCGAAGGTGTTGTTCACCTCGACCAGAACCGCCGCGAGCGTGCCGTCGCGACGCCGGCAGTACCAGAAGCTCACCGGCTTGAAGACAAAGCCGAGCACGCGCGGGTAGCAGTGCAGCCAGATCTCGCCGTCGGCACAAGTAACGCCATGCGCCGCAAGCACCGACTCGAGCCAGGCGAGGCTGTCCTCGCCGCCGTCGCCGTGGTCGGCATCGTGAAAGCCGATCAGCCCGAAGCGGTTGCGTGCGAGCGCCTTGTGCGGCGAGTCGCGCAGCCGGCGCATCGGCAGCATGAGGAAGTAGGTCGGGTATTCGAAGCGATGCGGCACCGGCCGCAGGCGCTCATGGCGCACCCGGCCGATGCCGATCAACGGCTCATCCACTGCGGCGCTCAAGCGGCTTCTTTCCGGATGGCGTCGGCCGCGGCCCAGGCGCTGCGCAGCCCGGCACATACCGCTAGCCCCGAAACGAGGCCGTCTTCGTGAAATCCATAGCCGGTCCAGGCGCCACAGAACCAGCTGTGGGCGCGGCCCTGCAGCTCGGGCAGGCGCTGCTGCGCGGCGATCGCGGCGCGGTCGAACACCGGGTGCGCGTAATCGAATTCGCCGTGCACCAGCGCGTCGCGCGGCGCCACCAGCGGATTCAGCGAAACGATCACCGGGGTGGTGAAGGGCAGCGGCTGCAGGCGGTTCAACCAATAGTGAAGACAAACGCCGGCGCGCTCGTCGGCGGCATCGCCGGCGCGCCGGTAATTCCACGCCGCCCAGGCACGCCGCCTTCGCGGCAGGACCGAAGCGTCGGTGTGCAGCACCGCGCGGTTCGAATGAAAGCGGATCGCGCCGAGCACACTGCGCTCGTCCGCGCTCGCATCCGCAAGCAGCGCGAGCGCCTGATCGCTGTGGCAGGCGAATACCACCTCGTCGAAGCGCTCGGTGCTACCACCGCCATCGCGCCCGGCGTGAATCCACACGCCGGCATCGGCCCGCCCGGCGGGCACCCGCCGAACCTGATGCACGGGCGTATTGAGGCGCGCGTCGGGAATGCTCGCCAGCATGCGTTCGACATAGCGACGCGAACCGCCCTCGACCGTAAACCAGCGCGGCCGGTTCGCGATCTGCAGCAGGCCGTGGTGGTGGCAGAAGCGGATCAGCGTCGCGATCGGAAAGCGCAGCATCTGGTCGGTCGGGCACGACCAGATGCAGCCGATCATCGGCAGCAGGTACCAGTCGCGAAACGGCCGCGTGAATCGCTCGCGGTCGAGGAAATCGCCGATCGGCTCGTCCAGCGCCAGTTCGCCACCGCCTTCGGCAAGCACCGTGCAGACGCGATTGAAACGAATGATCTCGGCCAGCATCCGCCAAAAGCGCGGGCGCAGCAGGTTGGCGCGCTGGGCGAATACCGTGTCGAGGTTGCTGCCACTCCACTCTATCCCGGCATCCACCGCCTGGACCGAAAACGACATCTCCGACGGCGCCAGCGCCACGTCGAGGTCGGCGAACAGCGCGATCAAATTCGGATAGGTGCGCTCGTTCAGGACCAGAAACCCGGTGTCCACACCGTGGCTCACGCCGTCGACGTGGATGTCTACGGTATTGGCGTGACCGCCAAAGTGAGCGCCAGCTTCGTAGAGCGTGACGCGGGCCTGGCCGGTCAACCCGCGGGCGACCGACAGACCGGCGATTCCCGAGCCGATGACGGCGACGCTGCGCATGCCTCAGGCCGCCCGCAAAACGGGCGTAGGGACGCGGATGGCGCCACGGCGGCGCCGGGTGCGGGGCTCGAATGGTTGCATCACAGTTCTCCAGTCCAGCAATACGCTGTCGGCAGCGTATCGGATGCAGACCCTTCGACCGCGCGCCGCGGGGACGGGGTGCGAAGGGGGAGGACCTAGAATCGCCGCGACTTCAAAGGCGGATCACGATGATCTATCCCGAACTTTTCAGGCAGCTCGAAGCGGTGCGCTGGAACATGGACAAGGACATCCCCTGGGATCAGTTCGATGCCAGCCGGCTGTCCGACGAGCAGGCGCAAACCGTCAAGATGAATGCCATCACCGAGTGGGCCGCGCTGCCCGCGACCGAGATGTTCTTGCGCGACAACCGCGACGACAGCGACTTCAGCGCCTTCATCAGCGTCTGGTTCTTCGAGGAGCAGAAACACTCGCTGGTGCTGATGGAGTACCTGCGGCGCTTTCGGCCCGAGCTGGTGCCGACCGAGGCCGAACTGCACGAGGTGCGCTTCGAATTCGACCCGGCGCCGGCGCTGGAGACGCTGATGCTGCATTTCTGCGGCGAGATCCGTCTGAACCACTGGTACCGGCGCGCCGCCGAGTGGCATTCGGAGCCGGTCATCAAGGCGATCTACGAAACCCTGGCGCGTGACGAGGCGCGCCACGGCGGCGCCTATCTGCGCTACATGAAGCGCGCTCTGCAGCGCTTCGGCAACGAGGCGAAGGCCGCGTTCGCGAAGGTCGGGGTGCTGATGGCGAGCGCGCGGCGCACGGCGCAGGCGCTGCACCCGACCAACCTGCACGTGAATGCGAGCCTCTACCCGCGCGATACGGTGCAAAGCCGGTTGCCGAACCCGCAGTGGCTTGAGGTCTGGCTCGACAGGCAGATCCAGTTCGACGCGGTCTGGGAAGGCAAGGTCATCGACCGCATCCTGCACAACATGGGACTGCTGATGGAACGCAGCTTCGCCAGCGTTCAGGAGCTCAACCGTTTCCGCAAGGAAGTCACCGCCCTGGCGCAGCGCCAGGCGGCGGGCGTGCTGCCCTCCTGAGGCGATATCCCGGTCAGGACTGCGCGGCCGCGCGCTCCTGATCGGCCTTGCGGTCGGCCGTCACCTTCTGCGCGCTCGGCCGCTCGCCGATCCGCTTGGCGTAAGGCTTCCAGTCGACGCCGCCCTCGCTCAGCAGGTCCACGCCGTAGACCGCCTTGCTTGCCATCGAGACCAGCGGCAGGCTGACCCAGCCCGCGCAGTCGGCCTGCGTGAAGGTATCGCCGGCGAGATAGGGATCGAATTTCGCGAGGCGCTTGAACGCCGCGATATTCGCCTCCAGACGCTTGCGGATGCGCGACGCATTCGCTTCGCTGATTTCGCCGCCGAAGAAGGCCTTGCCGTAGAGCTCGCGCGCGACCAGTTCGAGGTGCAACTCGACATAGGTCGTCAGCTCGCGCACCTTGGCCATCTGCCAGGCATCGGCGGGCAGCAGCGGCGGGTTCGGGTACGCCGCTTCGAGGTAGTCGAGGATGGCCTGGCTCTCGCACAGCGAACCGTGCTCGGTGACGATGTATGGAATCTTGCCGAGCGGGCTGCACGAGAGAACTTCTTCGTCACTCCGCCCGGTCTTCGTCACCGCCTCTTCGAACGGCACGCCTTTTTCGATCAGCGCCAGCTTGACCTTGTTGTAGTAGTTCGAGACCGAAAAGCCGTGCAGGGTGATCATAGGAGTGTGCCTTCGGGTGGAGGGATTCGCAGTCTAGCGAGACCGCGCGACACAAGCTCGGCCACGCCGGCGGCGAGCAGGCCCATAACGAGGCCGCTCGCATGCGCGAGCGGGGCGATCGCGATATCCCAACCGGCGGGTTGGCGCAGGAGTGTCGACCACGGCGCTTCGCTCGCCACCTTGAGCGCGAGCCCAACCAGCACGGCGGCGCCGATGGCGCGCCTTCGACCGCGCTCATTCACAAGGAGCGAAACCGCGACGCCCGCGGCACCGGCGTGCAGCACGCCCGACAGGCCGCCGTAGTGAAGAAGTTCGGGCCGCAGCAGCAGCCCGACCTGGGTCAGCGGCCAGGCGGCGAGCCAGGCCGCGACGCTTCGCATGCGCACCCGCGCGGTCCAGCCGAATGCCGCGACGAGCGCCGCGCCGGCAAGATTCGCCGCCAGGTGCAGCGGGCTGTAGTGCAGCAGCGCCGCACTCCAGGCGCGCCATGGCTCGGTCCGCGCGAGGCCCGGCTGCCAGTCGATCACCGGCGCCGGAACGAAGAAGAAGGCCAGCACCGACGCCAGGGCCAGCGCCGCCGCGAGCGCGGCCCAGGCGCGGACCGCGCTGGCTTCAGTGGAAGACGGCACGCCAGAGCGCCAGCACGGCATCGCTCTGGGCCACCACGCTCGCCGGCGGCACCTGGGTCGGCTGCTCGTCCAGACGGGCCCGGTGCTGCGCGCGCCGCAGTTCGCGGTAGGCATCGGCGGCGGCCCGGCCGATACCGGGCGGCAGCAGGCCGGCGTCCTCGGCACGCGCGAGCAACGCGATATTGCCGACATCGTCGAGCAGTTCGGGATGCGCCGCGCTGCGCCCGAGCACCAGCGCCTGGACCGCGAATTCGACGTCCATCATTCCGCCCGCGCTGTGCTTGACGTCGAACGATCCGGCCCTCACACGGTGCGCGCTCCGCACCTTCTCGCGCATGGCGCGGATCTCGGCATGCAGCGCAACGATGTCGCGGGGCGCGCACAGCACGCTGCGCCGCACCGCCTCGAAGCGCGGTCCGATCTCGAGCAGGCCCGCGCACCAGCGCGCGCGCGTCAGCGCCTGGTGCTCCCAGGTCCACGCGGTATTGCTGCCGCGCCCAGTCTGGTAGGCGGCGAAAGAATCGATCGACGTGACCAGCAGGCCGGAGTTGCCGTTCGGCCGCAGCGCGGTATCGATATCGAACAGCTCGCCGGCCGAGGTGCGCAGCGTGAGCCAGGCGATGAGCTTGCGGACGAATCCGGCATAGACCTCGGCGGCGCTTTCGTCCGCATCGTCGTAGACGAAGACCACGTCGAGGTCGCTGCCGTAGCCGAGCTCCTTGCCGCCGAGCTTGCCGTAGGCGATGACAGCGAAGCGCGGCTCGGCGCGGTGCGCCTGCTTGTAGTGGCGCCAGGCCCAGCGGATGGTGCAGTCGAGCGTGGCGTCGGCGAGCGCCGACAGATCGTCGGCGACCTGCTCCACGCTGATGTCGCCTTCGACGTCGCGTACCAAGGTGCGGAAGATCTCGGCGTGGTGGGCGCGGCGCAAGGTGTCGAGCAAGGACTCCTCGTCGGCCTGGCCCGATTGCTCCCAGGCCGCGTGGCGCGCATCGAGTTCACGCCCGAACTCGATGCGGTCGAAGCGGCCGTGCATCAGGCGCTCGTCGGCCAGTTCGTCGATCACGCCCGGATGCAGCATCAGATAGCGCATTGGCCACCGTGCGAGGCCGAGCAGGCGCAGCAGCCGGGTGTGCACCTCGGGACGTTCGACCAGCAGCGCGAGATAGCTCTCGCGCCGCAGAAGCGGCTCGAGCCAGTCGATGAAGCGCTGCGCCGCTTCCATCGTGCAGCGGTTCTCGTGCACCGCCTGCGCCGCGCGCGCGACGAGGCGCGCCAGGCGCAGCTTGCTGTCGTCGCGCAAGGCCTTGATGCGCGGGCGCTCGCACATCGCCCGCACGCGCGCCGCAAGCTCGGCCGGCAGCTGGTCGAGAAAGGAGTCGCTGTCGACCGGCAGCGGCGGCGCGCCGCAGGTCCGGCAGGCGTCCGCGCCGACGGCGGCCTGGGGTCGCCCGTCGTGCAGCAGCGCGTCGAATTCGGTCGCGACGAATTCGCGCGTCTGCCCGAGCAGGTCGAGCAGATCGCGCGCGCCATGGCAGCCGGCGATGCCCAGGCTGGCCGCGATCCAGTCGAGATCGGTATCCGTCGTCGGCAGCAGGTGCGTCTGCTGGTCGTCGAGAAACTGGATCCGGTGCTCGACCCGGCGCAGGAAGGTATACGCCTGCGCCAGCCGCTGCGCCGTGTGCGGCTTCATCAGGCCTGCGCCGGTCAGCTTGCCCAGGCTCTTCAAGGTCGAGCGCGTGCGCAGCTCCGGAAATGGGCCGCCGCGCACGACCAGCAGCAGCTGGACGATGAACTCGATTTCGCGGATGCCGCCGCGCGACAGCTTCACGTCGTTGGCGCGCTCAGGGCGGCCGGACGCTCGCCGCAGCGCTTCGTCGCGCACCTTGCGGTGCAGCTGGCGCAGGCCCTCGAAGATGCCGTAGTCGAGATAGCGCCGGTAGACGAAGGCCGTCACCGCGGTGCGCAGCGCGAGCGCCCGGCCTTCGCGGATGCTGGCCCGCGGCGCGACGACCCGGCTCTTCAACCAGGCGAAGCGTTCCCACTCGCGGCCCTGGATCTGGAAATATTCCTCCAGCATCGGCAGGCTTACGACCGGCGGGCCTGAATTTCCGTTCGGTCGCAGCGCCAGGTCGACACGGAATACGTTGCCGTCTTCGGTCGTCTCGCCGATCAGCGTGTACAGGCAGCGCGCGATGTGCGAGAAATATTCGTGCGCGCTGATGGCGTTCGGTGTGTCGGTCTCGCCCGCGTCCTCGTAGACATAGATCAGGTCGATGTCGGAGGAGACATTCAGTTCGCGTCCGCCGAGCTTGCCCATGCCGACGATCCAGAATTCGATGCGCTCGCCCTGCGAATTGCGCGGCACGCCCACCTTCGCATCCTGTTCGGCAAAGGCCTGCGCCAGCGCGAGATCGAGCGTCGCCTCGGCCAGCGCCGTCATCGCGCCAGTGATATCGGCCAGCGTCGCCGCCGCTTCGATATCGAGCACCGCCAGCCGCTCGAGGACGAGCTGGCGCGCGACGCGCAGGGCCGAGGCGAGTTCGCGCCCGCCTTCGCGCAGCCGCGTCACCAGCGCGGTCACCAACGCAGCGTCAGGCAGGCCGGGCGGTAGCAGACCGAGTTCGGCGGCATAGCGGCGCCGGATGCGCTGGACGAAGCGGCTGTGCTCGGCCGCGACGGCGCCCGGCTCGGCGGATGACCGCCCATTCCCGAGCGAGTGTGCGAGGGTCGCGGTCTCGACAGGGGATGACGGTGCGGAACCCATCGCTCGGCGCAAGGTCTGTGCTAGATTGATTCGAAGGCTTCGGGCCGGCGCCTGACCGTTCGCTGTGACGAAAGGAAGCTCGCCGGGGCAGTGGCTTCGGGTCGCGGTGGCCAGTGTTGCCGGTCATCGCGTCGTGGCTCCTGGCGTCCCTGCCGCAAACCTTGCCGGTATGCCGAACTCTTCATGTCATCGTCCCCGCCCGTGATCGGCACCGTGCGCAAGCTGACGCGCCGATTGCTCATGCTGCTGGCCGCCGTCGCCGGCATCGTTCTGCTGGCGTGGTTGACGCTGCATTGGGCGATTTTGCCGCACATCGACCAATGGCGCCCCCGCATCCAGGCCGAGGCCAGCCGGGCCCTCGGCGTCCCGTTGCGCATCGGCGAACTGTCGGTGCGGTCGAGCGGCTGGGTTCCGGGGATCGAACTGCGCGACGTGGTCCTGCTCGACGCGCAGCAGCGCCCGGCCCTGACCCTGCCGCGCGTCGTCGCGGCGCTCTCGCCGAGTTCGCTCCTGGCCTTCGAGTTGCGCTTCGAGCAGCTCTTCATCGACGGCGCCGAGCTCGAAGCCCGGCGCGATGCGCAGGGCCGCATCCATGTGGCGGGAATCGACTTCGGCGCCGCCACGCCCGACGACGGATCGGCACGCGACTGGTTCTTCAAGCAGCATGAGTGGGTGATTCGCGGCGCCACGCTGCGCTGGACCGACGAGTTGCGGCAGGCGCCGCCGCTGGCCTTGCGCGATGTCGAACTGGTGCTGCGCAACGGATTGCGCCGGCATCAGTTCAGCCTCGAAGCAAGCCCCGATGCCGGCTGGGGTGAGCGCTTCCAGGTCGTGGGTAGATTCACCCAACCGCTGCTCGCCCGTGCTGGCGACTGGCGGCGCTGGAGCGGCGAGGCCTTCGCCAGTCTGCCGCGCGCCGATGTAAGCCAGCTGCGTCGCCACGTCGACCTGCCGTTCGAACTGACCGAGGGCGACGGCGCGCTACGCGGCTGGTTCGAGGTGAAGGCCGGGCAGTTGCGCGGCGCGACCGTCGACGTCGCGCTGCGCTCGGTCGCGCTGCGCCTGGCGCGCAACGTCGAATCGCTCGGCTTCGAGCAGGTCGAGGGCCGGGTCGTCGCGAAGCTCGGCGATGCCGGCACCTCGATCGGTGTGCGCCACTTCGGCTTCGTCACCCGCGAAGGCATGCGCTGGCCGGCCGGTGACATGGACCTGCACTGGCAGCAGCGCGGTCACGAGCCGTCGAGCGGCGGCGGATTGACCGCGCAGCGCATCGATATCGGACTGGTGGCCGGCATCGCGTCGCAGGTGCCGCTCGGCAACGCCTTGCGCCGGCTGCTCGCCGAACTGCGTCCGCAGGGTGTCGTCAGCGACCTGGCGCTGCGCTGGGACGGACCGCTCGACGCGCCGGTCCACTACCAGGTTCGAGCCGGCCTGACCGGACTGGCGCTCGCGGCGCGAACGTCCGACGACCCCGGCGGCATCGGTCGTCCGGGGCTTCGCAATGCAAGCCTGCAGCTCGAGGCGACCGAACGCGGCGGGCAGGCCCGGCTCGGCGTGGCCGACGGCGCGATCGACCTGCCCGGCGTCTTCGCCGAGTCGGTCGTTCCGCTCGAGACCCTGAGCGCGAATCTGAGCTGGAAGGTCGAGGCGGCGCCGCGCCTGCAGGATCCGCCGCAGATCAGCGTGCAGGTGAAGGACGCGCGCTTTGCGAACCGCGATGCGCAGGGCGACTTCAAGGCCGCCTGGCGCACCGGCAGCGGCGCCGGCGTGGCGCGCGGCGGCCGCTTCCCGGGCCGGCTCGATCTCGAAGGGCGCCTGCGCCAAGGCGTGGCGAACCGTGTCGCCCGCTACCTGCCGCTGCGCTTGGCGGCCGGGGCGCGCCAGTACGTCGAGCGCGCGGTGCGCGCCGGCAGCGTCAGCACGCTCGACTTCCGGGTCAAGGGCGATCTATGGGAATTTCCGTTCCAGACCGCACGCGTCGCCAAGGACGGCGCGAACGACGGCGAGTTCCGCATCACAGCGCACTTCGAGGGACTGGAATTTGACTATGTCCCGAGTGTTCCGGCGAGCCGCGATCATGCGGCCTTCGCTTCTCCCTGGCCGGCCCTTACCGAGGGCCGGGGCGAGTTCGTCATCGACCGCACCAGCCTCGCCATCCAGAACGCGAGCGCGCGCCTGGGTGGCGTCGCCTTCACGCGCATCGACGGCGCCATCGCCGACCTCGCCCAGCGAAGCGTGCTGACGCTCGACGGTGGGGGCAGCGGCTCGCTCGGCGAGATGCTTCGCTTCGTCAATGCGACACCGGTGCGCGGCTGGACCGGCAATGCGCTGGCCCAGGCCGGCAGCACCGGCAACGCCGAACTCAAGCTGACGCTCACCTTTCCGCTGTTCGATCTGGCGCAGAGCCAGGTCCAGGGTAGCGTCGTCCTCGCCGGCAACAACCTGCGGATCACGCCCGACAGCCCGCTGCTGGGCAGCGCGGTCGGCCGGGTCGACTTCAGCCGCAAGGGCTTCACCGTGGTCGGCGCGAGCGCCAAACTCTTCGGTGGCGAGGCGAGCTTCGAAGGCGGAACCCAGGCCGATGCCAGCCTGCGCTTCACGGGGCAGGGAACGATCACCGCCGACGGCCTGCGTCGGGCGAGCGAGCTCGGTGCGGTCGCGCAGGCGGCGATCAGCCTGTCGGGCCAGGCGGCCTACCGGCTCAACCTCGGTTTCGTCGAGGGTCGACCCGAATTTCTGTTGACAAGCAACCTGGTCGGCTTGTCGATCGACGTGCCAGAACCCTTGCGAAAGGCCGCAGCCACGCCGCTCGCGCTGCGCGTGCAGACCGCGCTCGCGCCGGACTCGCTCGGTGCGGGCAAGCCGTCGCGCGATACGCTTCGCGTCGAACTCGGCAGCCTCGTCCAGGCGCAGTATCAACGCGACCTGACGGGCGATGCGCCGAAGGTGCTGCGCGGAACGATCGGCGTCGGCGAGGCGGCGCCGGCCGCATCCAGCGGTACCGGCGTGGCCGCGGCGATCAGCCTGCCGAGCGTGAGCCTGGACGCCTGGCAGGCCTGGAGCGAAAAGCTTTCCCGCGCCGATGCCGGACGCGAGGTGCAGGGATTCGCCGGCGGCGGGTATGCGCCCGACAGCTATGCGCTGCGGATCGGCGAGTTCGACGCAGCCGGGCGCCGCCTGAACCGCTTGAACGCGACGCTGGTGCGCAAGGACGGCGGCTGGAACGCAAAGCTAGATGCCGAACAACTCGCCGGCACGGTGGAATATCGCCCGGCCCGCGACGCCCAGCAGCCGGGGCGGGTGCAGGCGCGGCTGGCCCGCCTTGCGCTGCCGCGCACCGATAGCGACCCGATCGACAGCCTGCTCGAGGACACGCCGGTCAGCCTGCCGTCACTCGATATCGTGGTCGACGAGTTCGAGTTGCGTGGCAAGGCGCTCGGCAAACTCGAGATCGAGGCGACCAACCGAGTCGTCGGCACCAACCAGCGCGAGTGGCAGCTTGCCAAGCTGAACCTGATCGCGCGCGATTCGCAGCTTAGCGCCACCGGCACCTGGAGCGCGGCCGGCTCGCGCAATGCGCCGCAGCGTCGCCGCGTGGCGCTGGATTTCAAGCTGGCGATCGCCGACAGCGGTTCGCTGCTCGACCGGCTCGGCACCGCGAAAGCAATCCGCGGCGGCAAGGGACAGCTGTCGGGACAGATCGAATGGTTCGGCTCGCCGCTCGCGCTCGACTACGCGTCGCTGTCGGGCCAGGTCAATGTCGGCATCGACGCGGGGCAGTTTCTCAAAGCCGATCCGGGAGCGGCCCGGCTGCTCGGCGTGCTGAGCCTGCAGTCCCTGCCACGTCGGCTCGCGCTCGATTTCCGCGATGTATTCCAGGAAGGATTCGCGTTCGACAATATCACCGGCGACGTCAAGATCGAGCGCGGCACGGCGAGCACCAACAACCTGCGCATGCGCGGCGTGCAGGCGGTCGTGCTGATGGAAGGCAGCGCCGATATTCAGCACGAGACGCAGGCGCTGCGGGTCATCGTCGTGCCCGAGATCAATGCCGGCACCGCCTCTCTCGCCTACGCCGTCATCAACCCGGCCCTCGGCCTGGGAAGCTTTCTCGCCCAGCTCTTTTTGCGCAAGCCGCTGACGCAGGCCGGGACGCGCGAATTTCGGATCAGCGGATCGTGGTCGGATCCGCAGGTCGAACGCGTGCAGCGCAAGCTCGGCGATCCGGTGCCGGAGCTCTCGGCCGCGCCAGCCGCACCGCCGGTGCGTTGAAGCTTCGAGGTGTAGAAGGATGACCATGAAAGTCGCTGCACTGCAAATGGCGTCCGGCCCGGACATGGCGCGCAACCTCGAGACCGCCTGGCGCCTGGCGCGCGAGGCCGCCCGCGGCGGGGCGCAGCTCGTTGCGCTGCCCGAATATTTCTGCCACCTCGGGGAAGGTGAGCGCGCCAAGCTCGATATCGCCGAGGCGCCCGGCGACGGACCGATCCAGCACATGCTGGCGAGCGTCGCGCGCGAACTCGGCCTGTGGGTGATCGGCGGCACGTTGCCGATCCGATGCGACGATCCCGGCCGCGTTCGCAACGCCAATTGCGTCTATGCGCCCGATGGCAGCCTTGCCGCGCGATACGACAAGATCCACCTCTTTCGCTACGACAACGGGCGCGAGTCGTATGACGAAGGCCGTGTCATCGAACCCGGCGACGCGCCGCGCACGGTGCAGGCCGGCGCATTGCGTATCGGCCTCTCGGTCTGCTACGACCTGCGCTTTCCCGAGCTTTACCGCAAGCTGAGCTTCGACGCTGCGGGGTCACCGTGCGACGTGCTGAGCGTACCGTCGGCCTTCACTTACACGACGGGCAGCGCACACTGGCACCTTCTGCTGCGCGCGCGGGCGGTCGAGAACCAGTGCTATGTCATCGCGCCGGCGCAAGGAGGCACCCACTCCAACGGCCGGCGCACCTACGGCCACAGCATGGTGGTCGACCCGTGGGGCGAAGTCGTCGCCGTGCTGCCCGAGGGCGAGGGCGTGGTCCTGGCAGAGATCGACCCCGAACGCCTAGCATCCGTGCGCCGTCAATTGCCCGCCCTCGAACATCGGCGGCTCTGAACTGGCCGCATCCGCCTTCACCGCGCGGCCGATGCCGCCGTCGTACTGCGTCCGGCCGCCCGTGCGGCGGCGCGATCGTCGACGCGGGCCGCACTCGCGGCAGGATCGGCGCCGCGACGCTGCGCCAGTTTACGCGGCGTGTTGTCGCCCCTGACGTTGCCCGTGAGCGCGGGCTTTTGACCGCTACCAGGAACGCCGGTATCGGTTCCCGACGGCAGCCGTGGTGCTTCCAGGTTGGCGGGCGCGCCTATCGAGGGGCTGGGTACCGGGGCAGGACGCGACACGCGCTCCTGCGCCCAGGCGCCGGCGCTCGCGAACGCAAGCGCGAGGGCGAGCGCGAGCGTCATGGTGCGCAAGCAGACGATATGTGGAAGGATTTGCTGCATGACCGGGCTCCTTGGATTCGAGGCGCCCAGTCTAGGCGCGCGGAGTGTGCGGGGACCGGAAGGCAAGCGGGCTCACGATGTCGGCAACGTCCTACGGGGACTTGGACGATCGCCCGACAGGGCGTCGGCGACGCGCCCTATCGGACCGCCTGGGAGTGCGGGAGAAACTGATCTCTCGCAATCGAACAACAGGTCAGCAGGCGCTGCCGTGCTGGTTGCCAACGCAACTTCAGGAGGTCGTCATGTTGCACTATGCGGTCGTATTTTTTGTCATCGCACTGATCGCAGCGCTGTTCGGGTTCGGCGGCATTGCGGCCGGAGCCGCGGGAATCGCCAAGATTCTCTTCATAGTGTTCGTGGTGCTGGCAGTCGCCAGTTTCCTCTTCGGCATGCTGAGAAAAGGCTGACCGGCATCTCTCTTTCGACCCACCCGACCAAAGGAACTTCCATGGCATCGACTTTCGAAACCAAACCCCTCTCCAGCACCGCTGGCGACTACGCCGACCAAGCCGCTTCGAAGGCCGACAGCGCGATCAAGTCGACGCAGAAGATGGCGAACGACGCGCTGGACACGCTGTCCGACAAGGTTGACGACATTCGCAGCCAGGCCGCGCCCACCATCAATCGTCTCGCCACGAAGGCCGAGGATGCGGCGCGCCGCGGCATCGCTGCTGTCAAGGACACCACGCAGCAACTGCGCGACAAGGCGAACCAGGCAACCGATACCACCGTCACCTATATCAAGGACGATCCGATCAAGGCGATGCTGATCGCTGCGGCCACGGGCGCCGCGCTGATGGCCTTGCTGAGCCTCATGGGACGATCACGCGACTGAACCGAACCTGGCGGCACAATTCATGTTTCACCCGCTGTTTCGAGTCATCGCCCGCCAGCCGCATTTGGTGATCGAGCATGTGCAGGCATACGCCGCGCTGGTGGCCGAGCAACTCGAAGTGTCGGCTGATGCGTTCAAGCAGCGAGCGGTGATGATGGCGCTCGCTGGCGTTTTGCTCTTCGTCGGCATCATTCTTCTTGGCGTCGCGTTCATGCTCTGGGGTGCGTCCGACGCGAGCATGCGCGCGCCCTGGGCGCTCTTCGTCGGTCCGCTGGTGCCGTTGATCGCCGGTGTCGGCTGCCTGATGGCCGGCAAGGGCAAGAGCCCGGCGAGTCCGCTCGACAAGGTACGCGAGCAGGTGAGCGCCGATATCAGCATGCTGCGCGATGCTGCCACACCGTGATCGGCGCGCCGTGATCGATATCGCACGCGCGAACGCGAGGAGGAATATTTTTCATGACTGCAGTCCTACCCAGCCCGACAGTGGTCGAGCCGACGCCGGTCGAGCGCCTAGCCCTTTCGCGCGAGCAAATTCGTGAATCGATTGCCGGCGTTGGCCTGCCATCTCGGCGGGTCGATCGCGCAGAGCTTGGTGCTGCGTCTACCTCGCTGCAGTCGCTGTTTGACAAGGCCGTGAAACTGCCCGGCGTCAACGCGATTGTGGACGCCGCCCAGAGTTGGTGGCGTTATCACCCGTGGCGAGCCGTCGGTGCGGTGGCCGCAGACGCCGGCCGGTTGGCCGTCGCCCCAGTCGCGAATCGCCATCCGGTCGCCCTTGTCCTCGGCGCGGCGCTGGTCGGTGCACTTTTGTTGCGCTGGGGTCCGTGGCGCTGGGTCGCCAAGCGCACCCTGATCGCCGGCTTCGTTCCGAGCCTCGCGATTGGTATTGCCGCGTCGGTTCCTACGGAGTCGTGGTTTTCGGCGCTGGCCTCGTTGCGCGGCAAGCCCGAAACGCGCAAGCCCCCCCCTGCTCGGCCTCCGATCTGATTCAACACTCCTCTTCGCTTACCTCCCAGACCCCTTCCCGTGCAGCTCCCCGCTGCGTTTCAACCGGGCGGTCTCCCTCCGTGGGGTCTTTGAAAGCGCATTTCGGTGCGCTTTTTTTTGTGTCTTGGACGCGGCGTAGACGTTGATAGGCGTTTTCCTACGTTGTGCGACGCGGCGTACCGACATACGGGGAATTACCAATCTTCTAAAACTGCATGAATATTTTGCATCCCGCAATCCCCGGTTCACGCGGTCACCGCCCAGGCAGGTGCTCTTGATGCATGGCCTTTTGGAGTTGTTTCAATGTCAGTCACTGTTGCGCCTCACCGCTGGTCCGAATCACGCTGGACCACCTCGGCCTATCCCGAGCCCGCCGACACCACGCCGATGGAGCTCGACGCTCTGGGCCAGCATTACGACCGCTGCCAGGTCAAGCGGGGCCGATGGTTCTCGCTGCAATGCATGGCTGAGGCCTTGCACGTCAGTGTCGCTACCCGTTTTGTCACGACCCTGGTGGTAGCCACATTGGTGATCGGCGTCGGCGCTCTCGCGCTGTGACGCTGCATGTCCGCGCCGGAGTTGCTGCGCCGGGTGCCGGAGGCCCCAGCGTCGCTGACAGACATCCTCGACCCTGAACAGGGCAGTCTAGAACCGCCGATACGTTCCGAAATCTTCGGCGCCGAGCGCTTTGCACAGCACGGGCGAAGTCTCGGTGAAACGCACCGGGCAATGGTCCGCTGGCGCCGCTGGGAGACCTTCTTTCCGCGCCTGAAGGAGAATATCCGGATCCTGCGCGGCGCGCACCGCTTTATCGGCCAGCAGGCGAGCACGGGCTACGAGGTGAGCCCGGCGGCTGAATGGCTGCTCGACAATTTCCACCTGATCGAAGCCCAGCTCAAAGAGGTTCACGAGGGCCTGCCCCGGCGCTATTTTCGCGATCTGCCGGTGCTGCAGGACCCGCCGCTCTCCGGGTTGCCGCGGGTCTATGGCGTGGCTTGGGCCTTCGTCGCCCACACCGACGGCGCATTCGACGAGCACCTGCTGATCCATTTTCTGCGCGCCTACCAGGAGACCCGCGCCCTCACGCTGGGCGAACTGTGGGCGCTACCCACCACCTTGCGCGTGGTGCTGATCGAGAATCTGCGCCGGCTCGCGGAACGGGTGGCGGCCAACAAGGCGGCACGCGAACTTGCCAACCTGTGCTGCGACCGGATCGATGCCTGTACGCCCGAGGCGCTCGACGCGATCCTCGCGATCCTGAACCGGCGCGGCGTCGGCTTGGTATTCCTGGGCCAGTTCGCGCAGCGGGTGTACGAACACCGCTCGAGCAGCAGCCCGGAGATCCTCGACTGGCTCGGGAATTCGGTGCCCGACCTCGCCGCGATGCAAAGCCAGTTGCCGGTTGACCAGGCGGCCGACAACCTGTCGGTGAGCAATGCAATCTCGTCGCTGCGTAGCATCGGCGACGCCGACTGGGTCGGTCTCGTCGGCGAGACCAGCGGACTGATGCGGTTGATGATGAGCGCGCCGACTTTCGCCGCCGAACGCGACGATACCCGCGACGACACCCTGCACGCGATCGAGCGCCTGGCCCGGCGCAGCCGGCGCGGCGAAATCGAGGTCGCGCAGACGCTGCTTGAACTGATGCGCGCCGGCGCGCAGGCGCCGGATGACTCGCATGTCGCGAGCGAAGGCGATGCCGCCGCACCGGACGGACTCGCCAGCACGGTGCCGAGTTACTGGCTGCGCGGGCGGGGGCGCGCGACCCTGCTGCGCGCCATCGGTGTTCCCACGCGCAGCGGCATTGCCTGGCGCGAACTCGGCCGCCGCAGCGTCCTGCCCGGCTATCTCGGAGCGCTGGCGATCGCGACCCTCGCGCTCGTGAGCTGGATGCTGGTTCGCCACAGCGACGCCCTGCCGAGCGACGGCGCGCCGCTGTGGCTCGCCATGCTGGCGGGAACGCTGATGCTGTTTCCGGCCTCCGAAATGGTGGTGGCCGTCATCAACCGGCTGATCAGCGAATCGACCCGACCGACGCGGCTGCCACGGCTTGCTCTGGCGCAGGGAATCGGCCCCGAGCAGCGCGTGATGGTCGTGATCCCGGCCCTGCTGGTCAGCGCCGACGCCGCGCATGAACTCGCGCACCGGTTGGAGCAGCACTACCTCGCCAATCCGCAGCGCCATGCGCAGTTCTCGCTGCTGACCGACTATGCCGATGCGCCGGCCGAACAGTTGCCGGCCGACGCCGTGCTGCTGCAGGCGGCGCGCGCTGCGGTCGAGGCGCTGAACAGGCGCCACCCGGCGCTGACCGGCGACCCGACGCGCTTTTTGCTACTGCACCGCGAGCGGCGTTTTTCGGAGAGTGAACAGCGCTGGATCGGCTGGGAGCGCAAGCGCGGCAAACTCGAGCAGCTGATCGCCACGCTGGCCGAGCCAGCGAGCGCAAACCCCTTCATCGATCTCGGCGAGCTGTCTCGTGTTGCACCGGAGACGCCCTACGTCGTGACTCTGGACAGCGATACCCAGTTGCCGCCGGGCCGGCTGGCCGAACTGGTGGGTGTCGCCGCGCACCCGCACAACCAGCCCCGGCTCGACCCGACCGGCAGGCGCGTCGTCGGCGGCTACGCGATTCTGCAGCCAAAGGTCGTGACGCCACTGCCAGCCCCGGACCGGGCGACGCTATACCACTGGCTGTTCGCGGGCCAGTGCGGTATCGACCCGTACAGCGCGGCGACCTCGGAGCTGTACCAGGATCTGTTTCGCGAAGGCAGTTTCACCGGCAAGGGCCTGCTCGACGTGCGCACCCTGCACGCGGTGCTCGGCGGGCGACTGCCCGAAGGCCAGGTGCTGAGCCACGACCTGCTAGAAGGCTCGATCGCGCGCTGTGCCGCACTGACCGACGTGATGGTGATCGAAGACGCGCCGTTCCACGCCGATGTCGCGGCGTCTCGGGTGCATCGCTGGACCCGCGGCGACTGGCAGCTGCTGCCGCTGCTCGCGCATCCGAAGCGCTTCGACCTGCGCGCCATCAACCGCTGGAAGATGATCGACAACCTGCGTCGATCGCTGGTCGCGCCGATGTCGCTCGGCACGCTGGCGCTGGCGCTCGGAACCTCGGTGCTGTCGCCCTGGGCCGCGCTGGCGCTCGTGCTGGGGGCGCTGTGCGCCGGGCCGCTGTTGGGCGCTGTCGCCGGCCTCGCACCGAGCCGCGACGAGATCGCCCTGCGTCACTTCTACCGCGGTGCGCTGGCCGAAGTCCTGCGCGCCGTCTGTACCGGCTTGTGGGGCGTGGCGCAGTTGCTCCAGCAGTCGCTGCAGAACGTCGATGCGATCGCCCGCGCGCTGTACCGCACATTCGTCAGCCGGCGCCACCTGCTCGAATGGACGACTGCCGCCAGCGCCGAGGCGGCCGCGTCGAACCAAGTTGCCGCGGTCGTTCGCAAGCACTGGACGGTCCCCGTCGCCGCGCTCGTGCTGGGTGCAGCCTTGCTCGCGGCGGCCGGTCCGCAGCCCGCCCTCGCGCTCGCGCTGTGCCTGCTCTGGGGCGGCTCACCCTTGCTCATCTGGTGGGTCAGCCAGCCGCGCCGGGGGCGGTCCGACGCCCCCCTGTCCGCGCGCGACCGCGGTTACCTCGAAGGCGTTGCGCGTGATACCTGGCGGCTCTTTGAACGCTGCGTCGGCGCGGACGACCACCACCTGCCGCCGGACAACCTGCAGATCGTTCCGCACCCGATGCTCGCGCGCCGGACCTCGCCGACCAACATCGGCCTATACCTGCTGGCTACGGCGTGCGCGCGCCAGTTCGGCTTCATCGGCAACCACGAGATGCTGGATCGTATCGAGGCGACGCTGGCCACGCTCGGCCGGCTCCAGCGCCACCGCGGCCACTTCCTGAACTGGTACGACACCGCGACGGCGCAGCCCCTGCTGCCGCTTTACGTCTCGACCGTCGACAGCGGCAATCTGGCCGGCCATCTGCTGGCGCTCGCGCAGGCCTGCCTCGAGCGCGCGCGCGCGCCGCAGGACGACCTCGCGCTGCGGCGCGCGCTCGCCAGTTCGGCGCAGCGGCTTGGCCCGCTGCTGCCGGCGCTGCACGCGTTGTCGCCCGATCACTCGAAGACCGATGCGCTGGTGCGGCTGATGTCGCTGCGCGATCCGCTCGCGCTCGCTCGCGGGTCGCCGCACGAATTCGAAATGCTGATGCGCGATGCCGAAGAGGAACTCGCGGCGCAACTGCCGTCGCATGACAGCGCCTCGGCCGCGCGCACCACCCACGACAAGCTTGCCTGGCGCCTGGCCGACCATCTGGCGACCTTGCGCTCAGCGCAACGCGACGTGCTCGCCGACTGCGCGGACGACGCCTCGGTGCAGTCCGCCGCCCAAGCGCTGCGCGAGCGGCTGCGCACGGTCGCGTGGCGCTGCCAGGCCATCGCCTGGGAGGCCGACTTCCGCTTCCTCTACCACTCGAAGCGGCAGCTCTTCCACATCGGGCTGCGCGTTCACGAACAGCAGCTCGACGCGAGCTTCTACGACCTGCTGGCGTCGGAATCGCGCCTCACGAGCCTGCTCGCGATCGCGCGCGGCGACGTTCCGACCAGCCACTGGACGGCACTCGGCCGACCGTTCTACGCGGTCGGCGCGCACGCGGCGCTGCGCTCGTGGTCGGGCTCCATGTTCGAGTACCTGATGCCCACCCTCGTCATCAAGGAGCCGCGCGGCAGCGTGCTGCGCGATGCGTGCGAGGCGGCCGTCACCGAGCAGATGGCCTTCGGGCAGTTGCGCGATGTTCCCTGGGGCATCTCCGAGTCGGCCTATGCCGCGAGCGACCACACCCTCGCCTACCAGTACGCGCCGCAAGGCGTGCCGCGCCTCGCGTTACGCCGCACGCCGGCCGACGAACTGGTCGTGGCCCCGTATGCGGCGGTGCTGGCGAGCCTGGTCGCGCCGCAGGCCACGGTCGACAACCTGCGCCGGCTCGACCGCCTGTCGGCGCGCGGGCGCTACGGCTTCATCGAAGCGCTCGACTACACGCCTGCGCGCCAGACTGGCGCCGAGCCGTTCACTCGGGTCGAGACTTTCATGGCGCACCACCAGGGCATGAGCCTGGTCGCCTTCGCCAACCTGCTGCTCGATGGCGCGGCGCAGCGTTGGGGCATGGCCGATCCGCACCTCGAATCGGTGAGTTCGCTGCTGCACGAACGGATTCCGCGCGAGGTTTCGGTGCTGCACGCACCGCCGCTCGCGCCTCCGGCCCTGAACCTGCAGCGGCGCAGCGGCGGACTGGTGCGCGAGATCGTTCCCGGCCTGGCGGCCGTGCTGCCGACCCACCTCCTGAGCAACGGCCGCTATACGGTCTCGCTGCGGCCGAACGGCGCCGGCTGGAGCCGACTCGGCCGCACCGGGCTCACGCGCTGGCGTGACGATGCGCTGCGCGACCAGCATGGCAGCTTCTTCCACTTGCGATGGGACCGCCAGCCGCGACCGATGTCGCTGACCCAGCATCCGGCGCCCGATCCGGCGGCCGACTACCGCAGCGAGTTCCACGCCGACCGGGTCTGCTTCGACGCGCGCTGGTCCGAGGTCGCGGCGCACACGACGGTGTGGGTCAGCCCCGAGGACGATATCGAATTCCGTCGCATCGAATTGCGCAACCTCTCCGATCGCAGCATCGACTTCGAGCTGATGTCGGCGTTCGAGGTCACGCTGTCGGACGATCGCGCCGACGAAGCGCACCCGGCGTTCGCGAACCTTTTCATCCGCGCGCAGTGGCTCGCCACGTCGCTGCCCGATGCGCACCCCGCCCTGCTTTACGAACGCAAGCCCCGCCTGCATGGCGAACCCGGCATGCACATGGCGCATTTCGTGGTGGCCGACGACCCGCACGCGATCAGCGTTTCGGCGCAGACCGACCGGCTGCGCTGGCTCGGCCGCAACCACGAGAGCGGACATCCCCAGGCCCTGCTGGGCGCACCGCTGCGCTCGAACGCGAACCTGGAGACGCTCGATACCGGGCTCGATCCGATGTGCGTGCTGGGCGTGCGAACCCGGCTCGCCGCAGGCGCGAAGATCCGCCTGACCTTCTGCACCGCGGCCTCGGCCAACCCGGCCACGCTGCATGCGGTGGTCGACAAATACCGGCAGTCGAACCACATCGAACGCGCCTCGCTGATGTCGGCCACGCTCGCCGGCATCCGGCGCCGCGAACTGCGCCTGACGCCGGAAAACGTGGAGACGGTGCAGACGCTTACCAGCGCGCTGGTGCAATGCCTGACACGCCCGGCGGGCAAGGGGCGCGACATCGCCGAGTCGACCGCGGCGCCGGTGTGCGACCGCCAGTTGCTGTGGCGGCACGGCATCTCCGGCGACAAGCCGATCGTGCTGGCATCGGCAGGCATGCCGCAGGGTCTCGGGCTTCTGCGCTCGCTGGCGCAGGCGCTGCGGGTGTGGAGCTTCAGCGGCCTCGCCTGCGACCTGGTGGTGGTGAATGCCGAGCCCGCGTCGTATCTCATGCCGCTGCAGCGCGAGATCGGTGCGCTGCGCGAACGCCATGTGGCCGAGGCGAATGCGCAGGAGAACGGCTCGGTCGCCGGCTTCTTCCTGTTGCGCGCCGACGAGGTCGGCCCCGACGAGCTGTCGACCCTGCGCACGCTCGCGCGCGTGCGGCTGCAGGCCGACGGCCGGCCGCTCGCCCACCATGTCCAGGAGTGGCGCGAAGAGCATGAGGCGGCGCTCGAGGAGCGCACCTCGATCGCGCAGGATGCGGTCGCCACTCTGCCGGCGGTGGGCAGCACCCCGCGCGTTCCGCTCGGCGAGTTTTCGAGTCGCACCGGCGAATTCCGCTTCGACGTGAGCGCCTTCCAGCGTCCGCGCCGACCGTGGGTCAACGTGCTCGCCAATCCCGATTTCGGCGCGCAGATCTCGGAAGCCGGTGGCGGCTATACCTGGGCTTTGAACAGCCGCTTGAACCAGCTCACGCCGTGGTCGAACGACCCCGTGGGCGACCCCCCGGGCGAGTGGTTTCTGATCGAGGACCTGCGCAGCGGGCAGAGCTGGAGCGTGGCGCCGTCGGCCTGGGGCGATGCGAGTGCCGGCTATGCGGTGGCGCACGGCCAGGGCTATAGCGTGATCACGCATCGGCGCGGCGATCTCGATATCTCGACCAGTTGGTGCGTCGACCCGCAGACCAGCGTCAAGCAGGTGCGAGTGCGCGTCATCAACCGCGGCCAGCGCACCCAGCGCCTGCGCATTGCCGGCATCGCCGAGTGGGTGATGGGGGCGAACCGGGTCGACCGGTTGAGTGTTCATACGGCGAGCCACACGCAGCGCCTGCCAGCATCCGGCGCTGCGGGCACCACTGCTCGCGAGCGGCGCCTGACCGCACTGCTGTGCACGCAGCGTGATCGCGCCGCGGGATTCGGCGAAGGCACGGCCTTTTTCGGCGTCGTCGGCGATGCGGGCGAAATCGACGACTGGACCTGCGACCGGCGCGAATGTTTCGACGCGCGCGGCCGGCTCGTCCTGCCCGAACAGTACGGCCGGCGCAGCGGCCTCGGCCTGGACCCGTGCGCGGCGCTGGCGAGCCGCATCACGCTGGCCGCCGGAGCGACGATCGAACGCGTCTTCCTGCTCGGCTTCGGCGCCACGCCGCGCGAAGCGGTCGATCTCGCGAGCCGCTGCGCCGCGCTGCCCGCGGCGCAGCGGCTGGACAGCGTGCGCGCGCAGTGGGACCGCCTGCTCGGCGCGACCACCGTGCGCACGCCCGACCCGCTCTTCGATGCGCTGGTAAACCGCTGGCTGCTGTACCAGACCCTCGCCTGCCGGATGTGGGCGCGTGCCGGCTTCTACCAGGCCGGCGGCGCCTACGGCTACCGCGACCAGTTGCAGGATGCGATGGCCCTGGCCTGGGCCGAGCCCGCGCTGCTGCGGCGCCAGATCGTGCTCGGCGCGTCGCGCCAGTTCGCGGCCGGCGACGTGCAGCACTGGTGGCATGCCCCCACCGGCGCCGGCGTGCGGACCCACTTCTCGGACGACCTGCTGTGGCTGCCCTATGCCTGCGCCCACTATGTGCGCAGCACCGGCGATGCCTCGGTGCTGGAAGACGAGGTGCCGTTTCTCGAAGGCATGGAAATCCCGGCGGGCGCCGAGGATGCGTACTACGTGCCCAGCGTCAGCGAGCTGTCGGCCAGCGTGTACGAGCACGCCGCGCGCGCGATCGACCGCAGCCTGCGCGTGGGTGTGCATGGCCTGCCGCTGATGGGCACGGGCGACTGGAACGACGGCATGAACCGGGTCGGCCACGAAGGTCGCGGCGAGTCGGTCTGGCTGGCCTGGTTTCTGTGCGACGTGGTGGCAAGATTTCTGCCGCATGCCCAGCAGCGCGGTGACGACGATCGCGCGCAGCGCTGGCTCGATGCGTCGATCGGCTGGAAGAGCGCGCTCAACCGGGAGGCGTGGGACGGCCAGTGGTACAAGCGCGCCTTCTTCGACGACGGGTCGCCGCTCGGCTCCCACGAAGCGCCCGAATGCCGCATCGACCTGATCGCGCAGGCCTGGGCGGTGCTTTCTCAGGCCGCGCCGCCGGCCAATCAGCGCATGGCGCTGGCAGCGATCGAGCAGCATCTGGTCGACGCCGAGCACGGCCTGGTGCGCCTGCTGGAGCCGCCGCTGCAAAACGCCGAGCCGAGCGCCGGCTATATCCAGGCCTATCCCCCCGGCGTGCGCGAAAACGGTGGCCAATATTCGCACGCTGCGGTCTGGGCGCTGATGGCGCAGGCACGCGCCGGCCACGCCGATACCGCCTACCGCTATTTCACCTTTCTCAGCCCGGCGCATCGATCGCGCCACCCCGTGCACGGGGCGGCATATTCGATCGAGCCGTATGTCATGGCCGGCGATGTCTACAGCGCCGAGCCGTATGCCGGTCGCGGCGGCTGGAGTTGGTACACCGGCTCGGCGGGCTGGTTGCACCGGGCGGCGATCGAATCCATGTTCGGCCTCGATATCGAGGGGGGCGATACGCTGCGGTTCACGCCCCGCCTGCCTTCGCACTGGCCGTCGGCCGAGATGACGCTGCGCCGCGAAGGCCGCGCCATGCGTTTCTTTTTCAGCCGATCGACGAGCCCCGAACTGCGCGAGCTGCTCGATTTCGGCAAGGCACAGATGCTGGCGCATGGGGAGCCCGTGCGCTGGAGCGATTACAGCGACGATCGCAGCTTCGTCATCGTGCTCGAGGCAGCGGCCGGTGCGGTTGCCCCAGCGGCGCTGCTCGCTAATGCTTCGCCGTGAAGCGGGAGCCGCGCGCGGCAACGTCCTACAGCCCGGCGCGCGCGACGCTGATGTGCTGCGGTCACGCCGCTTCCTACAGTGATGCTCGTCCAATCCGGACTGCCGGCGGATCGAAACATCGCGATGGAGACCGACTTGGCCAACCCGAACAAACCCACCGACAACGTCAAGGCCCTTCCGACAGCCGGACGACTGGTGCTGGACGAAGCCGCCATCGACGCGGCGCGCAAGAGCCTGGACCAAGGCGCGATCACGCCGCACTACGGCCCCTGGCGCGACGACATCATCAAGTTCCTGAACGATTCGCTTGCCACCGAACTGGTCTGCGTGCTGCGCTACAAGCGCCACTACTACACCGCGCAGGGTCTGGACTCCCCTCATATCGCCGACGAGTTTCTGGTTCACGCGAACGAGGAATCGGGACATGCCGACCGCATCGCGCAGCGCATCGTGCAGCTCGGCGGCGAGCCCGACTTCTCGCCCGATTCGCTGACCCAGCGCAGCCATGCCGAATACGACGCATCGGCCGATCTGAAGGACATGATCCGCGCGAACCTGATCGCCGAGCGGGTGGCCATCGAGACCTACAGCCAGATGATCGATTTGATCGGCGACAAGGATTCGACCACCCGCCGCATGCTCGAGGACATCCTTGCCGACGAGCAGGAGCACGCGGACGAATTGAGCGACTGGATGCGAGACTGATCAGCGCCCCTTTTTCAAGGCCCATGAACGGTGGGGCCGCGTCACCGTTCAATGCAAGCAACGAGTTCGTCACAACCCATAGGAGATCCACCATGAAACTGCGTACCGCTCTCGCCGCCACCGTGGCCGCTGCCGCTCTTTTGACCAGTGCCGGCTGCGCCGTGATGCGCGGTCAGGAATCTACCGGCGCCTATATCGACGATGCCGCCATCACCACCTCGGTCAAGGCTAAGTTCGTCGACAACCCGCGCGTCGATGCCGCCTCGATCAAGGTGGAGACGCTGAAGGGCGAAGTGATGCTGTCCGGCTTCGCGAAGAACGCCACCGAAAAGTCGAGCGCCGAAGCACTTGCGCGAGACACGAAGGGCGTGAAGAGCGTGAAGAACGAGATTGCCGTTCGTCCGTGATCGCAAGCCGCTGCCACAAGCAACGGCACGATGAAGAAAAGGCCCCGCGAGGGGCCTTTTCTTTTGCTTCTCGGCCGTTCAGCCAGACCGCTTGAGTTGCCGATAGGTCCGATCGCTTTCGGTCGAGCGGCTCGTATCCTTCAGCCCGCGTTCGACATCATCATGACCCTGGCGAACCACATCGCTCTGAACCCCGCCGGTCATGCCCATGGCCTCGTCGCGCTCGTGCGGTAGGTCAGCCTTCTGCGGATCGGGCGGGGTCGTGAGGTCGGTCTTAATCGGCCGGGCCGGAACCTTCGGTTCGGATTCGAGCGAATCGGATCGACGCTTCAAAACTTGCTCCTCAAATAGACACCCAGACCGCCGCCCTTTACCCGCATGGTCATGATCTTGCCAGAGTCCAGACGAAGGCCTAGACCGCCCTGCATGAACCCCCAGCCGCTGCGCGGCTCGCCTTGCCACTCGATGCCGAGCTTGGCGGAATACGCATCGCTGCCCTTGCCGTACAGGCCGGGCGCGCTCGACGCGTCGGCATACACGGCGGAGTCGGGCGACGACCGATAGCGCAAGCCCACGCTGACCGCTGGAACCGCATTGCGAAGGGACTGTTCGTCGTCGCGACGCGTGCCCGAGCCAGGCAGGCTGTACGCCACCGTGCCGACCCCCACGCCGATATCGGCACGCTCGCGCGAAAGCCACCAGCGGCGGCTGATTTCACTGAGCTCGGTGCGCGCCGCACCACCCAGCGGTGAAGGCCCCGTCGAGAGATTCGGCAAGGCCGGATCGGTGCGGATATAGCGCGGCGCGGCAAGCATGTCGATGGCGGTATGGCGCCCCTGCGGCATCGGCGTCGAGATTCGGGCGGCAGCCACCAAAGTCTCGTCGTCCGACCCGTTTGCTACGGGCGTCGTGGGATCGGCCAAAGCCGCGCCGCAGACGCTCAGTAGCATGGCGGCGATCAGCGCCTGGGCGGCGGGCTGCATGGCGCGACAGGCAGTCGCTGTGGCCGCATTCAGTGACCGCGCGACCGGAGTTCGCGGATCTGGCGCATCGCTTCCTGAGCGCGGGCACCGAAGGCGCGTTGCGCCTTGCCCGCGCCGAGCCCGCGCAAACCATCTTCGTCGAAGAAAGCGTCTGGCCGATCCGGCCCGGCGCGGATTTCGCGCCGAGTCGGGTTGAGCTTGGCGATATTGCGGTCTCGGTGCATGGTTAACTCCGGTGGCACGGGGAGAGCGGGCCGATGTCGCCGCTCCCTCGCTCGCCACACCAATCTATCGAGGCTCTCGCGTCTGGCTGATCGGCGGCACCGCAAATGCGCGTAGGGGTGGACCGATTCGACCGTAGGACGCGACCGACCGCTCCGTGCGCGTCAGCCGGCGGATGCGGGGCAGCGTGCCGCGGCGTTGCGCGCCAGAGCCTGCAGCGTCGCGCCGATCTCGTCGGCGAGCCGCACAACGATGCGCTGGTGCGCTTGCGCGATCGCGAGCGTCGAGTCGGCACTCTCGCGAAGTACCGAAACGCACGCGGCCGCGGGCAAGCCGGCCGTCGGCGCGACGATGCGCCAGCGCACCTCGAGTCGTGCTTCGCGACCCAGAACGCTTTCGAAGCGGGCCACGTCCACCGTGATGCGCCACGGTCGTGCCGCGCCGGAGAAGGAATTGCCGTCGACCGCACCCCAGCGCAGGGCGAGCGCTTCAATCAGAGCGGCATGCAATTCGTCGCGCAAGGGCGCGGCCCAGCGATCCTGTTCGAGCAGCTGCAGGCTGCCGTCGGCCAGACGCACCAGCCACTGCGGCTGGTCGACCTGCGCCGGAACGCGCACCGGATCGAGAACGATGGCGATCGGGCCGGGGGACGGCTGCTGCGCGGATGCCCCGCCGGCCGGCAACGACACGCGCGCCGGCTCGGCCGGCAACAGGCTGTGAAAACGCGTCGGCGGGTCGGACGCGCAGGCCGCGAGCGAGAGCAAGCCCCCACCGATCGCGAGCCGTAGGGACGAGCGCGCGCGCACCGCCGGCCGAACATCAAGGCGCAAGGTCATGGCGCTCTCCGGGGGGTGGGCGCCACCGCGTCGGCGGGCTTGCCGCGCAGCAGCGACTCGGGGTGGCGCTGCAGATAGTCGGACAGCACGCGAAGCGACTGCGCAGCGCGCTGCAGTTCACCCAGCGTATCGGCGACGCTGCGCTGCACCGGCGCATCGGCGCTCAGCAAGTTCGCATCGGCTTTGTCGAGCGCCCCGCGCACCGCGCCGAGCGTGCCGTCGACCGAGCCCAGGGTCTGCTGCATCTTGTCGAGCGCGCGCGTCACTTCGGCCAGCGCCTTCTGCGCCTCGGGCGTGAGTTGCGTGATCGCTCCGCTGGCCTGCTTGAGCGTGCCCTGGAGGTCGCGCCCGATGCTCTCGAACGGGATCTTGCTGACGTTGGCGACGATCTGCGCGATCTGCGGCTGCAGCTCGCTCAAGGTGCCGGGCGCGCTTGGCACCGTGACGGCGCCCCCGACCTGCGCGACCTTGCCGGCAGGGCCCTTGCCGATAAAGTCCAGCGCCACATAGAGCTGCCCGGTCAGCAGATTGCCGGTTCGCATCTGGGCGCGCAGTCCGCCGTCGATCAGGCGCTGCAGCAAGGCGACGTCGAGGTCGGCGCCGGCCGCCGAGCTGCCGCTTTCGACCTGCAACGTATGGCGCAAGTCGCCCAGGCGCAGCGGGTAGATCTCGCCCAGCACCTGCACCGGATAGCGCTTGCGTTCGACATCGTGCTGCAGGGTGATCTCACGCACCTTGCCGATCTCGATGCCGAGGAAATCGATCGGCGCGCCGACCGCGAGGCCGCGGCTGGTCTGGTCGAAGACCATGCGAACCGCCAGCGGCGGGCCGTCCGGCGGGGCGACGGCGGTCCGCCGGTTCTCGAACAGGTCGAACTCTGCGCCGTCGGGCGCCGCCTTCGCCTTGACCGCGGCGGGCGGACTCTCGAACGCCACGCCTCCGGCGAGCACCGAAGCGAGCGTCTCGGTATTGATCGTCAGGCCGCTGGCATTGAGCGTGAGATCGATGCCGCTCGCATTCCAGAACCGCGCGTCGGTGGTGACGAGTTGCTGGTAGGGCGCGTCGACGAAGATCTTCACCGACAGCGCGTCGGCCGCGGGATCGAGCGTGTAGCCGACCACCCGGCCGACGCGGCTCTGGCGGTAATAGATCGGCGAGCCGATCTCGAGCGAGCCGAGCGTATTCGCCCGCAGTACATAGCTGCCGCCCGGCTCGCCGCGCAGCATGTAGGGTGGGATCTCCAAGCCGACGAAATGGGTGCGCGCGGTCTCGGAGACACCGGCATCGACGCCGATGTACGAGCCGGAGAAGAGGGTTCCGAGGCCGCTGATGCCGGCGGTGCCGATGCGCGGGCGCACGACCCAGAAGGACGTATCCTCGACCGCCACGCTGGCGGCGAAGCGTGCGAGCTGCACCGCGACGATGACGCGCTTGCGATCCTCGGACAGGCTCACGCCCGAGACGCGGCCGATCACGACCTCTTTGTAGCGGACCTCGGTCTTGCCGGGCTCCAAGCCCTCGGCGGTCGCGAACTCGATCTCGATCCGTGGTCCGACCTGGGTCAGCGTGCGCACCAGCAGCCAGGCGCCGATCAGCAGCGCCACGATCGGCACAATCCAGACGAGCGAGATGCGCATCGGGTTCTTGCGCGTGACGCGCGGCTCGGGCAGCGGCGCCGTCGCCGGAGGCGGCGCCTGCGCAGGCGACGGGGGAAGGTCCGGTTCAGCCATCGCGTTCGGGCTCCTGCCAGATCATGCGGGGATCGAAACTGTGGGTGGCGAGCATGGTGAACACCACCACCGCAGCGAACGCCAGCAACCCGGGTTCGGGTTGCGCGCTGGCAAGGCCGCCGAAGCGGACCATCGCAGCGAGCAGCACGACGACGTAGACATCGAGCATCGACCAGTGGCCGACCGCCTCGACCAGACCGTACAGGCGCGCGCGGTCGAGCCGGCGCCAGTGCGGCGCGATGCGCGTGCTCGCCGCGAGCAGCGCGAGCGCGGCAATCTTCAGCACCGGGACCACGATGCTCGCAATGAAGACCAGCGTCGCCAGGCCCCAGGCGTCGTCCATCCACAGTTCGGCGATGCCGCCTGCAATGGTGTGGTCCGTGGGACGCAGCGCCGTACGCGTGCTCATGATGGGCAGCACATTGGCCGGGATATAGAGCACGCTGGCCGCGCCGAGGTAGGCCCAGGTGCGCTGCAGGCTGTGCGGCTTGCGCACCGACAGGAGGTGACCGCAGCGCGAGCAGGCCACGGATTCGTCCGCGCGGCTGGGCGCAAGGCAGACCTGACCGCAGCATTCGCACCCCAGGTAGTCGGCAGGCCGGATGCCGCCCTCGGTCGCTGCCACGTCGGTCACGGCCGGTGCCACCACAGGTGCTTCAGACCGACCGAATCGATCGCCGCGAGCAGGATGGCGAGCGCCCCGAACGCGAACAGCGCCGGCCCCACGCTCGCCTCGGCCAGGCTCGCGATGCGCACCAGCGAGAGGAGCGCGGCGACCGTCAGAACTTCCACGGTATTCCAGTGCGAGACCTGGTGCAGCACGCGCAGGCAGGCGGCGAAGCCGGGAACGATGCGCCCCGCGACGAGCCCGGCAAGCACATACAGCCGAAGCACGATGAAGAGCGCCGGCGCGACGATGGCGGTGCCGCCGGCCACCAGCGCGACCAGCGGTTCGCCCTCTTCCCAGGTGATGCCCACCGCTTGCGGAAAGGTGGCGCTCACCTCGGCGCCGCGCAAGCGGATCGTCATGACCTCGGCAAAATTGGCGATCAGCAAAACGAACGCGGCCGCCAGCGTGAGGGCGAGCAGGGCCTGGACGCCCACGCGATGGCCGCGACCGATCACGGCGTCGCAGCGGCTGCAATGCGCGACGGTGTCGCTCGCCAGGGTGTGCCAACGATGCGGCTGGCCGCAACGGTCGCACACCGCCATCGGCAAGGCGGCTGATACTGGATGGGCTTGCGCTGCCGGCGCAGAAGGCATGCGTCCTCCGATGAGCGGGCATGCCCGCATGAATATGAGGTTCAAGCATACAGATGTCGACCGGCGCGGCGTGCCGCGCTCCACCTCGCAGAAACCCGTGCGCCATCGAATCGGCGCCGTCCTACAGATACCTCCCATTCCGTCGGACGTGGCACGCTACTGGCTTGTGCCATCGTCCTGACAGCTTCTGAGGCGGACCTTGCCATGTTGATCCGGATAGGCTACGACATCGAATTGGCGGTTTCCGCGCCCACCGCACTCGTGTACCTGCTGAGGGTTCACCCCTCACGGCGCGACGATCTGGAACTGCCGGAAAATTTCAATATCCAGCCGGCTCTGCCGGCGCAGGAATATATCGACAGCTTCGGCAACCATTGCGGTCGCATCAGCATCCCGCCTGGCGTCAACGCGGTTCGTTTCACCAACGATGCGGTGATTCGCGACTCGGGCCTGCACGATGCGCTCGACCCTTCCGCACGGCAGCACGAGCCTATTAATCTGCCGGCTTCGACCTTGCAGTTCCTTTTGCCGAGCCGCTATTGCGAGGTCGACAGCGAGTTGCTGAGCTTCGCCTGGAACCAGTTCGGCTCGACCCCGCCGGGCTGGGCGCTGGTGCAGGCGATCTGCGACTGGGTCCACAACCATATCCGCTTCGACTACATGTCGGCACGTGCCAATCGCACGGCGGCCGAGGGCTATCGCGAGCGCGTCGGGGTCTGCCGCGACTTCACCCACCTCGCGCTCACGTTGTGCCGTTGCATGAATATCCCGGCGCGTTATGTCACAGGCTACCTCGGCGATATCGGCGTTCCCATCTCGCCCAATCCGATGGACTTCAGCGCCTGGTTCGAGGTGTATCTCGGCCACGGCTGGCACACCTTCGATGCGCGCAACAACCAGCCGCGCATCGGCCGCATCGTGATGGCGCGCGGGCGCGATGCGGCCGACGTTCCCATCACCATGCTCTTCGGGACGAGTTCGCTGCTGCGCTTCGAGGTCGTCACCGAAGAAACCGCTCCCCAGTCCAGCGTGCTGGCCGCTTGATGCGGGCACGCTGATCTTTCTATCCCCAAGCAGGCGGCAAACCCCATGAGCAACAATTCGAAGCCGGCGGCGAATACCGACAAGGTCCAGGGCGAAGGGCGACTACGACGCGGCGCGCCGCTATGACAAATCGGCCGAGGAGTTCGCCCGCTCGGCAAGGTCGACGATGCCGCTCGGGCGGCCAAGCCGCAAAGCCCGCAGCAGGCGTCCGAACTGGAGCGTGCCGAGCGCGAAGGTGCGTCGCACGCGAAAGGCGAGGATCGTGACGTGAAGTCGCGCGACAGCAAGCCCTGAGGCCGGTCGGAGCAAGCAAGAAAAAAGCCGGCATGCGCCGGCTTTTTTCATTGGGGCTCCCAGCCCGCCGATCAGGTCTTGCCGTAACGGCTCTTTGCGGTCTTGATGCAGGAAGTCTTGGCATCGCCGGACAGCGAGTCGCACTTCTCGGCAGCAACCTTGTACTGCGCATCGCGCTTCTCGTCGACCGCGTCGGCGCGCGAAGTAACGACCGTCTTGACAGACTTCGCATCGGCCTTCGCCGAGATGTGCGCGGCCTTGGCCTCCTTGACGCACACGTCCTTCGGATTGCCCGCGAGATCGTCGCATTTTTCCTTGGCGACTTCGTAGGCAGCGTCGGCCTTCGCCACCGCGAGTTTGTAGTTGTCGGCCGGCTTGCCGGTGTACTGGTATTCGACCTCGGCGCGCGCGACTTTCTCCTTGCCCTTTGCCTCTTCCTGGCAAATATCTTTGGCGTTGCCGGCCAGCGAACTGCAGGCTTTCTTGTCGGCCTTGTAGGCATCGCTGATCTGCGCCTTGCGGGCCTTGTAGTCTTCCTTACCGACGGTGGCGGAGTAGGCCGCCGAGCTGACAGCAAGGGCGGCGACGAGCATCGCGGTGTTCAGGGGATTGAGCTTGTGCATGGCGTGGTCGGGTCGGGTTGGTTTCGGCAAACTATGCTTTCGCCGCGCCGGAATCGCCAGCGGACTGCGGCGCAAGCCACTGTAGTAGCTCTCCTACCGCCCTGCATAGAATGAAGTTCCGCAAGTGAAGGACCACTCCCATGAACGCCCCCTTCGAGATGAGGCCCACCGTTCTGTCGCGACCCGTGCCGGCGCAGATGCTCGATGCGCTGAAAGAGCGCTTCGGCGATCGCCTGTCGGTGGCGAAGTCGGTCCGTGAACAGCACGGTCGCGACGAGTCGCCATTCGACGTTGCGCCGCCGGAAGCGGTCGTCTTCGCCGAGTCAACCGAGGAAACTGCCTTCGTCGTCACGCTGGCGGCGCGACATGCGGTGCCGGTGATTCCGTTCGGCGTCGGCTCGTCGCTCGAAGGCCATCTGCTCGCGGTGCAGGGCGGCGTGAGCATCGACCTCTCGAAGATGAATCGCGTGCTGCACCTGAATGCCGAAGATCTGAACGTGACGGTGCAGCCCGGCGTGACGCGCAGCCAGCTCAACCGGGAGATCAAGGACAGCGGCCTGTTCTTTCCGATCGACCCAGGCGCCGATGCCTCGATCGGCGGCATGAGCGCTACGCGCGCCAGCGGGACCAACGCGGTGCGCTACGGCACGATGCGCGAGAACGTTCTCGCTCTCGAGGTCGTGACGGCGAGCGGCGAAGTCATTCGTACCGGCACGCGGGCGCGCAAGTCGAGCGCGGGCTACGACCTGACCAGGCTCTTCGTCGGCAGCGAAGGCACGCTTGGCGTCATGACCGAGATCACCGTCAAATTGCACCCGCTGCCCGAGGCGATCTCGGCGGCGGTGTGCCACTTCGCGGATATCGGCGCGGCGGTGGCCACCACGATCGAGCTGATCCAGATGGGCGTGCCGATCGCGCGCTGCGAGTTGCTCGATGCGAATGCGGTGCGTGCCGTCAATGCGCACGACCGGCTCAACCTGCGCGAGACGCCCTTGCTGCTGATGGAATTTCACGGCAGCCCGGCCGGGGTGAAGGAACAGGCCGAGACGGTGCAGCAGATCGCGAGCGAGCACGGCGGCGAGGATTTCGAATGGGCGACCACCCCCGAGCAACGCACGCGCCTGTGGACGGCACGCCACCACGCCTATTTCGCCGGCCTCCAGTTGAAGCCGGGCTGCCGCACCGTGACGACCGATACCTGCGTGCCGATCTCGCAGCTGGCCGAATGCGTCGTCGCGGCGAAGGCCGAGGCCGAAGCGGCGGGCTTGCTGCACTACATCGTCGGCCATGTCGGCGACGGCAATTTCCACATCGCGTACCTGATCAATCCGGCACTGCCGGCCGAGTTCGACGCCGCCGAACGCCTGAACGAAGCGGTCGTGCAGCGTGCGCTGCGCGTGGGCGGAACGTGCACCGGGGAACACGGCATCGGCCTGCACAAGCGGGGCTTTCTGATCGACGAGACGGGCGCCGGCGCGGTCGAGATGATGAAGAGCATCAAGCGCGCGCTCGACCCGCGCAACATCATGAATCCGGGCAAGATCTTCGCGCTCTGAGGCGAGCTGGCCGTGCGATCGGCCCCGATTCAGTTCGGCGAGGCCACGCTCCAGCGCTTGCGCACTTCACCGCTGGCGTCGACGCTTTCGAGATGCACGCCGAAGCCCCACAGCCGGGCCACGTGCTTGAGCACTTCCTGCGCTCCGTCGTGCAGCGGGCGGTCGAGATGCTGCACATGGCGCAGGGTGAGTGATCGGTCGCCGCGAAGGTTGACGCTGAAGACCTGGATATTCGGCTCGCGGCTGGCCAGGTCGTATTGCCGGCTTAGCGCTTCGCGCACCGCGCGATAGCCGGCTTCGTCGTGGATCGCCGAGACCTCAAGCTCCTTTTCCTTCTCGTCGTCGACGATCGCGAACAGGCGGAATTCGCGCATCAGGTTGGGCGACAGGAACTGGCCGACGAAGCTCTCATCCTTGAAGTTGCGCATCGCGTGGTCGATGGTCTCGAGCCAGTCGCTGCCGGCCATGTCCGGAAACCATTGCCGGTCCTCGTCGGTCGGCTGCTCGCACACGCGCTTCATGTCGGTGTACATCGCAAAGCCCAGCGCATAAGGGTTGATGCCGCTGTAGTGCGGGTGCCCGACCGGCGGCTGGTAGATCACGTTGGTGTGCGACTTCAGCCACTCGATCATCATCCCGTCGGTCAGGTGACCGTCGTCGTACATGGTGTTGAGCAGGCGGTGATGCCAGAAGGTCGCCCAGCCCTCGTTCATGACCTGGGTCTGGCGCTGCGGATAGAAATACTGCGCGACCTTGCGCACGATGCGCACGATCTCGCGTTGCCAGTCCTCGAGCAGCGGCGCATTCTTCTCGATGAAGTACAGCAGGTTTTCCTGCGGTTCGTCGGGGAAGCGCTTGGCCTGCGCCTCCTCGGCAGCGCGTTCCGACGCCTTGCGCGGCAGCGTGCGCCACATGTCGTTGACCTGCTGCTGTGCGTAGGCCGCGCGGTCCTTGCTGCGCGCCAGCTCCTGCGCCAGGCTCAGCTTGCTCGGCCGGCGATAGCGGTCGACCCCGTGGTTCATCAGCGCGTGGCAGCTGTCGAGCAGTTCCTCGACCGCGTCGAGTCCGTGCCGCTCCTCGCAGGCGGTGACGTAG
>JBDSEG010000341.1:0-5455 GCA_039920165.1 Burkholderiaceae bacterium
ACGGTCAGCGCCGCCGGTCCGGCGCCGACGCAGGCGATGCGCTTGCCGTTTTTCTGAATTGCCGGGCGCGGCATCAGGCTCGCGACGTCGTCCTTCAGGTCGGCCGCCACGCGCTTCAAGCGGCAGATCGCGACCGGTTCCGGCTTGATCGACGACCCCCGAGGGGCTTCGTCCCGCCGCCCCCCCACGTGGGTGATCTGGGCTTGGGACGGCCCGGCGCCGGGCGTCTGCCCTTCCTCGACCCGCCCGCGCCGGCAAGCCGGTTCGCAGGGCCGGTCGCAGGTGCGCCCAAGGATGCCGGGGAAGACGTTGGACTCCCAGTTCACCATGTACGCGTCCGAATAGCGTCCGGCAGCGATCAGGCGGATGTATTCGGGAACGGGCGTGTGGGCCGGGCAGGCCCATTGGCAGTCGACAACCTTGTGAAAGTAGTCGGGGTGGCGGATGTCGGTGGCTTGCAACGTCGTCCTTTCCGTGCCACGCCCGGGGGCGGGCTGGCGCGCCGCTCGTAACAACGCGGCGGTCGATGCTAGGCGCCGCCGCCCGCGCTTGTCAGCCGGGTTTGCGCGAAGGCCCGGCCGGGGGCTTGACAGCAGCGAGTGTGCGCCAGAGTCGCCTCTTCGCCCGCCAGGGCCGCTCGCCGTACCGGCTGCAGACGGGTCGATCCGGCGATGCCGGCCGCGTTGCCGCTCGCCACACTGGTGCCACGCCTGGAAGAAGAACGCTCGCGCTTCGGCCGCGCGAGCGTCGGGCCGTGGAGCGAGGATGCCGGCGCCGCCCAGGCGGCCGAATCGGCACGCCGCCTGGCGCAGGCGGCCGTGGCTGGTGTGGGCGCTGCTTCTCACCGGTGTCGCCGGGCTCGGATTCATGGTGTGGCGGCTACGAGGGTGATGGGGCGCGGATCAGAGCGGTGAAGTTGATCGCGCCCACGCGGATGGGTCGAGCCGGCGCGCCATGCCGGCCGCATTGCGGCTAGTCGCGCGGGTGTCGCGACTAGCGTGCTTCGCCTCGTCCCGGTAGTCCCGCGGGTCTGCGCAATTCGATACTGTGTAGACTCGTGTGCAAGGAGCTACACATGGCCACCAATCTTGCTATTGATCCGGATCTGCTTGACCGTGCTGTCGAGGTCAGCGGTGAGCGAACGAAGAAGGCGGTCGTCACGAAGGCTCTGCAGGAATTCATCGCGCGGCGGGAGCAACGGCGCGTCGTCGAACTGATGGGCAAGCTCGATTGGGATGGTGCCTTCAACTACAAAGCCGAGCGCTCGCGCAAGTGACGCTCTTCGTCGATACAAGCGTTTGGTCGCTTGCCCTGCGCCGCGACGCTGCGGCGACCGAGCCCGAGGTTCAAGCGCTCAAGGATGCGCTGCTCGGGGCAGATATCGTCGTCACGACCGGTCTGGTGCTGCAGGAACTGCTGCAGGGATTTTCCGGTCCGAAGGCGGGGGCTCAGATCATCGAGCGCTTTACCGCGTTGCCGTTGCTTCAGCCGGATCGTGAGGACCATATCGCTGCCGCCGCGATCCGCAACATTTGTCGTCGAGCGGGCGTGCAGCTCGGTACGGTCGATGCATTGCTCGCGCAACTGTGCATCCGACACGAGCTGGTACTGCTGAGCACGGACAATGACTTCGGTCTTGCGGCCAAGCACTGTCCGCTGCGTATTTGGTCACCAACAACCGCAGCGCGCAAAAGGTAGCGCGTCGGCACCCAGCCCCCAGGGGGTCGGCAGGCCGGCGACCTCGACGGCTTCGTCGGACGGCTTCGTGCGACAGAGCGTGTCGACATCTGCGCTCTATGCCGAAGTTCAATCGCCCAGCAACTCGCCTACCGGCTTCAGGTCGTCGACCCGGTCGCACACGGTCTTGATGACCATCAGGATCGGCACCCCGAGCAGCAGGCCCCAGGCGCCCCAGATCCAGCCCCAGGCAAGCACGCCGACGAAGACCGCGACCGGGTTCATGCGGCTTGCCTTGCCGGTGAGCCACGGCGTGAGGATGTAGCCCTCGATGCTGTTGATGAGCATCGCAACGCCGGCGATGAGCAATCCCATCTGCAGGCTGCCGAACTGCGCGAAGCCGATCACTCCGGACGCGACCGTGACCAGGATGCCGCCGATATAAGGAACGAAATTGAGGATGAAGGTCGCCACGCCCCACACCCCGGGGTTGGCCACGCCCATCCACAGAAAGGCGAGCCAGGTCGCGACACCGACCACGGCGCTGGTGAAGACCTGAACCATCAGGTAGCGCTGGATCTGGTGGTCGATCTCGTCGAGCGCCTGCAGCGTGATCTTCTTCTGGCCGATCGTCGGCCCGGCGATCTTGACCATCTTGCGCCGGAAGGTGTCGCCCGAGGCGAGCAGGAAGAAGGTGACGAAGACGACGACCACCGCCTGCCCGGCGCCGGCGGCGAGGGTGCCGCTGATCTGCACCAGATATTCCTTGACGTCGAATTTGGGCTTCTCGATCTGCACCTTGGTCACGCCGCGCGGTGGCGACGCCGCGGGGGGGCCGGCGCTCGCCTCGGCCGCGCGCTCGAGTTCGGTCGCCGCCTTCTGGACCTTGTCGATCGGGCCTTCGGTGGCTCGTTCCTGTCGCACCTCGACCGCGCGGCGCAGCTTGTGCGCGGTCTCGGGCAGGTCCTCGACCAGCGCTACCGCATCGTCGGCGAGCGCATAGCCCAGCGACCCGAGGCCGCCGAGCAGGCCGAACAGCACCAACGCCGCCGCCGCGCCGCGCGGCAGCCCGATCGCGGCCATCCGGTTGACCAGCGGCGCGAGCGCATAGCTGAACATCACACCGAGCAGCAGCGGGATGAAGACCGGGCTGGCCCAGCGCAGCACGAAGATGCTGGCCAGGACCGCGAGCACCACCAGTGCGACGTTGCGCACATGGGTCGGCGGACTGAACATCGCGCTCGGCGGCGCGTCGTCCTCCGGCGCGAGCGACGCCGGCGCTGGCGCGGGCGTCGAGGCCAGGACGGCTTCGCTGCGCGCGTCGTCAGCATCGCGCTCGGTGCGTGCGGCGGCCCGTTTCGCGGCGGCCGACTCGGGGGGATCCCTGGTCGATGTCATCGCGGGGCGTCCGGGGACAGGGTGATGAAGTGGCGCGCGAGTTCGGGCGGCATCGGCGCATCGAGCAGGTTGCAGGCCAGGCGCAGCGCGTCGGCGCTGGCCGGGGCGAGCCACTCGCTGGCCGAATGGGCGAGCGCCTCGCCGACCCACGACCGCACGAGCAGCGGCCGCTCGGTCCACGACAGCCGTTCGAGCGTGGCAAGCGCGCGAACCATCGCATCGGCATCGGGTGGGCGCCAGGGCGGTACCTCGGCCGGCGCCTGCCAGCGGAACATGACGGCCAGGTACCAGTCGCGCCCGGCCAGGCTTTCGGCCTGCTCGCTCGGCACGCTGCGCGCGAGGTGGGCGGTGAAACGCGCGACGTCGGGCAGGCTCGCCGCGGGCAGCCGGGCCTCGCCGGCCGCGGCGCTTTCCGAAGCCACGATGCGCGGCGGCGACCACGGCAGCTCGCCGAAGCCGCGCCGCACCGCGAGCCACAGCAAGCGGTCGATCCCGCGACCCGGCCCGGGCAGCGTGAGCAGGCTGCGCACTGCGAGCAGCAGCTCGCGGCGCTCGGCCAGCGGCGTCTGTGCCAGGCGCTGCAGCACGCGCTCGAACCATGGCATCAGCGCCGCCGGACCGATGATTCCCATATCTGCGCGCACGTTGTCGGCATGGCGCACCGTCACCGTCTCGTCGAACCAGGCTTCGAGCCGGCGATCGTGGCCCGGCGCAAGCAGCATGGCGAGCAGCGCGGCCCGGAGCCCGTCCGCGCCGTTCAACCGAAGCAGCCGGTCGAGTGCCTGCTGCGCGTCGTGCGACAGCTCGGGCTGGCCGACCGCGGCGGTCTGACGTCGAAGCAGCGCTTCGTTCATCGCGCGTTCGTTCATGCCAAAGCCGGCAGGGTCGCGCCGACGCCGAAACCGAATACGGCCGCGAGCAGCCGGGTCGGAAACTGCAGCACCGCATGGTTGTATTCGGCCGCCGCGCGGTTGAATTCGTCGCGCGCGAATCCGAGCGCCGTCTCGGCCTGCGCAAGCTGATCGAGCAGGCCCGCAAGCGTCGATCCGGCGACGGCTTCGGCCTGGTCGGACAACGCGCCGGCCAGGCGCGCCCGCACATCACTCAGCACCGTCTCGGCCACGCCGAGGTTGGTGATCGCGAGTTCGTCGCACGGCGATTTGCGGGCCCGCTCGCGCGCCGCACGGCTGTGTCCGAGTGCGGCCTGCAGCGCCTCGACCAGTCCCGGCTCGACGAGCGCCGGGAGCGCGCCGGCGACCTCGGCGACGCCCTCGTTGCGCCGCAGCAGCCGCACATCAAGCGCGGCGAACTGCTGCTGGATCGCATTGCGCATGCGCACCAGCCGGTTGTAGCCGCCGACCGCCCAGAACAGCAGCAAGGCCGCGCCGACCCACCACCACAGGGTTCGAGGCAAGCTCATGCGGCCGACTCTACGGCACGCCGCCGCGCACTTCGCCGTGGCCGAGAACGACCCACTTGAGCGAGGTGAGTCCCTCCAGCCCGACCGGCCCGCGCGCGTGCAGCTTGTCGGTGCTGATGCCGATCTCGGCGCCCAGGCCGTACTCGAACCCGTCGGCGAAGCGTGTCGATGCGTTGACCATCACGCTGGCCGAATCGACCTCGCGTAGAAAGCGCATCGCAGTCGAGTGGCTCTCGGTCAGGATCGCGTCGGTGTGGGGCGAGCCGTCGCGATTCACATGCTCGATGGCGGCATCGAGGCTTTCGACCACCTTGACGCTGATGATGCGGTCCAGATATTCCTCGGCCCAGTCGGCTTCGGTCGCATCTGCCAGGTGCGCACCGGGCACCACCTGCAGGAGCGCCCGCGCGGCCGGGTCGCAGCGCATTTCGACCCCCTTGGCGGCGAAGATCGCGCCGATGCGTGGCAGAAAGCGCGCCGCGATATCGGCATGCACGAGCAGCGACTCGGCCGCATTGCACGGGCTCACCTTCTGCGTCTTCGAGTTGTCGGTCACGCGCAGCGCGAGGTCGAGCTCGGCGCTCGCATCGACATACACATGGCAGTTGCCGTCGAGGTGCTTGATGACCGGCACCTTGGCTTCGCGCGCGATGCGCTCGATCAGGCCCTTGCCGCCGCGCGGAATGATGACGTCGACAGCTTCGGGTGATGCGATCAGCAGCCCGACCGCCGCGCGGTCGATCGTCTGCACCAGCTGCACCGCATCCGGCGGCAGGCCGGCTTCGGCGAGCGAGGCCTGGACCAGCGCCCACAGCGCGAGATTGGAATGGATCGCTTCCGAGCCGCCGCGCAGGATGCAGGCGTTGCCGCTCTTGATCGCGAGCGACGCGGCCTCGATTGTCACGTTCGGGCGGCTCTCGTAGATCATCCCGAAGACGCCGAGCGGCACCCGCATGCGAC
>JBDSEG010000342.1:0-9391 GCA_039920165.1 Burkholderiaceae bacterium
TGCGGGACGGGTGCACGAACCCTTTCGGCGCCACCCGGCGCTTGATGGCCCAGGTCAGCACCGCCGCCAGCGCCGCGTTGTACCGGTTTAACGTCGCCGGGGAGAGCGGTTTGCGCTTCGCCCGGAAGATCGGCTTGTCGTCGGCGTCGTTGCCTGCGAAGTACCGGGAATGCTGCTGAGACAACGATTCCAGGGCGCCGTGCACATCGTCGTCGGTCAGGTCCTGCAACCGCGTCGAGCCGACCCGCGCGGACCACCAGGACAGCCGCTGCAGCCTGGTCGTGTCTCGGCCAGCGTAATGGCGCATGTAGATGTCGATCAGGGCGCCGACCGTGATCTCGGCGGCCCGCATGGGGATTTCGGGAAGGTCAGACATTGCTAGCCTCCCGCGCTGCCCGCTTGGCCCGCTTCCCGGCCACCATGCGCGCCCTGAACGCTACCTTTTCATCGGCCTGGCGCTGCGCGTACTCGGCGGAGTAGCCCTCCAGTTCCGTGATGCGCCGTTGACAATATTTGCCATGGTCGAACGCTCGCGCGGCTCCCAGCAGCATGGACTCGATAACGCTTATGAACCCGACCGCGGCGCCCCTGCGGCCTAACCCGTCTTGATGGTCCTCGGCAAGCGCCACGGCAACATCACGGAAGATGCTAGGAAGGATCGCGGGAGCTCGCTGCGCGCGCTCCATGTACGCCATCAACTCCTTTGCGACGCGCATACCGGTCACGTTGCCGGTCACGTAGTCCTCGCGAGGGACGGCGAAGTAGTTGTCCTTTGCGAAGTCGCGGCGCTTGCGCGGGCCGTAGGCAAAGGTGACGAACGAAAGCGCCGCGTCATAGCCCTCTGCGACCTTTGTGCCGGTTTGGTCAACGCTGTCAGACGAAGACCCGCCACCGGCGGACAGTTTCACTTGTGCCATTTCAATGCTCCACGTTGGTTAAGACCCGCCGACATCGGCGGACTACGCGGAGCCCCGAAAGGCCCGTCACATCAAGAGGCAAAAAAACTTGCTACGCCCGGTGTTACCCGGACATAGCGATCTTAACTTGGTGGGCCCTGAGTGACTCGAACACTCGACCTACGGATTAAGAGTCCGCTGCTCTACCAACTGAGCTAAGAGCCCCACGTTCTGCGCGTCTAGCCGATCCGATTGGTGGGTTGTGCGGGGCTCGAACCCACGACCAATAGATTAAAAGTCTACTGCTCTACCAACTGAGCTAACAACCCCCGAAAAGCCCGTGATTATATCCAGCGCGGTTCGCGCGAAGCCCGGTCAGGCGTGTTGGTCAAGCAACCGTTCGATGACGTGCGCGGCCGCGGTCATGCCGAAACTTGCGGTGACGCCGACGCTCGATCCGTAGCCTCGGCAGTTGAGCCCGCCGTCGAGCGCGCCACCGTCCCCCTCGGGCCGCTGCACGGCTTCGCGCGAAAACACGCAGTCGATACCGAATCGGCGCCCGCCTGTGCCATCGGATCGGTCCCAGGCCGCGGCCTTGCGCAGGCGCTGGCGCAAGCTCGCCAGCAAGGGGTCGTGGGTCACTTGCGCGAGGTCAGCCACTTCGATCGCTTGCGGCTTGCGCTTGCCGCCCGCAGCGCCGCAGACGACGAGGCGTTGACTCGGATCGGCCAGCGCCCAGCTTGCCAGCACGAGCTTGGCGCGCAGATCGTCGCAGGCGTCGATGATGGCATCGACCGGGTTTGCCAGCAGGCTCGGCCAGTTGTCGGCGGCGACGAATTCCTCGACCTTCGAGACCGCGCAGCCGGGGTGGATGTCGGCGATGCGCGCTGCCAGGGCATCGACCTTGGCGGCGCCGACGGTGCTGGAGAGCGCCTGCACCTGGCGGTTGATATTCGACTCGGCGATCTGATCGAGGTCGATCAGCGTGAGGCCGGCGACGCCGCTGCGCGCGAGCGCCTCGGCCGCCCACGAACCGACGCCGCCGAGCCCGACGATCGCGACGCGCGCGCTGCGCAACCGCGCATAACCGGCGTCGCCGTATAGCCGGCGCAGCGCGCCGAAGCGGCGCTGCAGGTCGGCATCGAAGCCGACGCTTGCCTCGGCGTGAAGCACAGCCACGCTAGTCCGCTGAATCACTAAAATCGGATCGGCTCTGTCCACGCGATACGGGCGCGTTGAGGCGTCGCAGATGCTCGCGATGCCTACGGGTATCGCTGCGCATTGCACCTCGCATCGCATCCCGTCTCGCGCGTCCCTCGCCGCCCATTTCAATGATTCAGCGGACTAGGACTTGATCGATGCCAGCCGCTCGCGTCCGGCGAGGGCGGCCTCGGATTTTGGATAGGCCGTCATCAGTTCCGAGAGCGTTCGGCGCGCGGCTTTCGGGTCCTTCAGCTCGAGCTGGCAATTGGCGATCGCCAGCACCGCCTCGGGCGCGCGGGGATGCTGCGGCGCCGCCGAAACCAGGGCGCGAAAGCTGGTGATCGCTCCCTTGTAGTCGCGCTGGCCGTACTGCGCATTGCCGAGCCAGAACAGCACCGATTCGCGATACGAGCTCGCCGGATAGCGCTTCTGGAAGGCGACCAGCGCCAGCGTGGCGCGGTCGAACTCGGCGCGCCTGAGCACCGCCATCGCTTCGTCGAACTGGCGCTTCTCTTCGGGATCGACCAGGATCTCCTGGCCTTCGAGTTGCGCCTTCTGAGGTTCGAGCTTGCGGATGCGGTCTTCCACGCCTTGCGCCACGTCCTTTTGCTGGCGCTGCAAATCGGCCACGTCGCGCGCGAGCTGTTCGTTCTGGCCGCGCAGACGCGCGTTGTCCGCGCCCATGGCATCGATGCGGTCGTTCAGGTCGAGCAGGCTCTTGCGCATCTGTGAAAGCTGCTGCGTCATCTGCTCGCTCATGCGCGCCATCTGCTCGGCCTGGCGTGCCTGCGCCTGCTGGTTGCTTTGCTCGAGGCGCTGACGCAGGTCGAGGATCGCGCGGCGTGCCTCGTCGTCGTCGAACAGACCGGCGTGTGCGGCCGGCGCGAAGAGGGCAGCGACCACGAAACCCGAGACCGCCAGGCCGCGCGCGAACGGATTCATCGTCAATCCTCCGGTGCGCATCAACGGTTGACGATCTCGGCGCGGCGGTTCTTCGCCCAGGCCGACTCATCGTTTCCTTGCACGGCCGGACGCTCCTTGCCGAAGCTCACGGCCTCGACCTGCGCATCGGTGGCGCCGAGCAACGTCATGGAGCGCGCCACGGCCTCCGCGCGCTTCTGGCCGAGTGCGAGGTTGTATTCGCGTCCGCCCCGCTCGTCCGTATGGCCTTCGACCGACACCTTCCGCTTGCGGTCGGCGTTCAGCGACTTGGCATGCGCATCGACCAGGTTGCGGTATTCGTCCTTCACCACGAAGCTGTCGAAGTCGAAAAAGATGACGTTGTCCATTCGCGCCGGTGGCAGGGCATTGCGCGTCAGGTCGACGCTGGCAACGCCTGATTGCCCGGCACCTGCCGTGCCGGCACCGCTGCTGCCCGCGGTACCGCCCGGGTTGACCGGCGTGCCGCTGCGGCTTTCGACCGGTGCGACTTCGTCGAGCTTGACCGGGGTCGAGCAGCCGACGAGCGCGGCCACGCTGGCGAAGGCCAGCAGTTGATGGATGGTTTTCATGGTGACTCCTGGTGGTTGAACTGTTCGGGGGCGGCCGCGGGCTCAGCGCCGGAACGGACCCCAACTCGGCTCGCGCATATCGGCCGTATTCGACACGACCAGCCGGGCCTTGATGCGGCCGTCGAGCGTCGTCGTCATTAAAACATCGCGGCCCTGGGCTCGGCTCGCATAGATGATCAGCTTGCCGTTGGGTGCGAAGCTCGGGCTCTCGTCGTCGCTGGTATCGGTGACCGCCAGGGGCGCGGCGCCGGGGGTCGCAAGGTCGAGCGTGTGCAGTCGAAACGCCCCGCCGACGCGCGAAATGTAGGCGAGGGAACGGCCGTCCGGGCTCACTGCCGGGCTGATGTTGTAACTGCCCGCGAAAGTGACCCGCTCGACCGCGCCGCCGCCGATCGGCGTGCGATAAATCTGCGGGCCGCCGCCGCGGTCGCTGACGAAATAGAGGCTGCGCCCGTCGGGTGAGAAGACCGGCTCGGTATCGATCGCATTGCTGGTCGTGAGTCGGCGCACATTGTCGCCGTTGCGGCCCAGCAGATAGAGCTGCGAGCCGCCGCCGCGCGAAAGCGTCGCGGCCAGCGTCTGGCCGTCGGGCGACCAGGCCGGGGCGCTGTTCGAGCCGCGGAAATTGGCGATCGTGCGTCGCTTGCCCGAGGCCACTTCCTGCGCGTAGACGACGGCCTTCTGGCTTTCGAACGAGACGTAGGCGAGCTCCTTGCCGTCAGGCGACCATGCCGGCGAGATGATCGGGTCGTTGCCGTTCACCGAGACCTGGTCGGCCTCGCCGTCGGCATCGGCCACGCGCAGCGTGAAGCGGCTACCGCCTTTGATGACGTAGGCGATGCGGGTCGAGAAGACGCCCTTGTCGCCGGTCAGCTTCTCGTAGACGAAATCGGCGATGCGGTGCGCCGCCAGGCGCAGATCGCCGGCCTCGACCGCCTGGCTCTGGCCGCCCAGTTCGCCACCCTTGACCACGTCCCACAGCTTGAAGCGCACATCGAAGCGGCCGTCGGCCAGCCGCGCGACCGAACCGGCGAGCAAGGCATCGGCGGCGCGCGCGCGCCATTCGGTCATCACCGGCTGGCCGGTCTCGTCGAGCCCTGGCGGCCCCTCGATGCCGCGGAAATAGCCGCTGCGCTCCAGGTCGGCCCGCACGATCGCCGAGATCGCCTGCGTGGCGCGCTCCTCGCCGCGGAACTTGACGACCGCGATCGGTAACTGGGTGGCGCCGACGCCGGAGATCTCGACCCTGAACTGGGCCAGGGCGGGAGCGCCGCAGATCGCGAGCGCTGCGAATCCGGCGGCGCCGAAGGTGCGTCTTTTGAACATCGGTAGCTGACTCTGATTTGGCCCGCGGGTTCAATGTGTGTAGATCCGCCCCGGCATCACCGGCGCGAAGGGCCGCGATTGTAGGCAGGGCCCGCGCGGATAATGCGCGACCCCATGACCGAGCCGACGTTGCCACTCGCCCGCCGCCTCGCCCGGCTCGCCCCTTACTTCAGATCGGCGCGCTCGGGGCTCGCGCTGGCCGTGCTCGCATCGCTGGTCGGTGCGGCGACCGAGCCGCTGATCCCGGCGCTGATGCAGCCGCTGCTCGATCAGGGCTTCCAGGGCAACCGCATCCCGCTGTGGGCGATTCCGATCGCGCTGGTCGGCCTGTTTTCGCTGCGCGGGATGGCCGGGTTCATTGCCCAATACACCCTGTCGTGGGCGGCCCAACGCGGTGTAGCGCAACTGCGCCAGTCGATGTTCGATCGCCTCCTAAAAGCGGGTGCGGAAGTCTTCGTCGGCACCTCGGCGAGTGCTCTGACCAATACCCTGGTCTACGAGGCGCAGCTCGGCGCGACGCTGCTGGTCAATGCGGTGACGTCGCTGCTGAAGGATTCCCTGACGCTGCTCGCGCTGCTCGGCTACCTGGTGTGGCTGAACTGGCAGCTCACGCTCTTCGTCGCGGTGCTGTTCCCGGCCGTCGCCGGCGTCACGCGGGTGCTGGGCCGGCGCATGCACCGGCTGTCGCTCGCCGGCCAGCAGGCGACCGATGAACTCGCGTATGTGGTCGAGGAAAACGTGCTCGCCTGGCGCATCGTCCGGCTGCACGATGCGGCACCGGCACAGGCGCGCCGCTTCGACACCGCGAGCAGCGCCTTGCGCCGGCTCTCGATCAAGTCGGTGGCGGCCGCCGCGACCATGACGCCGGTGACGCAGGTGATGGCGGCGATTGCGCTGTCGGCGGTCATCGTCGCCGCGCTGTGGCAAAGCGGCAGCGCCGGCTATACGGTGGGAAGCTTCGTCGCCTTCATCACCGCTATGCTGATGCTGGTCGCGCCGATCAAGCATCTGTCGGACCTGACTTCGCCGCTGACACGCGGCCTGGCCGCGCTGGACCGCGGGATCGACCTCATCGAGCAGGGTCGTTCCGAGAGCGGCGGCAGCTTCAGCGTTGCGCGCTCGTCGGGCGAGATCGAACTGCGCGGGGTGGGGATGCGCTACCGCGCCGACCATGCGCCCGCGCTCGAGGGTGTCGACCTGCGCCTGCACGGCGGCGAGGCCGTGGCCCTGGTCGGTCCGTCGGGCTCGGGCAAGTCGACCCTCGTCAACCTCCTGCTGCGCTTCCTCGACCCCGGCGAGGGCGAAATCCTGCTCGACGGCCAGCCGCTGCCCGATTGGGACGTGCACGCGCTGCGGCGCCAGTTTGCACTGGTCAGCCAGGACGTGGTGCTGATGAACGAATCGCTCGCCGCCAACGTGGCGCTCGGACAGGAACCTGACCGCGAGCGCGTGACGCAGGCGCTGCGCGATGCGAACCTGCTGGACTTCGTCGCCACGCTGCCGCAGGGCATCGATACGCTGCTCGGTCACAACGGCAGCCAGCTCTCCGGCGGCCAGCGCCAGCGCGTCGCTATCGCACGCGCGATCTATAAGGATGCGCCGATCCTGATCCTCGACGAGGCGACCTCGGCGCTCGATTCCGAGTCCGAACGGCTGGTGCAGGATGCGCTGGAGCGGCTGATGCGCGGGCGCACCAGCATCGTCATCGCGCACCGGCTGTCGACCATCGAGCGCGCCGACCGCATCGTGGCGCTCGACGCCGGGCGCATCGTCGAGCAGGGCAGCCACACCGAATTGCTGGCGCGCGGTGGCCTCTATGCCAGACTGCACGCGCTGCAGTTCCGAAACGAACCACCATGAACAAGCAACAGATCGGCCGCTACCCCGTACCCGCGATCGAAGGGCTGCCGGACGACATTCGCGCGCGCATCCTCTCGGTGCAGGAGAAGTCGGGCTTCGTGCCGAATGTTTTTCTCGTGCTCGCCCATCGGCCGGACGAATTCCGAGCCTTCTTCGCCTACCACGATGCGTTGATGCTGAAGGAAGGCGGCCTGTCCAAGGGCGAGAAGGAAATGATCGTCGTCGCCACCAGCGGCGCGAACCAGTGCCTGTATTGCGTGGTGGCGCACGGCGCGCTGCTGCGCATCTTCGAGAAGCAGCCGCTGCTCGCCGACCAGGTGGCGGTCAACTACCGCAAGGCTGATATCACGCCGCGCCAGCGCGCCATGGTCGATTTCGCGCTCAAGGTCTGCGCCGATTCGGCCGCGCTCGGCGATGCCGATTTCGAGGCCCTGCGCGCCCATGGCTTCAGCGACGAGGACGCCTGGGACATCGGCGCCATCACCGCGCTGTTCGGCCTGTCGAACCGCATGGCCAACATGACCTCGATGCGACCCAACGACGAGTTCTATCTGATGGGGCGCTTGCCCCGGCCGGCCAAGCCGAATCAGCCCTGAGCGGCAGAGCGCGCGAAGACCTCGACCGCGCGCCGCACGCCGTCGCTGCCGATCGGCACGCCACAGACCTGGAACGCTGCCTGCAGCCCGCCGAGACAGCCGAGGATCATCGCCGGGTTGGTATCGCCGAGGTGGCCGATGCGCAGCACCCGGCTGGTCAGCGGCCCCAGGCCGCCGGCAATCGCGACCTGGAAGCGCTCGCGTGCCACCGCGCGCACCGCTTCGGGGTCGATGCCGGGCGCCGTCAACAGCGTCGTGACCGAGACCGAACGCGTCGGTGGCAGGCGGCCGAAGAAGCGCACGCCGCCGGCCTCGCTCCACGCGCCGACGGCAGCATGCACGGCGTCGGCCATCAGGCGGTGGCGCGCATGCACCTCAGCCAGGCCCTCGCGTTCGATCAACGCCAGCGCCGCCTCGAGGCCGGCCAGCAGGCTCTGCGGCGGTGTGCCGCAGAACTTGCGATAGGGCATGTCGCCCTGGCGGCGCACCCAGTCCCAGTAGAAGCGCGGCGCCGGATTGCGTTGGGCGATCGCCATGGCCGCAGCGTTGACGGCGACGAAGGACAGGCCGGGCGGGACCATCAGGCCTTTCTGCGAGGCGCCGATGGCCACGTCGGCGCGCAACGCGTCCATCACGAACGGCGCGGCTGCCAGCGAGGCCACGACATCGACGACGAACAGCGCCGGATGGCCCGCGGCGTCGATCGCGGCTCGCAGCGCGACGAGGTCGCTGGTCAGGCTGCTCGCGGTATCGGTGTGGACCGCGAAGACGGCGACGATGGCGTGCTCGCGATCGTCGCGCAGCGCCTTTTCGACCGCGGCCACGTCGATCGACTCGCCTTCGGCCCACGGCGTGCGCACGACATTGGCGCCAAGCGACTCGGACTGCACCGCCCAGGACTCGGAGAAGTGGCCGGTGCCGGCGATCAGCACCGACTGGCCGGGGCCGAGCAGGTTGACGATGGTCGCTTCCCACGCGCCGTGGCCGTTGGCGGCGTACATGAAGACATCCGACCGCGTGCCCAGCACCTGGCGCAGGCCGTCCTCGCACGCCGCGATGGTCTGCGCCACGCGCGGGTCGGCCAGGTCCATCGGCTGACGGCTCATCGCGTGAGCCACCTCGTCGGGGACGCGGGTCGGTCCGGGCGAATGCAGGAAACGGTGGCCGGTGATGCGCGACATGGTCAAAGTCCTTTCGATCGGCGTTCTACCTGAAAAGCGCACCGACCAGGCCGAGGCTCAGCGTCGGGAACAGCAGCAGCGCCAACAGGCGCAGGCCGTCGCTCAGCAAAAACGGCCACACGCCCTTGTAGGTCTCGCTCATCGGCACGTCGCGCGCGACGCCGTTCACCACATAGACATTGAGCCCGACCGGCGGCGCGATGAGGCCGATGCCCACCGTCATCAGCACCAGGATGCCGAACCAGATCGCCTTCGACTGCGGGTCCAGGCCCCACAGGTCAAGCGCCATCACGGCCGGAAAGATGACCGGGATCGTCAGCAGCAGCATCGACAGCTCGTCCATCACGCAGCCCAGCAGCACATACAGCCCCAGCACCGCGGCGACGACGACCACCGGCGGTACCGCCAGATGAAGAACCCACCGCGCGATGCCGGCTGGCATCTGGGTGATCGCGAGCGCCGAGTTCATCATGTCGGCACCGAGGAAGATCATGAAGACCATCGCCGAGGTCTCGGCGGTACCCAGGAAGCTGCGCACGATGCCGGGCCCGTCGAGCTCGCGCCGCCCCAGGCCGGCCAGGAACGTGCCGACGGCGCCGACCGCGGCCCCTTCGGTGGGCGAGAAGACGCCGCCGTAGATGCCTCCGAAGACCACCAGGAAGATCACCAGGATCGGCCAGATCTCGACCAGCGCGCGCCAGCGCTGAGGCCAGGCGAGCGGCTCGCTCGGCGTCGCGAACTCGGGGCGGACGCGGCAATAGACCGCGATCACGATCACGTATCCGGCCATCGCGAGCAGGCCGGGCACCAGCGCGGCG
>JBDSEG010000343.1:0-7959 GCA_039920165.1 Burkholderiaceae bacterium
AGACCGTGGACAGTCCCAGACCGGTCCCCTTGCCGGCCGGCTTGGTGGTGAAGAAGGGTTCGAAGATGCGGGCGCGCGTCTCGGCATCCATGCCGCAGCCGCTGTCCGTGACCCAGATATGCGCGAAGCGCCCGGGCGGCAGGGGGCCGGGGCGCGGTCGGCCGGCAGGCAAGTCGACGGCTTCGAGCCCGACCTGGACGTGCCCGCTTGCGCCGTGCAGCGCATGCCAGGCGTTGGTGCACAGATTCATGAGCACCTGCTGGAAATGCGTCGCGTTGGCCATCACCTGCAGCGGGTCAGAGGTGATCCGCGTCTCCAGGCTGACGCCGGCCGGCAAGGTCGAGCGCATCAGCGCGAGGGTTTCCTCGAGCATCGGCGCCAGGGCGCGGTTCGACAGCTCGTGCGGCTGGCGCCGGCCGAACGCGAGGATCTGCTGGACGAGCGTTCGCGCCCGACGCGCCGAAGTGCCGATCTGTTCGAGGCTGAGCAGGGCCGAATGGTCGGGGCCGACCTCGTCGCGCGCAAGTGCGAGGTTGCCGATGATCGCGCCCAGGATATTGTTGAAGTCGTGGGCGATGCCGGCGGCCAGGGTGCCGATCGCTTCCATCTTCTGCGATTCGCGCAGATGGCTTTCGAGCGCGAGCTGGGTCGCCTCGGCGCGCTTGCGCGCGGTGATATCGAGGTTGGTGCCGACCATGCGCAGGGCGCGGCCCTGCGCATCGCGCTGGACGACGCGCCCGATGCTCAGGTTCCACAGCCAGCCGCCGTCGCGCATGCGAACCCGATGCTCGACCCGGTAGGTGGCCTGCGGATCCTTCAGCGCCGTGACCAGCGCTGCCATCAGCGCGTTGCGTTCTTTGCCGGGCACCTGGCCGGCCAGCTCGGCAAAGGTGGTGAGCGTCGCCTCGGCCGGCCCGCCGAGCCACTGCGACCACGACTCTGATAGATAGATCTTGCCGCTCTCGACGTCGAAATCCCACAGGCACAGGCTCGAGGCGTCGAGTGCACGCTGCAGCCGTTCCTCGCTCGCGCGCAGTGCCTGCGCGGCGCGCTCCCGAGTGCTGACGTCGCGCAGAAAGCCGGCGAACTGGTGCCTGCCTTCGATCTCGACATGGCTGAAGGCGATCTCGAGCGGAATCTCGTGGCCGTCTCGATGCAGGCCGCGCATCGCTGCGTTGCGCCAGTTCGATTGATGCGCGCCGCTGCGCAGATAGCGAGCCAGCGCGTCGCGCTGTGCCTGCCGCGCGGATTCGGGCTGCAGCATCGCGACATCGGCACCGACCACCGCCTCGGGTGCGTGGCCGAATACATCGGCCACCGCGGCGTTGGCATAGGTGATGCGCATTTGCTCGTCGAAGACGACGATCGCATCGGGCGCAGTCTCCCAGAGCTGGCGGAAGCGCTGCTCGCTCGCGCGCAGCGCCTGTTCGGCACGCGCCTGGCGGCGCAGCAGGCCGGCGCTGAGTCCGATCGCAGCGCCGACGAGGGCCAGCGAGAGCACCAGCGTGGCGATCTCGACCAGCCGCTGCGCGCTGCGCGAGGCCTCGCCCATGGTGGCCGAGAAGCGCTGCTCGAGTGTGGTCAGCCGGTCGTTCAGTGGCGCCATGTGCTGCAGCAGGCTGCGCAACTCGTTCGATGCGGGGTCACCGGCCTGGACTCGGTTGTGCACCTGATCGCCGAGTTCGTGCAGTTGCTCCAGCTCGGCGTCGGCCTCGGCCCAGATCGCGATCGCGTCGGCCATGAACGGGACCCGGCGAAAGTTGCGGTACAGCCAGACCATGGCGTCGACATCGTCGGCGTGGTTGCCGCCCTGGACAAAACCTTGCCGCGCAACCGCAGCGTCGGGATCGGGCTTGTCGAGTTCGGTGCGTGCGACGCGGTCGCCCAGCGGGACGGCGATCGCGGCGAGGTAGCGCCCATGCTCGGCGTCAGCGCGGGTCTCGGCATAACGGGTCAGGTGGTAGACGGCATCCTTCTGGCCCTTCGACCACAGGCTTTCGCCGCCCACATAGGCCCGCACCGCCGAAAGGATGTGCGCGCTCGTCAGACCCAGCACCGCGAGCAACGCCACGGCGATGACGAAGGGGCCGATCACGAGCCACTGAAAGCGTGCGCTCGACTGCTTTGCGTTCACGTTTTCGACTCCCGGACGGTGCGCAACACTGCGCTCCGATTGTCCCGGCGCGCCGCCTCCCGGCGAGCTCGCGCGGGAGGCGGCGATCGTGAAGTCCTACCATCTGCGCTGCGCCAGGCCACGGGTTCAGTGGACTAGCGGCCAGCCCGGCGCACCCACGAGGAGAAAGCCCATGCTCACCGAGACCCAGTTGCGTCGGATCATGCCCAACCTCGCGCTGCCCAAATGCCAGAGCTTCCTGCCGCATTTGAACCAGGCCATGCGCGACCACGAAATCAATACGTTGCTGCGCAGCGCCGCCTTCGTCGCGCAACTGGCGCACGAATCGGGCGAGTTCCGCTACATGGAGGAGTTGTGGGGGCCGACCGCCGCGCAGCGCCGCTACGAACCCGCCTGCGACCTGGCGACGCGGCTGGGTAATCGCGACCCCGGCGATGGCCGGCGCTTCAAGGGCCGTGGGCCGATCCAGATCACCGGCCGCTTCAACTATTCGAAATACGGCGGCCTGCTCGGCCTCGATCTGGTCGCGCAGCCCGAGCTCGCCGCGACGCCGGCGATCGCTTTCGCCACCGCCGGGCTCTTCTGGCTCAGCAACGGCCTGAACGCCCTCGCCGATGCGCAGCGCTTCGAGACTATCACGCGGCGCATTAACGGCGGCGTGAACGGGCTGGCGGAGCGGCAGCGTTATTACGCGAAGGCGCTCGAAGTGCTGGGCGAAGGTTTCGTGGCCGACGAGCCCGGGCCGGTGCCGCGCGGACGGCCGCGCCACCTCGATCTCGATCCCCTGCCGCGCGGAAGCGAGGCGATCTTCGAGCTGCTTGGCGAGGTCAGGCATGCACGCCGGCGCGCCGCGCCCAAAGCGGTCCGATGAAGGTGCGGGCCGCGGCCGCGTGGCTGCTCGCGGTGGTGTTGACGGCGCTTGCCGCCGCGCCGGCGCCTGCGGCCGACCGGCTCGTCGTCGGGTCCAAACGCTTCACCGAGTCGTACCTGCTCGGCGAGATCGTCCGGCAGACGCTGCAGGCCCAAGGCATCGCGGCCGAACACAAGCAGGGTCTCGGCAATACCGGCGTGCTCGAGCAGGCGCTTGCGAGCGGCAGCGTCGACCTCTACCCCGAATACACCGGCACCATCGTTCGCGAATTGCTCAAGCGCGAAGGCAATCCGGGCCTGGCCGAACTCAATACCTGGCTGGCGCCGCGCGGACTCAAGGCCGCGATACCCCTGGGCTTCAACAACACCTATGCGCTGGCGCTGCCGGAAGCGACCGCGCAGCGCCTGGGCATTGCACGCATCTCGGACCTGGCCGGCCCGAAGGCGCAGGGATTGCGCTACGGGCTCTCGCATGAATTTCTGGCCCGTGCCGACGGCTGGCCGGCATTGCAAAAGGCCTATGCGCTCGACGCCGCGACGCCGGCCGGACTCGATCACGGCCTCGCCTACGATGCGGTCAAGGACGACCGGGTGGACCTGATCGATATCTATTCGACCGATGCCAAGGTCGGCCGCTATGCGCTGCGGGTGCTGGTCGACGACCGCCAGTTCTTTCCCAAATACGACGCCGTGCTGCTGATGCGGATGGCGGTCGACCCGGCACCTCTGCGCGGGCTCGAAGGCCGCATCAATGCGCCGACCATGATCGCGCTCAATGCGCAGGCCGAACTCGACGGCGTCGCCTTCGCCGAAGTTGCGCGGCGCTTTCTGGCCGGGGGCGCGGCGCCCCCATCGGGCGAGCGGGCGTCGTTCATGCAGCGCCTGTTCGCCCCCGATTTCATGCGCCTTTCGATGCAGCATCTGCTGCTCGTCTTCGGTTCGGTGATTGCGGCGGTGGCGGTCGGCGTGCCGCTCGGCATCACGGCCTGGCGCTGGCCGCGGCTTGCGGCCTGGGTGCTCGGCGCGGTGGCCGTGCTGCAGACCGTGCCCTCGCTCGCACTGCTGGCGTTTCTCATCGCGCTGGTCGGCGGCATCGGCCTATTGCCGGCGCTCATTGCCCTTTTTCTCTACGCACTGCTGCCGATCGTTCGCAATACACACACCGGCCTTGTCGAAGTGCCGCTCGAAGTGGGCAAGGCGGCGCTCGCTCTTGGACTTTCGAAGTCGCAGGTGCTGAGGCTGGTGCAATTGCCGCTTGCCGGACCGCTGATCATGGCCGGCATCAAGACCGCGGCGGTCATCAATGTCGGAACGGCGACGCTGGCGGCATTTGTCGGTGCGGGCGGATTCGGCGAGCGCATCGTCGCCGGACTCGCGGTGAACGATACCGCGACGATGGTCGCCGGCGCCTTGCCGGCGGCGGTGCTGGCGCTCTTGGTGCAGCAGGGTTTCGAAGTGGTCGAACGCCGTATGCGGCGGGGCCGCTGAGGCGGCATTGCGATTCACATTCGCGGCGCGAATGGCGGGCCCAGTGCGACTTATGCGGTTGCGAATTGACCCGACTCGGTATCCATCGCCATTTGGCGACGCAATGGGATCCGAGTGGAATCGGCGTTACAGTCGCGCCCTGGGAGAATTGGCAAGCAAAGAGGCCGCAAGCGCCCGCAATGCCCACGCCACTGATCGGCGTTCACCAACAACGGTAATGAAAGACTTATGGCAAAGACCCTGAATCAGATTCAAAAGCAGATCGCGACATTGCAAAAGCAGGCCGAGTCCCTGAAGTCCAGGGATCTTCCGGGAGTGGTCGAGCGAATCCGCGAGGCGGTGGCCTATTACGGCATTACCGCCGCTGACGTCTTCGGTGCGGGCGGCGTGAAGACCGCAGCGCGCAAGGCCGGCGCCAAGCGCGGCGGTGCGCGCAAGACGGCGAAGCGCAAGGGCCATCTGCCGCCCAAGTTTCGCGACGATGCCGGCAATGCCTGGTCGGGCCACGGCAAGCGCCCCAATTGGTACAAGGATGCGCTCGCGGCCGGCAAGACACTGCAAGACCTGCTCGTTAAATGATCTGGTGAAGAGTCGGCCATGAACCTGCGCGCGATTCGCACTCGTGCCGGCTCTCTCGCGGCGGCGCTGCTGCTTTCGCTCGCGGTGACCCTCGTCCCGGCGCAGTCTGCGCCGGCCACGGGCAGCCACAACCTGCATCTGTTCGGCAAGGACGTGCGGACCGATGCCGCTGTCGATGGCGACTACATGGCCTTCGGCGGCCATGTGGCGGTCGAACACCCGGTGGGCATCGATGCCACCCTGGCCGGCGGTACGGTCGAGGTGAATGCGGCGATCGGCGACGATCTGCGCGTGGCCGGCGGCACGGTTGTCGTCAAGGCGCAGGTGGGCGGTGAACTCTATGGCGCGGCTGGCGACCTGCGCCTGGCGCCCGAGGGCCGCATCGCGGGCGATGCGGCGGTGGCGGGCGGCAATATCGCGATCGATGGCCGGATCGGCGGCAGCCTGCGCGCTGCGGCGCGCACCATCGTCATCAATGGAGAGGTCGCCGGCGATGTGCGGCTCAATGCGCAGCAGATCGCTCTCGGACCGAAGGCGAAGATCGGCGGAACGCTCAGCTACAGTTCGAAAGAGGCAATAAGCCGCGCCGAAGGTTCGGTGATCGGCGGTGCAGTGACCGATTCGAATGGTGAGCGCAAGGCGCGTCGCGCCGAACGCGACGCGGATGCCGGCACCGACGACGGCGACGCCATGTCGCGCGGGTGGCTGCCGATGGGCATCGGTTCGGTATTCGGCTATCTGATGCTGCTCGCGCTGGCCGCGCTGATGTTGTGGCTCGCGCCGCGCTTCGCAGCGCGCGCCGTCGCCGGGGTCTTCGGCTCGCCGTGGCGCTCGATCGGTCTCGGGCTGCTGCTCGTGCTCGTGGTGCCGCTCGTCGCCGTGCTGCTCGTCCTCACCCTGCTCGGCATTCCGTTCGCGCTGGCGCTGCTCGCGCTCTATCCGCTGCTGACGATGCTCGGCTTCGTCATCGCCGCGGTCGCCCTCGGGCAGCGGTTGGGCTGGGCATTCCGGTCGACACCTGCCGCGGCATCGCCGGCGGCCGTGCCGGCGCCAGCCCCATCGGCATCGCCCGCCCCGACCTTCGGCCTCGCAGCGCTCGGCCTGCTGGTGCTGATGCTGGTCGGCTGGCTGCCGTTCATCGGCTGGCTGCTGCTGTCGCTCGCCACGCTGGCCGGACTCGGTGCCATCGTCCTCGCCGTCACGCGCGGCCGGCGCGAGCCGTCCACCTGAGATTTCCGGTCGCTCAGTCGCGGACGAAATCGAGGTGGCGTTGTTCGAGGTCGACGGCTCGCAGCCGAACGCGCAGCTTGTCGCCTACATCGAGACCGGCATGGCCCTCGACCACCCGTCCTTCGACCAGTGGTGAAGCGATGCGAACGAAGACCCCCTTTGCCACCGCACCGGTGACAACGGCGTCGAAGCGCTCGCCGATGCGTTCGCGCAGCAGCCAGGCGCCGGCCGCCTTGAGGACGCGTCGCTCGACTGTCGAGGCGCTGTCTTCCTGGAGCGTGCAGTGCTCGGCAATGGCCTGGAGTTGCGCAAGCGAATAGGGGGCCGGCTGGCCGGCGAGCGTGGCCTTGACGAGGCGCTGCGTCACCAGGTCGACATAGCGTCGGTTCGGCGCGGTCGAGTGCGCATAGTCGTTCACCGCGAGGCCGAAATGGCCGGCCGGCGGCGCGTGCGGGCCAGCGGCGGCGTAGGCGCCGGAGCCGAGCAGCTTGACGACCGCGAGCGAGAGCTCCTCGAACCCGGCCGGGTCGGCCGCACGGCGCGCGCCCAGAAACGCATCGAGCGCCCGCGCGTCGGGCTCGACCGGCAGCTCGACGTCGTGCTGCGCCGCGAGGTCGACCAGCCGGTCCCAGCGACGCGGCTCTTGAAGCACGCGGCGCAGCGAGGGCTGGCCGCGTTCCAGCAGGAAGCGCGCGGTCGCGCCGTTGGCGGCGATCATCAGATCGGCGATCAGGTCCTTGGCGCGGTTCTTCCGGTCCGCGCGCAGATCGACCAGTCGGCCTTCGCTGAAAACCGGCCGGGCCTGCGCGGTTGCGATATTGAGCGCGCCGCGCTGGTGTCGCCACCGGCGCAGGCGCTGCGCTGCGCCATCGTGCAGGCGCAGCTGATCCTGCAGCGCTGCACTCGCAGCGACTTCGGGCGGCGCGGCGGACGACCCGTCGAGCCAGCCGGCCACGCTGTCGTAATCGAGCTTGGCCTGGTTGCGGACGCGGGCCCGATAGAGCTGCGCAGTGGTGACGGCGCCGTCGCGGTCAATATCCATCTCGACCACCACGGCTAGCCGGTCTTCGCCTTCGCCGAGTGAGGTGAGGTCGTTGGACAAGCGCGGCGGCAGCATCGGAAAGACGCCCGCGGCTGTATAGACCGAGGTGGTGTTCGCGGCGGCATGCGAATCGAGCTCGCCGTCGCGCGGCACCCGCGACGCCACATCGGCCACCGCAACGGCGAGCCGCACCGCATCGCCCTCCAGCGCCTGCGCCCAACTCAGCTGATCGAGGTCGAGCGTATCGGCGTTGTCGATCGAGAACCACAAGCGCTCGCGCAGATCCCGCAAATCGTCGTCGTTCACTGCAGCGTCGACGCCAGCGGGCAAAGCCTGCACCTCGGCCATCACCGCGGGCGCGAACTCGGGATCCAGGCCGTGGCTGCGCATCTCGAATGCGGCAATGCGGGGGAGGTCGGGTGTGTCCATGGGCGGATGCCGTCCATCCATTGTGCGGGGCATCGACGCTGGCCGCTGCGAATGACCGGAGTGCGCGGATCAGCAAAAAGGCACTCGAGCGATGAACGCGTCGAGTGCCTTGATGGCGTGTGAATTTGGTGGCGCTTCAGGGATTCGAACCCCGGACCTGCGGATTATGATTCCGTCGCTCTAACCG
>JBDSEG010000344.1:0-3641 GCA_039920165.1 Burkholderiaceae bacterium
TGATCGGCGCGCTGCTGCTGTGGGTGCGCTCGCGAATGGGCGACGACGGATAAACCGTCCGGCGCGTGATACTTACGCCTGGTCAGTACAGGACTTCCTCATGAGCACTCCCGTCCAGCAACTCTTCGACCTCGGCGGCAAGACCGCACTCGTCACCGGCGGTTCGCGGGGCCTTGGCCTGCAGATTGCCCAGTCGCTCGGCGAAGCCGGTGCCAAGATCATGCTCAGTTCGCGCAAGGCCGCCGACCTCGAAGAGGCTGCGGCGAGCCTGCAGGCACTCGGCATCGATACGCGCTGGATCGCCGCCGACGCGAGCCTGCCCGAAGAAATCGCCCGCGTCGCCGACGAGACGCTGCAGCGCATGGGGCAGGTCGATATCCTCGTCAACAATGCCGGCGCCGCCTGGGGCGCACCGGCCGAAGAGCATCCGCTCGCGGCCTGGGACAAGGTGATGAACCTGAATATCCGCAGCATCTTCCTGATGAGCCAGGCGATCGGCAAGAAGAGCATGATCCCGCGCCGCCAGGGTCGCATCGTCAATATCGCCTCGATCGCCGGCCTGGCCGGCAACGGCCCGGACATGACGACGATTGCCTACAACACCAGCAAGGGCGCGGTCGTCAATTTCACCCGCGCCCTGGCGGGCGAATGGGGCAAGTACAACATCACGGTCAATGCGATCGCCCCCGGTTTCTTCCCGAGTCGCATGACGCAGGCCACGCTCGCCCAGCGGGGCGCCGACGACATGGCGCGCCACGCGCCGCTGCTGCGCCTTGGTGACGACGACGACCTGAAGGGTGCGGCGCTGCTCTTTGCCTCGGCTGCCGGCAAGCACATCACCGGGCAGATCCTCGCCATCGACGGCGGCGTCTCTGCCGTCCTTGGCGCGGCCTGAGCCTGCAACGCGCATGGCATTCCCGGTCCATATCCCCTTTGTCGAGCATCTCGAGTTCGAATTCGTCAGCTATGGCGGGGGCGAAGCCGAGATCGCGATCACGCTGCGCGACGAGCTGACCAACACCTGGGGCGTGGCGCACGGCGGCGTCACCATGACCCTGCTCGATATCGTGATGGCGCACGCCGCGCGCAGCCCCGGCCAGGGCGGCTTCGATGCGAGCCGCGGCGTGGTCACGATCGAGATGAAGACGAGCTTCATGCGCCCCGGCACCGGCCGCATCGTCGGTCGCGGCAAGGTGCTGCATCGCACCGGCGCGACCGCATTCTGCGAAGGGTCGGTCTTCGACGCGCAGGGCGCGATCGTCGCGCACGCGACCGGCACCTTCAAGTTTCTCAAGGCCCTGCCGGTCGACGGCAAGCTCGTCCAGCGGGTCAATGCCGGCGACTGACGGTCGCTCCAATCCCAGCCCACCGATTCACCGACCACCCTGTTCCAAGGAACCATCACCATGGCCATCACCAATCGACAGATCCAGCTCGTCTCGCGTCCCCAGGGCGAGGCCACGGCCGACAATTTCCGCGTCGTCGAGGCACCGGTGCCGGCGCTAGCCGACGGGCAGGTGCTCGTGCGGCATCACTTCCTTTCGCTCGATCCATATATGCGCGGGCGCATGAACGACGCCAAGAGCTACGCCAAGCCGCAAAACCTGAATGAGGTCATGGGCGGCGGCACGGTCGGCGAAGTCGTCGACTCCAAGAACCCGGGGTTTGCGAAGGGCGACAAGGTCGTTGGCATGGGGGGCTGGCAGGACTACGGCGTGGTCGATGCCAGCCAGCCGGGCATGCTGCGCAAGGTCGATACGGCGCGCATTCCGCTCTCCGCCTACCTCGGCGCGGTCGGCATGCCCGGCGTCACCGCCTGGTACGGTCTGATGAAGATCTGCCAGCCGCAGGCCGGCAAGACGGTCGCGGTCAGTGCGGCCAGCGGCGCGGTCGGCAGCGTCGTCGGCCAGCTCGCCAAGGCCAAGGGCTGCCGCGCGGTCGGCATTGCCGGCGGCGCAGAGAAATGCCGCTACGTGGTCGACGAACTCGGCTTCGACGCCTGCGTCGACTACAAGGCGCACACCGACTCGAAGGCGCTGTCGCGCGCGCTCAAGGAGGTCGCGCCGGATGGCATCGACGGCTATTTCGAGAATGTCGGCGGCGCCGTTTTCGACGCCGTGCTGACCCGCATGAACGCCTTCGGCCGAATCGCCCTGTGCGGAATGATCAGCGGCTACAACGGCGCTCCGATCCCGCTCACCCAGCCCTCGCTGATCCTGCAATCGCGCCTCACGGTCGAGGGCTTCATCGTCAGCGAGCACATGGAGGTGTGGCCGCAGGCGCTGACCGAACTCGGCGGCATGGTCGCCACCGGCAAGCTCAAATTCCGCGAGAGCGTGGCGCAAGGACTCGAGGCCGCGCCCGAGGCGTTTCTCGGTTTGCTGAAGGGCAAGAATTTCGGCAAGCAGTTGGTCAAGCTCGTCTGAGCGTGTGAGACAGCCGGTGCCAGCCAGCACCCACGCGGTCGAGAACCAGAGTACGCCGCTCGCCGGCCACGACCTGTTCGGCAGCGACCGCGCACTGGTTGATGCGCTGCGCTTTCATGCACCGTCGCTCGATGCGGCCGCGCTCGGCGCGCTCGGCGTGCGCTGCGGCAGCGATGCGATGCAGCAGCATGCGCGCCTGGCCAACCTTCACAAGCCTGTGCTGCACACGCACGACCGGGTGGGCCGGCGCCTCGACGAGGTCGAGTTCCACCCGAGCTACCACGCGCTGCTCGGCGCGGCGATCGAGGCCGGACTGCATGCAACGCCGTGGGGAGAGGGCGAAGGCGCGCACCTCGCCCGCGCGGCTGGCTTCCTGATCTTCACCCAGCTCGAACCGTCGGTGCTGTGTCCGGTCTCGATGACGTATGCGGTCGCGCCCGCGCTGCGCGGCAATCCGGCCATCGCCGCGCAGTGGCTGCCCAAGCTCGTCGCTCCGCGCTACGACCCACGCCTCGTACCGATCGCCGCCAAGCACGGCGCAACGATGGGCATGGGAATGACCGAGAAGCAGGGCGGCTCCGACGTGCGTGCCAATACCAGCCGCGCCGAGTACATCGAGGACACGCCCTGGGGCCGCTGCTACCGCCTCACCGGCCACAAGTGGTTTTTCTCGGCGCCGATGAGCGATGCCTTTCTCGTCCTCGCGCAGACGACCTCGGGCCTCGGCTGCTTCTTCCTGTCGCGGGTGCTGCCGGACGGGACGGGTAACGGCGTCCGCAACGGCATCGCGATCCAGCGTCTCAAGGACAAGCTCGGCAACCATGCGAATGCGAGTTCGGAGGTCGAGTTCGACGGCGCACTCGCCTGGCTCGTCGGCGACGAGGGCCGCGGCGTTGCCCAGATCCTCGAGATGGGCACGCTGACGCGTCTCGATTGCGCGCTCGGCACCGCTGGGCTGATGCTCGCCGCGGTCGCGCTGGCGCTGCACCACTGCGAGCAGCGCCATGCCTTCGGCAAGCCGCTCATCGCGCAGCCCTTGATGCGCAACGTGCTGGCCGACCTGGCGCTCGAAAGCGAGGCCGCGACCGCGCTCGCGCTGCGCCTGGCGCGCGCGGTCGATCGGCGCGGCGACCCGTTCGAGGACCTGATGCGCCGGGTTCTCACGCCGGTCGCGAAATTCTGGGTCTGCAAGCGCGGCGCCGCGCTGGCGCAGGA
>JBDSEG010000345.1:0-7652 GCA_039920165.1 Burkholderiaceae bacterium
GCCAGGAACTCGATATCCGGCGGCTCGACGAAGTGCTGGCGCGCATGCGCAGCCAGCGTGTCGAGGTGGTCGAACTCGAGGTGCCCAGCCCGTTCGCGCTGCCGCTCATGGTCGAGCGCTTTCGCGAACAGCTCAGCACCGAGAAGCTGGCCGATCGGCTGGCGCGCATGGTGGCCGATATGGAGCGCGTCGCTGATGCAACGGCACCGGAAGGCGAAGCGGCAGTCGCCGCACCGCGCCGGCGCGCGAGGCGGACGCGATGACGCACGGCAGCGGGCTGCGCGCATGCGTCGTTGCGTGCCTGCTCGGGCTCGTCGTTGCGGCGCCGGCCTCGGCGCAGTCGACCTTCGCCGGCGTGGTGACCCGCGTCAGCGACGGCGATACGGTCTGGGTGCGGCCCGATGGCGCGCACCGCAAGCCGGTCAAGCTGCGCCTGCGCGGCATCGATGCGCCGGAGCGCTGCCAGGAGGGCGGCGTGGCGTCGACCGCGGCGCTGAGTGCGCTGGTTCTCGCGCAGCGGGTCGAGGTCACGGCCCGAGCACGCGACGGCTACGGCCGGCTTGTCGGCGACATGCACCGCGAACGCGACGGCGTGGACACCGGCGCATGGATGGTGCGCAACGGCCACGCATGGAGCGGGCGCTTCCACGGCCGGCCGGTGCCGTATGCGCGCGAAGAGGAGCTTGCGCGAGCGGCCCGGCGCGGCCTCTTCGCGGACGCCGATGCCGTCGCGCCGGCACAGTTCCGAAAGCGGCATGGGCCGTGCGGCTGAGGCGTTGGCCCGCGCGGTCGCTTGCGCTCGCGCGCCGGCAACGTTAGGATGTTTCATGAAACAGCCTGCGGAGCCTGCTGCATGACCACCCCGATCGCGCAACGTGTCCACAAGCACCGCCTCGGACTGCGTGCCGCTGGACTGCGGCCGGTACAGATCTGGGTACCCGATACGCGGCGCGCCGGTTTTGCGGATGAGTGCCGGCGGCAATCGTTGAGCCTCGCCGATGACGCGGCGGCGATGGCCGACGAGGCGGCGCTGCACGCCCTGCTGGAACAGGTGGCCGATACCGATGGCTGGCGCTGACGTTCCGGGGCAGCGGGCATGCGTCGCGGCGATCTTCTCACTATCGGGCTACGTGGCGACCTGGGCAAGCCGCGACCCGCGCTGGTGATTCAGTCGGACCTGTTCGACCTTCACCCTTCCGTCACCGTGCTGCCGCTGACCAGCCGACTGCACGACGCACCGTTGGTACGTATCACCGTCCAACCCAGTTCGCGCAACGGCCTGCGCGAGCAGTCGCAGGTGATGGTGGACAAACCGAGTTCGGTCTTGCGCGAGCGCCTGGGGCCGGTGTTCGGGCATGTCGGTGACGAAACCTTGCTGGCCGTGAACCGCGCACTGGCCGTGTTTCTCGGCCAGGCTTGAACTGTCTGCATGCCCTGGCCGCGCGATGACGGAACCACTCGACTCGTCTACTCGACCGACCGCGGCCGCACCTGCCCGGCATGCCGGCGCGCTGTGGCGGACTGCATCTGCTCGGCCGCCAAGGCGGTGGCACCGACCGGCGACGGCATCGCGCGGGTCGCCCGCGAGACCAAGGGCCGCGGCGGCAAGACGGTGACGCTGGTGCGCGGGCTGGCGATCGATGCCGATGCGCTGACGGCGCTCGGCAAGCAATTGCGCAGCGCGTGCGGGGCGGGCGGCGCGGTGAAGGACGGTGTGATCGAGGTCCAGGGCGATCATCGCGAGCGGGTCGCCGCGTGGCTGGCCGAGCGCGACTTCAAGGTCCGCATCGGCTGAAGCGAAGCGGGCTTCGATGAGCAACACCGATTTCGAGGCCGCGAAGGTGCTATTTCTCGAAGGCCTTGCCGAATTGAAGGCGGGGCGCCACGCGCAGGCCGAACAGCGCTTCATGGCGTCGCTCGAATTGCTGCCGGGGCGCATCTCCACCCTCGTCAACCTGGCCGCGACGCGGCTCGCGCTCGGTCGGCCGCACGACTCGCTGGCGACCGCCGACGCCGTCCTCGCGCTCGAACCGGAAAACGCCGATGCCTTGTTCCACCGCGCCAATGCGCTGGCCGAACTGGGCCGCCATCCCGAGGCGCTGACGGCGTTCCAGACCGTGTGCCGGATCGAACCCGGGCAGGCGCAGGCGTGGAGCCAGGCCGGCTCGATGCTGCGCGAAAGCGGGCGGCTCGATGAAGCCGCGTACGCCTTCGAGCAGGCGATCGCGCACGGCGCCGATCCCGATCTGCACCGCTACTACCTCGCCGCGGTGCGTGGCGATGGCGCGCCGCCGAGCGCGCCCGCGCGCTATGTGCAAGGGCTCTTCGACGCCTACGCGGGCGAGTTCGATGCGCACCTCGTCCAGATGCTCGGCTATTCGGCGCACCGCACGGTGGTGGAGCTGCTGCCGCCTTCGCGAAGCTGGCGCAGCGCGCTCGACCTGGGCTGCGGAACCGGCCTGTGCGGGGCCCTGTTGGCGGAGCGTGTGGAGCGGCTGGTCGGGGTCGATCTTTCCGCCGGCATGCTCGAGCAGGCACGCGCGACCGGCGTGTATGCGAGCCTGTTGCAGGCCGATCTGGTCGAGCACCTGCGCGCCACCGACGAGCGCCACGATCTCGTCCTCGCGGCCGATGTCTTCATCTATGTCGGCGCGCTCAAGCCGGTGTTCGAGCAGGTCGCGCGCGTGCTCGAAACTGGCGGCTTGTTCTGCTTCTCGGCCGAATGCGCGAGCGACGAGGCGCGCGATATCGAGCTCGGCACGAGCCTGCGCTATGCGCATTCCGGCCGCTACCTGGCTGCTCTGGCGCAGGGGCACGGTTTCGAGGTCGAGCGCATCGTCGAGGCGCCGATCCGCGAGGAGCAGCGGCGGCCGATTCCCGGGCGCTTCATGCGCTTGCGGCGCTCCTGACCTCAGCGTGCTTCGGAACGAGGCCGACTAAGATCGCGCCGATCGCCATGTCGCCCGCCTCGCTACTTTCCGCCACCACGCGTCGCCGCGCCATTGCGTTGTGGCTCGCGTTGTTGCTTCCGGCCATGCAGTCGCTGGCTGGCTGGCACGCCATTTCGCACCTGCCGGTCCCGTCCTCCGAGCAACTGCGTTCTGTCGAGGCGAGCGGCGAGGACTCGCGCTCTGCGAAGCTGCAAGCCTGCGCGCTGTGCCTCACGCTGGCCGGGGTGGCCAGTGCGGCGCCCGCCGCGAACCCGGCGCAAGCCGCGGCCTTGCGCGCCGCGCCGGTCATGGCGCCGGTCGTTGCCGCGCCGCGTGCGGGCATCGCCAACCTGCTGGCCTACCAGGGCCGCGCACCGCCGATCTCCGCGCTCTGAGTTCGCCCGCTGCCCGCGCGAGCCCCGCTCGCGCGGCGGCTCCAACGACCTCGTGCCTGGAGACAGCATCCATGAATTCCTTGATTGCGGCCGGCTTCGCGCTCGCCGCGGTGGTGCCGGCGTTCCAAGCGCAAGCCCAGGCCGCCGAACTTGCACCTTCCTCGGCGGCGGCCGATCTTCGCGCGCTGCGCCAGCAGCTAGATGCCCTGCGCAACGACTACGAAGCCCGGCTGCAGTCGCTCGAAGCGCGGGTGCGCGCCGCCGAGGCGCGGCCTTCCGCCGTCGCCCCCGCCGCAGCGCCCTCGGTGGCCGTCGCCGCCTCGGCTCCCGCCGCGAGTGCCGGCGGCGGCGCGAATGCCTTCAATCCGGCGCTCTCGCTGATCCTGTCGGGCGTGTACGCCAACGCCTCGCGCGATCCGTCGAGCTACGCAATCCGCGGCTTCGCGTTGCCGGCGCGGGCCGAGGCCGGGCCCGGATCGCGCGGCTTCAGCCTGGCCGAAACCGAGCTCGGCCTGTCGGCGAGCATCGACCCCTGGTGGCGGGGCAGTGCCAGCATCGCGATCCACGGCGACGATACCGTCTCGGTCGAAGAGGCCTATGTGCAGACGACGGCGCTCGGCAACGGCCTCACGTTGAAGGCCGGGCGCTTCTTCTCGAACATCGGCTACCTCAACCCGAAGCACGCCCACACCTGGGACTTCGTCGATAACCCGCTCGCCTACCAAGCGCTGCTCGGCACTCAGTTCGGCGACGACGGCGTGCAACTGCGCTGGCTCGCGCCGATCGATCGCTATGTCGAGCTCGGCGCCGAGCTCGGCCGCGGGCGCAGCTTTCCGGGCAGCGACAGCGGGCGCAACGGCGCCGGGATGTGGTCGCTCTCGGCCCACACCGGTGGCGATATCGGCGACAGCCAGGACTGGCGCGCCGGCCTGTCGGTGCTGGGCGCGAAGGCAAGCGGGCGCGGCCTCGCCCAGGTTGATGCCGCCGGCCGGCCGGTCGAGACGGCCTTCATCGGCACGACCCGGGTCTACGTCGCCGATGCGGTATGGAAGTGGGCGCCAGGCGGCAATGCGACGCGTACCAGCTTCACGCTGCAGGGCGAATATCTGCGCAGCCGGCGCCGCGGCGATCTGGTTTACGACGTCGGCGGGGCCGAGTCCGCAGGCGACTTGCGCGCGACGCAATCGGGCTGGTATGTGCAGGGCGTGTACCAGTTCGTGCCGCGCTGGCGCTTGGGGCTGCGCACCGAGCGGCTCGATCCCGGCAATCCGGACTACGGCACGAATGCAGGCCTGTTCTCACCCGTCTCGGGGCGGCCAAGCAAGACGAGCCTGATGCTCGACTACAGCGCGAGCGAGTTCTCTCGCCTGCGCATGCAGTTCGCGCTCGATAGGGCGCGCGAAGGCTCTGCCGACCGGCAGGTCTTTTTGCAATACCAGATGAGCCTCGGTGCGCACGGTGCGCACGGCTACTGACGTTGAGAGCGGGAGTCATCGATGAACCTTCGATCGATCAAAAACAGCCTGGCGTTCGCTGCCCTCGCGGCGGGGGCAGCCTTCGCTGTGCCGGCCCAGGCCTCCATCAAGGTCTTCGCGTGCGAGCCCGAGTGGGGCGCACTCGCGCAGGAACTCGGCGGCGCGCTTGTCGAGGTCTCGATCGCTACCAGCGCATTGCAGGACCCGCACCATATCCAGGCCAAGCCGAGCCTGATCGCGCGCGCGCGCAGCGCCGATCTGGTCGCCTGCACCGGCGCGGAACTCGAAGAGGGCTGGTTGCCGATCCTGCTGCAGCAAGCGGGCAATTCGAAGGTTCAGCCGGGCCAGCCGGGCCATTTCGCCGCGGCCGATTTCGTCCGCAAGCTGGGCGTTCCAGCGCAGCTCGACCGGGCCCAGGGCGATGTGCACGCGGCCGGCAATCCGCACATCCAGACCGACCCGCGGCTCGTTGCGCAGGTGGCGACGGCGCTGGCCGCACGGCTGCGCCAGATCGACCCCGCGAATGCGATCGAATACGGCCGCCGCGAGGCCGACTTCGCGCAGCGCTGGCAGCGCGCGCAGGACGGCTGGAGCGCCCGCGCTGCGCCACTCAAGGGATTGCCCGTCGTCTCGCAGCACCAGGCCTTCTCGTACCTCTACGACTGGCTCGGCATGCGCGAGGTCGCGGTGCTCGAACCCAAGCCCGGCGTCGAACCGACCGTGTCGCACTTGCAGTCGGTGCAGGCGGCGCTGAAAGTGACTCCGGCGCGCATGGTGCTGTACGCCGCCTACCAGGATGCGCGCGCGTCCGAATGGCTGAACAAGAATGCCGGCGTTGCAGTCGTCAAGCTGCCGTTCACGGTCGGTGGCAGCGACGCGGCGAAGGATCTGTTCGGCCTGTTCGACGATACGGTCGCGCGCCTGCTCGCCGGTGCCGGTGTCGGCGCCGGGGCGAAGCCGTGATCCTGCACTGGGACGCGCTCGATATAGGCATCCTCGGCCCGGCGCTGCTCGCCGGGCTGCTGGTGCTCGCGACCCACGTGCCGCTCGGTGCGCAGGTGCTCGAGCGCGGCATCGTCTTTATCGATCTGGCGATCGCGCAGATCGCCGGCCTGGGCGTGATTGCTGCGGTCGCGCTGGGGATGCCTGCGGGCGGCGTGGCGGTGCAGGTCGCCGCCGTCGGCGCGGCGTTGCTCGGCGCGCTGCTGCTGACCTGGACCGAGCGGCGCGCACCGCAGCAACAGGAGGCACTGATCGGCGTGCTGTTCATCCTCGCGGCCTGCGCCGGCATCCTGCTGCTGGCCGGCAATCCGCAGGGCGGCGAGCATCTGAAGGACCTGCTAGTCGGGCAGATCCTGTGGGTGGATGCAACGCAGCTCGGCTGGCTGGCCGGCGTCTCGGCGGTGCTGCTGGCCGCACTCGGTCTGGGCGGGGTCGAGCGGCTCGGCCGCTTCGGCTTCTACGCCGTCTTCGCGGTCGCGGTGACGGCCTCGGTCCAACTGGTCGGCGTGTACCTCGTCTTCGCGAGCCTCATCGTGCCCGCGCTCGCCACGCGCGGCCGGCGCGGTCGTGCGCGCCACGTGCTTGCGTATGCGACCGGCGCGGCGGGGTATGCGATCGGCTTGGCGCTCTCGGCGCTGGTCGATCTGCCCTCGGGTGCGGTGATCGTCTGGACCCTGGCGGCGTGCGGGATCGCGGTCGCCGCGCTGCCGGCGGGTTCGCCCACCGAACCTCAGGGCTTGCAGCAGCGGTAGGCGAGACCGATCGCGAGCGAGACGCTTGACGGGTTGCGGGTCAGCGGGCTGGCTGCTGCCTCGGACTGCAGGCGCGCCCCGCCGACGCTGGCAAAGCCGATCCAGCGCGGGGTGAACGCGGTGGTGATGCCGGCGCCGGCGTGCAGGTCGAGCAGGCCCGCATCGGGCCGGAACACGGGCAGGCCGGAACGCGTCGAGTCGGTTTCGGTGACGCCGTAGTAGCTGCGCATGCGCTGCGCATCGGCCCAGTTGGCGCCGATGCCGAAGGTGGCGACGGTGTCGCGCCCCAGCGGCAGGCGGTAGCCCACATCGGTGCTGGCGAGCGCGCCGCCGCGCCGCCCGAGCAGGTCCTGCGATACCGTGCCGGCCAGCGACCAGCGGGCATCGATGTCGTATGACGCGTAGGCGCGGCCGCGCAGGGTGCGCCTGATGTCCTCGAAGCCGCTCAGGTCGATCGAGTCGGAGGACTTTCGCCCCGAGTCGAAGCGCAGGCCGAAGCCGAGCTTGACCTTGCTGCTGTCGATGATCGACGCTGTGAGTCCGGGCCCGCGCGTGTCCAGGCCGAAGTCGAGGATCGAGCTGGCGCCCGAGGCTGAAAGCCGAATCCGACCGTACTCGTAGGCCAGCACCGGCGCGAGCGAGGTCGAGCGGCGATTCGAACCCGTGTACTCCGGGTTGTTGCGAACCAGCGTGCCGACCACGAAGCGCGAATTCGAGAGCAGGTCGTCGATCCAATCGTCGGCACGGGCCGCATGCGCCGTCACCGCCAGCGCCATCGCCAGCCCGGCGCGTACAGCAAAAGACATCAAAGCGGTATCAGAGCGATTCGACGTAGGTGCGCAGGCGGTCCGAACGGCTCGGGTGCTTCAACTTGCGGATCGCCTTGGCCTCGATCTGGCGTACCCGCTCCCGCGTGACGTCGAACTGCTTGCCGACTTCTTCCAGCGTGTGGTCGCTGCTCATGTCGATGCCGAAGCGCATGCGCAGCACCTTGGCCTCGCGCGGCGTCAGGCCGTCGAGGATTTCGCCGACCACGGCGCGCAGACCGGCCTGCATCGCCGCTTCCATCGGCGCGACGTTGTGCGTGTCCTCGATGAA
>JBDSEG010000346.1:0-2838 GCA_039920165.1 Burkholderiaceae bacterium
TATGGGCCGCACTTTTTCCCAGCGCGACGATGAGCTTGGGGCGAATGAGCGCGATCTGCCGGTCGAGGTAGGGCCGACATGCTTCGATCTCGGCCGGTTCCGGGGTGCGGTTTCCCGGCGGCCGGCACTTCTGCACGTTGGCGATGTAGACATTGGTGCCGCGAGCGAGACCCAGTGCCGCCAGCATATTGTCGAGCAGGCGGCCAGCCTGGCCGACGAACGGCTCGCCTTTCGCATCCTCCTCGCCGCCGGGCGCCTCGCCGACAAACAGCCACTCGGCGTTGACGTCGCCCACGCCCGGCACGGACTTGTTGCGCGTTCGGCAGAGTCCGCAGGCGGTGCAGGCGGCGACATCGGCAGCGAACGCCGGCCAGGTCAGCGCGCCAATACGCTCGCGCCGGGCATCCCCGTCATCCTCCGTTTCGCGCACATTGCGGACTTGCACGGCAGACTCGATCGTTGCTGACGCGCCGAAACTGGCAGCGGACGTTGTCGAATCATCGATGACCGCGAATGCTGCGGCGTCTTTCAATCCGGCCGAGGTCCGCAGCCGCCACCGCGGTGCGAGCCGCATCTCGGCCAGAATGTCGTTGCGCGACGCCATTACGGGGTGAAACTCATTGGAGCACCCTTGGCGCTGCGCGCCTTCCCTCCGCGAGGGAGCAATGAGCGCCTTGGGACGGCCCGGCGGCGCTCATGTCGTTACCAACCGCACTTCAGTCGGGTAGAGTGCGCGCCGCATCACCAGAGCGTCCTCGCGGCGCGCGCCGGGAAACGCTGCCGGATAGTAGCCGTTGCGGCGCGCTACGCGGGCGAATCCTTCCGCCTCGTAAAGCAGAATTGCGGCGACATTCGACTCGCGCACTTCGAGAAAAAGCTGCAGCGCGCCCAGCCTGCGCGCATCGTCGACGAAACGCCGCAGCAGCGTGCGGCCAAGCCCTTGACGGCGCACGTCGGGCACCACCGACAGGTTGAGGAGCTGCGCCTCGCCGGGTGCCAGCATCAGCACGCCGTAGGCCACGATGCGGCCCTCGCGCTCGCCGACACAAGCGCAGTGTCCCGCCAGTAACGTGTCGCGAAAATTGGCGATCGTCCACGGCGCCGCATGGATCTGGCCTTCGAGCGCCGCCACGTAGGCGAGATCGCCGTCGCGCAACGGCCGCCAGGTGAGCGCCGGGCGGGGAAAGCAATTGGGCTGCGATGCCATGTGGTCGATCAGAGCCGCACACCGGCATCCCGCTCCGCGGTCGTGAGCGCAATGCGGTGACGGACGTAGAGCGGTCGGGCGGCGGCGGCGGTTACGCCCTCGCCGGCTTCGAGCCGCGGCAGCGCGAGCTCGCCGACGGCGCGGGCGGTGGGCCGCGCGGTTGCCTCGGCACCGGCGAGACCGAGTTGCGTCACCAATCCAGCCTCGAGATCGAAGCCGTTGCCCGCACCGAACCAGCCTTCGCCCTCGATGGGCACCAACGCCGATGGCGGCAGCACGGCCGGGGCCGCCATTTCAAGCCAGTCGTCGTCGTTACGCGCATAAGCCGCCGCGTAGACTTCGCGCATCCGCGCATCGAGGCAGGCGAATATTTTTTTCCGCCCCGTGCTGCGCCACACGGCGTGCGCAAGCGAGGCAAGCGTCGGTATCGCGACCACCGGAAGCCCTGCGCCAAACGCCAGTCCCTGCGCGAGGCCGCATGCGATCCTGACGCCGGTAAAGGATCCTGGTCCCGCACCGAATGCTATCCCGTCGAGGCTCGCGAGCGTCCACTCGGCATCGGCGAGCGCGAGCTGCGCCAGCACCAGAGCGCGCTCCGAATGCGACTGCCCCGCCTGCTCCTCGCGCACGTGCCATTGCACGCCGTCGCCGACGGCGATGCCGCACCAGTCGCCCGACGTTTCGATGGCGAGTATCCGCATCGTCGAATTTTACTCGACCGGCGCGTCGCGAGGCGGATGATTCGAGCCGGGCACCCGGTCAACGCTACAATCCGCGCCTCTCGCCCTTTTTGTTGCGCGCGTCGCGCCCTTCATTATCGACGACCTTGCCGATGACCTCCGCTCCCATCCCCGCGCCGACAGCTCCGATCCTGGTGGCGATCACCTCGCTCGACCAGGAAGGTCGCGGCCTCGCCCGGATCGACGGCAAGGCCGTGTTCGTCGAGGGCGGCCTGCCGCGCGAAGAGGTCACGATTACGATGCTGAAGCGCAAGCCGACTTACGACATCGCGCGCGCCGAAACCATCGTCAAGCCGAGCGCCGCGCGAGTGCTGCCGCGCTGTCCGCACTTCGGTGTGTGTGGCGGCTGCACGCTGCAGCACCTCGACGCCAGTGCCCAGGTGGCCGCCAAGCAGCGCACGCTGGAGGACACGTTATGGCACGTTGGCCGGGTGCGCGCCGCCCAGATTCTGCCCGCCATTCACGGACCGGCATGGAGCTACCGCCATCGTGCGCGGCTTTCCGTGCGCTACGTGCCCAAAAAAGGCGGCGTGCTGGTCGGCTTTCACGAGCGCAAGTCGAGCTTCGTCGCCGACATGACATCGTGTTCAGTGTTGCCGCCGAAGATCTCGGCGCTGCTGCCGGAGCTGCGAACGCTGGTTGCCGCGCTCACGATTCGCGACCGGTTGCCGCAGATCGAGCTTGCGGTGGGCGATGGTGCGCTAACCACCGACGCGGGCACCGCGGCCATGCCGACGCATGCGCTGGTGCTGCGCATCCTCGCCCCGCTTGCACCGGCCGATGAAGCGCGGCTACGCGCGTTCGCCGACCTGCATGGTGTCCAGTTCTACCTGCAACCGGAAGGCCCCGACACGGTCACACCGTTTCATCCGACCGTCGAACGACTGGCGT
>JBDSEG010000347.1:0-5280 GCA_039920165.1 Burkholderiaceae bacterium
GGCTCGAAGCCCGCGACCGGAGTTCGCCGAGACACCCTGTCGCAGCGCCGCCCCGGATTGCCCATCCGCCGCCAAACCCTTACGCTGCGCAGACCTCGGACCCCGCCGGCGCGCGAGCAGCGCCACAGGAGCGCGCCATGCCCGCCACCGTTTCCTCTGCAGCCACCGGAGATGCCGCGTCCGGCATCCGGTGCATCGCCCTCGTCGGCCAGACCGGCGCGGGCAAGACGAGTCTGGCTGAAGCGCTGCTGGCCGCCGCCGGCGCGATCGGTGCGCCGGGCAACCTGGAGCGCGGCACGACGGTCTCGGATTTCGATCCGATGGAGCGTCGGGCGCAGCACTCGCTCAATTCTTCGGTGCTCCACCTGCGCCATGCCGGCACCCGCATCCATCTAATCGACACCCCCGGCTATGCCGATTTCGTCGGCCAGTCGATGACCTCGCTCGAGGCGGTCGATACCGCGGCGGTGGTGTTGAATGCCGTCACCGGCATCGAGATGTCGAGCGTGCGCATGATGGAGTGGGCGCACACGAGGCGCCTGTGCCGGATGATCGTGATCAACAAGATCGATGCGCAGGGTGTGGACCTGCCCGGCCTGCTGACCCGGCTGAAGGCGGCCTTCGGCAAGGAATGCTTGCCGCTGAACCTGCCCGCCGCGCGTGGCACCAAGGTCATCGACTGCTTCTACAACGCGAGCGGCGAGTCCGATTTCGGCTCGGTCGCCGATGCGCACCGCGCGCTCGTCGAGCAGGTGGTCGAGGTCGACCCGGCCTTCGTCGATCGCTACCTGGAAGATGGCGATGTCGACCCGTCCGAGCTGCACGCGCCGCTCGAACAGGCGCTGCGCGAAGGGCATCTGATCCCCGTGTGCTTCGTCTCGTCGCGCACCGGCGCCGGCGTGGCCGAACTGCTCGACATCTTCGACCGCCTGATGCCGAATCCGGCCGAAGGCAACCCGCCGCAGTTCTACCGCGGAGAGGGCGCGCAGGCAGTCGAACTGCACGCCGAACCCGACCCGGCCAAGCATGTGATCGCGCACGTGTTCAAGGTGACGGTCGACCCCTACGTCGGCAAGATGGGCATCTTCCGAATTCACCAGGGCACGATCACGAAGGACAGCCTGCTCTATATCGGCGACGGCCGCAAGCCCTTCAAGGTCGGCCATCTGTTCATGCTGCAGGGCAAGGAGCATGTCGAGGTGCCGAGCGGCGTGCCGGGCGATATCTGCGCAGTCGCCAAGGTCGACGAGATGCACTTCGATGCGGTGCTGCACGATGCCGCCGAGGATGACCACCTGCACCTCGCACCGCTGCCGTTTCCGGTCCCGGTGCACGGTCTGGCGATCGAGCCCAAGCGGCGTGGCGACGAGCAGCGCATGTGGGAGATCCTGCAAAAGCTGGTCGACGAAGATCCCTGCCTGCGCGTCGAGCATGTCGCCGTAACGAACGAGACCGTGGTCTACGGCCTCGGCGACCTGCACCTGCGCACGCTGATCGAGCGCATGACCGAGGTCTACAAGTGCGAGGTGGCGACGCGCCCGCCGCGCATCGCCTACCAGGAGACGGTCACCACACCGGCCGAAGGCCACTACCGCCACAAGAAGCAAAGCGGCGGCGCCGGGCAGTTCGGCGAGGTCTTCCTCAAGATCGAGCCGTTGGCCCGCGGGTCAGGTTTCGAATTCGTCGACCAGGTCAAGGGCGGGACCATCCCGACCCAGTTCATCCCGGCGGTCGAAAAGGGCATCCGCAGCGCGCTCGACAGCGGCGTGATCGCCGGCTATCCGGTCAAGGACGTTCGTGTCATCGTCTACGACGGCAAGTCGCACTCGGTTGACTCGAAGGACATCGCCTTCGCGACCGCCGGCCGCAAGGCTTTTATCGATGCGGTGCTGAAGGCGCGGCCGATCATCCTCGAGCCGATCGTCAAGATCGAGATTCACGCACGCGACGACAGCATGGGCGATATCACTGGGGACCTGTCGGCCAAGCGCGGTCAGGTCAATGCGACCGAGGCGCAGGGCGATGGCGGCATCGCGGTCATCGGCCAGGTGCCGCTGTCCGAGCTGACCGGCTATCAGGCCCGGCTGAACGGGATGACCGGCGGCCAGGGTCGCTACAGCATCGAGCTGAGCCACTACGAACCGGTACCGCCCGCCACCCAGCAGTTGCTGGCCGGGCAGTTCAAGGCGAAGGACGACGACTGAGCGTCGTCCCGAAGCCGGGTGGGCGCCTGTAGGAAGCCTCGCACGCCACGTTGCCGCGCCGTCCGACTGACGGGAAACAGCGTTTGGCCGAAGCTTCGGTCCACATTGCAGCGATTTGACGTTGCAGCCAACTGGAGATTCAAATGACTTCCATTCGCTCGCTTTCCGCTTCCGCCGTCATCCTCGCCACGGTCATGGGTTTGGGCGCCTGCTCGGGCATGACGCAACGTGAGAAGAATACCGCCGCAGGTGCCGCGATCGGCGGCGTCGCCGGTTCCGTGCTTACCGGCGGCAGCGCAGCCGGTGCGATCGGTGGCGCGGCCGTCGGCGGCGTGATCGGCAACCAGGTCGACAAGAAGTAAACCCGGACAACGACCCGAACACAAAGAACGAGCGGCCAGTGCCGCGCAAGTCAACGCCGCCGTGGTGCAAGCCGGGCGGCGTTTCTTCGTGGCGGAGACTCGGCGAGCTCGCTACGCGCGAACGGGCCTCACGCAGGCCGCCGATTGCAGCGCCAGCCGGCGCGCGATCGTCACGTCGTCGGCATGCACGAGTGCCACGCCCATGCGCCGCTTGACGAAGGATTCGGGCTTGCCGAACAGGCGCAGCGCCGAGCCAGGAACGGCGAGCGCCCGGTCGATGCCTTCGTAGGCGATGCCGCGCGCATCGACGCCGCCGTAGATCACCGCACTCGCCCCGGCGCTGCGCAACGTCGTATCGACCGGCAGTCCGAGGAAGGCACGCGCGTGCAGGTCGAACTCGCTTTGCCATTGGGTCGCGAGCGTGACCAGCCCGGTATCGTGCGGGCGCGGCGAGACTTCGCTGAACCAGACCTGATCGCCCTTGACAAAGAGCTCGACGCCGAACAGGCCGAGGCCGCCGAGATCGTCGGTCACCGCCTTCGCGATCTCCCGGGCCCGTACCAGCGCCGCGTCCACCATCGGATGCGGCTGCCAGCTTTCGACATAGTCCCCGCTTACCTGCAGATGGCCGATCGGTTCGCAGAAAGACGTCTGTGTCGACCCGCCGGCACCGCGCGAACGCACCGTCAGCAGCGTGACCTCGTAGTCGAAGTCGATAAAGCCTTCGACGATGACCCGGCCGCGGCTCACGCGCCCCCCGGCCATCGCGTGGTCCCAGGCCGCCTGCACGTCGGCGGCCGAATCGATCCGGCTCTGGCCCTTGCCCGAACTGCTCATCACCGGCTTGACGATGCACGGGTATCCGATGCGGGCGACGATTGCCGCGCGCAGGTCGGCGAGCGAGTCGGCAAAGGCATACGGGCTGGTCGGCAGCGCCAGCGTCTCGGCGGCGAGGCGGCGGATACCTTCGCGGTCCATCGTCAATCGGGCGGCGCGCGCGGTCGGCACGACCCGCACGACGCCGGCGGCCTCAAGCTCCTCGAGCATCCCGGTCGCGATGGCTTCGATCTCGGGCACGACGACGTCGGGCCGCTCATGCTCGATCAGCGCCTTCAGCTGCGCCGCATCGCTCATCGTGATCGTGCGCGCGTGGTGCGCCACCTGATGGCCGGGCGCGGCGTCGTAGCGGTCGACCGCGATCGTCTCGATCCCGAGGCGCTGCAGCGCGATGAGGACTTCCTTGCCGAGTTCGCCGCTGCCGAGCAGCATGACACGGGTGGCGTTGGGCGAGAGCGGGGTTCCGATGCGGGTCATGCGATCTCCATGGAGGAGTCCGCGATTTTCGGTTGCCGATCCGGCGAGCAAGAGCGCTTTATCATCTGCGACATGCTTTCCGGTCGCGAGGATATCGCCCAAGTCCGCCTGGACAACGCGTTGCTGCTGTTCGACGAGTTCGTGCAAGCCGCCGCCAGGCATCCCGATGCCGCGACCCTGCGCGGGCTCGAAGGCCGATTCGCGCAGCGGTTGCAGATCCAGCCGAGCTACTGGAGCCAGATCAAGGGCCGCTCGCGCCAGATCGGCGAACGCCTGGCGCGCCAGTTCGAGCAGATCTCCCACAAGCCATCCGGGTGGATGGATGTGCCACACCGCCCCGGCGCCGAACCGGCCGCTGCAACGGTGGCGCGTCCGGATGCTGACGACGCCCATCGCAGCGTGCCGCAGGGCGACGACGAGCGCTTCATCGTCGGCCTGGTCCTGAGCTATTACCGGCGCCACCCGCAGCGCGCGCGCACCCGCCTGCTCGACCTGCTGGGCGAGGTCCTCACCCCATCCGCGTCCGCCGCGGCGAAGCGCGAGCCCGCGGCGCCACCGGCCGACGACGGCCGCGAACTGTGGAGTCGCACACGCGAAGCGGTGGCGCCGCTCAAGCGCAAGCGCTGAGACCGACACGGGTCGTCGCCCGGCGCATCGCGCGCTCGCCAGCGTCGTCTTTTTGAGAAAGACCTATTGCGCAAGCTAATTTTATCTTTATCATTTGCACAAGACCAACCACCTAAGCCGCCCGCATCACTTTCCATGACCCGCCGCATCCCGCCACCCGCCGAACCTCCTCGCTGACGTATCCATGACGTCGGCGCGCGCCACGGCCCGGGTTGCATGACACGCCCGGGCCGTTTGCATTCCTGTTCCCCGATCCGCACCGGAGACCGCCATGAAAGTCAGCCTGCCCCAGCGCCTGGCCAAGCCGCGCAACCCGCTCGTCGCCGCCGCGCGGATGCGCCGTGCCGGCAGCCACCGCAACTCTGGACGATCGATTCGCCAGGGTGCGCGGCGCGCGCTCGCCCGCGAACTGGAAGCCATGTCCCACAGCCCCTGAACCGATTGCCATGCGGCGCAGCGCCGCCGAGGAGCCTCCCATGTCGAGCCTGAAAGTCCCACCCTGGAGCGCCGCCGAGGCCCGGCGCCGTCCGGCCGAACTGTCGCGCCGCCTGGCCGCCGCCGGACTGCGTCGGGCCAGCGCCGCGCTGGCGCAGCTGGCGCGCCGCCTGTCAGCCCCCGCGCCGGTGACCGGCCCGGCGATCGCGCGCCTGGAGTTCTACGCCGAGGCCGGCGCTCCCGAAGGCGCGCTGTATGTCGACGGCGCACTCGTCGGCCGGCTCGACGGCGTGCGCAGGCTGTGATCGTCTGATGCCGGCGGCGCGCGCCGCTCAAGC
>JBDSEG010000348.1:0-2684 GCA_039920165.1 Burkholderiaceae bacterium
CGCGAGCACCAGTTCATCCACGGGCTGCCGATCGCCGCGGTCAACGACGTGCGCGTTGGTCAGCGCCAATCCGTCGGGAGACACCAGCGTCGCGCTGCCGCCGCTGACGTTGGAGAAAACTTCGAGCACGGAGCAAAGTGCGCGCGAGAGCGGCTTGTTCGGCTCGCGCGGCACGAGCACCGGCGGCGTGCTCCATTCCGCCGGCGCCGCTTCGCTGAAGGACACACGGATATCGAAGGGCGTGCTCATGTTCGCGGACATGGCGTCGATCACATCCACGTACCAGGTTCCCGCGGCCAGCGACGGCCGCGTCGATTGCGTGAGCAACAACGACTCGGCGCCCCACTCGTGTCGCGCGCGCACTTGGGACGTTTCCAGCGAAACCATCGGCGATCCGCGACGCGCGAAAAGATCCAAGTTGGCCGGCACCTTGTGCAGATCGACGCGCAGCGCCGGCGCGCCCGCGGGGACATCGATGCGAAAGCAGCGAAATCCACCGGAGGCCGGGTCGAGTGCGAAATGTTGCGCCGGCCCGGGTGTGAGCACAGCATCGGTGCGCGTGCTGAGGATCGTGAGCTGCAACGTGTAGGCGATGCGCGGACTCTTCGGATCGCCGTTGCCGAACAGATCGATGTCCCCGGTCTTGACCGAGAAATACCAGCTTCCTGGCGCGATCGGCGGGTCGGTCAAGCGGTCCACGACCAGCTCTTCGAAGCCTAATTCCTGCGCGGCGGAGAGCGCTGCATCGTCGAGGTCCTCCGGCGCATCGCCTGGACCACCGAAGAGATCGACATCGGCGTCGCGCGTGACGACGCGCAACTTCAGGTACACGCTGTTCTCAGGAATCGCGACTTCGAAATCCTGGCGCGGATGGGTGAGCGTGTGCAACTCGCCGGCGAAGGGCTGGCCGGATTTCAGGACGATCGGGTCCTGCGTCAGCGCCGCCGCGACGAAGAGCAAGAGCGCGATCACGCGCTCGGCACCTTTTTCCACCAATCGCCGGCGGCGACTTCGCGGATGCCTTGGGCGTAGGGACGCGGCTTCCAGTCGAGCTCGAACAACGCGTTGTTGATGTCGTGATCGTGATGCAAGTTGAAGTACGTCGACGCGCGACGCTGCTCGGTCACGTCGGTGAAACAGCCCTTGATGAAAATGAACGTGTCGACCAACTTGCGCGGGATGTTGCGGCGGCGGATCTTGCCGCCGGCGGCGGCGATCGTCAGATCGATGAATTCGTTGTAGGGGATGCCCGAGGGCCCGGCGAGTTCGTACACGCAATCGATCCCGCGCTCGAAGCCGAAGAAGCGGATCACGGCATCGACGACATCGTCCACGTGCACGGGATTCAGCTTCGACAAGCCGTGGTGGGGGTCCCACAGCGTGCCGCCCTGCTGCGCGCAACGCCGCAGCAGCGGCCCGGTGTGGCGCTGATCGCCGATGCCGTAGACAAAAGTCGGCCTGAAGGAAGCCCAGTCGATGCCGCTGCCGCGGATGATCTTCTCCTGCACGCGCTTGGAATCGCGGTAGTAGCTGTAGCCGGGCACGGTGATCGCGGCCGAGCTGATGATCCAGATGTTGAAGTGCTTGGGCGCGCGGCGTTTGGCCTCGGCGACCAGGTTTTCCGTGCCGCGGATATTCACGCGCTGCATCTCGTCCTGGCCGAGGTGCTCGTGGGCACTGGCCAGGTGCAGCATCAAGTCGCAGTCGTCGAGGAAACCCTCGAGGGACTTGGCATCGGTCAGGTCGCCGATGTGGACTTCGCAGCGGCGCTCGGGCGGGTGCTCGACCGCGCTCTCCCTGCCCTTGCGCACGAGTACGCGCACGCTGTGTCCGGCGCGGGACATGCCGCGGACCATGTAAGCGCCGATGAAACCCGTAGCCCCGGTGATTGCGATGCGCATGCTGTGTGTCTGGTCCCGGCGCGATGGTACGCGGGCCGTGCTTCATGCTCCAGCTTCGCGCGTGGCAGTCGGCTCCGGCCGGGGCAGAATAGGTCGGCATGCCGGCTGATGTCGAAGCGGAACTTCCGCCCTACGCGATCCTTTCGGCGCTGCCCGAGGAACTGGCGGGATTGCGCGATCGCTGTCTTGCGACACACTCCGTCCAGGGCCTCGAGCTCTGGCATGTGGACCTCGGAGCCGCGCGGGCGGTCGCTTGCGTGGGCGGCGTCGGCAAGGTTCATGCGGCCCATGCCGCCAGCGTGCTGCTCAGCCATGGCGGCTCCCGCGGGTTATTCGTCGTCGGCGTCTGCGGCGGGCTGAAGCAGCGGCTCGGCCCGGGCACCCTGGTGCACTGCGAGCGCGCGGTCCAAGCCGATTCGGCGCTGCGCGGCACGCGCGAAGTTGCCAGCGATCCTCGATTGCTCGAGGCATGGCTCGCCACGGCGGCAGGTGAGCGAGGCTGGTTTCTGACCGCTGACCGACCGGTGCTCTCGCTCTGGCGCCGGCTGCGTCTGGCGCGTGCCTTCGCCGGAGCTTGCGTGGCCGACATGGAGACCGCCGCCGCGGCGACTGAGGCGCAGCGCGCCGGCGTGCCCTGGGCAGCACTCAGGGCCGTCACGGACCAGGCCACGCAAGGCGGCATGCTGAGCTTCAGAAAAAATTTCGCGAGCCAGGCACAGCGGGCCGCGGCAACCCTGCCGGCGCTTGTGAAAGCCCTCGAGAACAGTCGACAGGTGCGCTGAG
>JBDSEG010000349.1:0-5797 GCA_039920165.1 Burkholderiaceae bacterium
ACGCACAACGCCACCCCCATCCCGCCGCCGATGCACAGCGACGCGATTCCCTTCTTCGCATTGCGCCGCCCCATCTCGTGCAGCAGCGTGACGAGGATGCGGCAGCCCGAGGCTCCGATCGGGTGGCCGATCGCGATGGCGCCGCCATTCACGTTGACCTTGCTCGTATCCCAACCCATCTCATTGTTGACGGCACAGGCCTGCGCGGCGAAGGCCTCGTTGATCTCGAGCAGGTCGAGGTCCTGCGCCTTCCAGCCGGCGCGCTGCAGCGCCTTCTGCGAAGCTGGCACCGGGCCCATTCCCATGATCGAGGGGTCGAGGGCGACGGTGGCGTAGCTCGCGATGCGGGCCAGCGGCTTCAAGCCGAGCTGCTGCGCCTTGGCGGCTGTCATGACCACCACGCCGGCGGCGCCGTCGTTCAGTCCCGACGCGTTGCCGGCGGTCACGCTGCCTGCCTTGTCGAAGGCCGGACGCAGACCGGCCAGCGCGTCGGCGCTGGTCTTCTTGTTGATGAACTCGTCGGCCGCGAAGACGATCGGGTCGCCCTTCTTCTGCGCGATGCTGAACGGCACGATCTCGTCCTTGAAGCGGCCGGCTTCCTGCGCCGCCGCCGCCTTCTGCTGCGAGCCGAGCGCCAGCGCGTCCTGCTTCTCGCGCGTGATGTCGTACTTCTTGGCGACGTTCTCGGCGGTGACGCCCATGTGGTACTTGTTGTACACGTCGAACAGGCCGTCGACGATCATGGTGTCGACGAGTTTCCACTCGCCCATGCGCATGCCGTCGCGCGAACCGGGAAGCACGTGCGCGGACATGCTCATGCTCTCCTGACCGCCGGCGATGACGATGTCGGAGTCGCCGTCGCGGATCGCCTGCGCCGCCAGCATCACGGCCTTCAGGCCCGAGCCGCAGACCGCGTTGATCGTCAGCGCCGGCACGCTCTGTGGCAGGCCGGCCTTGATGACGGTCTGGCGCGCCGGGTTCTGGCCCGAGCCGGCCGTCAGCACCTGGCCGAAGATCAGTTCGTTGATCTGATCGCCGTTCAGGTTGGCGCGGCGCAGCAGGTCGGCGACGACGGCCGCGCCCAAATCGGGCGCGGGGGTCTTGGCGAGCGTGCCGCCGAATTTGCCGACGGCGGTGCGGGCGGCGGCGACGATGACGATGTCGGTACTCATGAACAAATCTCCTTGACGTGAAGCGGTGGATCGGAATGCGTGACTATGAACCTGAATCGGAGCGCATGACATAACGCCCGGGCGCGGCCTCGATGATCGGATGATCGCGGCTGCCGCGCGCGGTCGGCGCAGCTACCTTCTTGCCGGCATGGCGGGCCAGCCAGGCCGACCAATCGGGCCACCAGCTGCCCGGCTTTTCGTTCGCCTGCGCGAGCCAGGCTTCGGGGTCGTCCGGCAGCGCGTCGGTGGCGCCGATCCAGTGGCAGCGCTTGCCCGCGGCGGGCGGGTTGACGACGCCGGCGATATGACCCGAGGCGCCGAGCACGAAACGCACGGATGGAGCTCGCCCATGGCTCGAGCCGCCGAGCGCGGCAATGCTGCGGTAAGCCCCATGCCACGGCACGATGTGGTCCTCGCGCGAGGCGTAGAGGTAGGCCGGGAGGCCGATCCGGCGCAGATCGATCGCCTCGCCGCAGACCAACACCTGCCCCGGCTTGACCAGGTTGTTTTCGAGGTAGGTATTGCGCAGGTACCAGGTGTACATCGGCCCTGGCAGATCGGTACCGTCGGAATTCCAGTGCAGCAGGTCGAGCGCGCGCGGCGCGATGCCCTGCAGATAGCCGGCGACGACATAGTTCCACACCAGGTCGTTGGCGCGCAGCATGCTGAAGGTCGATGCGAGCTCGCGGCCTTTCAACAGCGCCGGACCGCCCGGTGCGGCGGCGCCGAGCGTGAGTTCGCGGCTGCGCACCATCGCCTCGTCGATGAAGAGATCGAGCACGCCGGTGTCGGCGAAATCGAGAAAGGTCGTGAGCAGCGTAAGGCTCGCGGCTGGCCTCTCGTCGCGTGCGGCCAGCACCGCAAGCGCCGTCGCGAGCAACGTGCCGCCGATGCAGAAACCCAGCACGTTGGCCGGCGGCGCCTTGCCTCGGGCGCCCTTCGCGATCGCACGCGCGACACCGATCGCCTCGACCACCGCGGCCACGTAATCGTCCCAGCTCGCGCCGGCCAGGCTCGCATCGGGATTGCGCCAGCTCAGCATGAAGACCCGCTGGCCCCGCTCGACGCAGTGGCGCACGAACGAGTTGTGCGGCTGCAGGTCGAGGATGTAGAACTTGTTGATGCACGGCGGCACGATCACGAGCGGTCGTTCGTGCACCTCGGCAGTCGTCGGCGCATAGTCGATCAGCTGGAACAGCGCTGTCTCGTGCACCACCGCGCCAGGCGTGACGCCGACGTTGCGCCCGACCTCGAACGCGTGCGGGTCGGCCTGCGTCACCCGGCCTTCGCGCAGATCGCTCCAGAGCCGCTGGGCGCCGCGGACGATGCTTTCCCCCTGGGTCTGCAGCGCCAGCTCCTGCGCCTGCGGATTGAGGGCCAGGAAATTGCTCGGCGCCGCCGCATCGACCCACTGCTGGACCGCGAAGCGCAGCCGCGCGCGCGCTTTCGCGTCGCCCTCCAGACTGTCGACCAGGCGCAGCAGCGTGCGCGCATTCAGCAGGTACAGCCGGGCCATGAAGGCGCTTTGCGGCTGGGCTGACCAGACCGTTCCGAAGCGCGGGTCGACCGCCGCGCCGTCCGGCCGCGGCTGCGGGTTTAGCGTCAGGCTCTCGTTCCACAGCGCGCTCGCCTGCTCCAGATAGTCGGACTGCAAGGCCTCCAGCACCGGCGACGGCAGGTGCAGTCCCGCCAGCGAGGCGGCCCCTTGCGCGACGCTATCGAACATCGCGGCGGCGCTTTGGACGCTGCCCGGCTTGAAGAGAGTGGAGAGGGTGGCTGAATTCACTGGGGTGGCGGTGCGCCGCATATCGTGCGGCGTCGGTGTGACACTGCTGCGCTCGCGGTGCGCCATTTTCGCCTGCGCCTGGATGGGAGTCGCCGATGTATCTGGTAGCGGTGGGCTGGATGTACGTGGTGCTGCTGATGACGGTCGCCGAAGCGACCGGCAGCAACGGCACCTTGCTCGGCGCGCTGGTCACCTTCGTGCTCTACGGCGTGCTGCCGCTGACGATCGTGATGTACCTGCTGCGCGCGCCCGCGCGCCGGCGCGCGCGGAGGGCTGCCGAAGCGGCGTCAGCGCCCGTCGTCCCGCTCGATCCAGACCGCGGCGGCCATGCGCCCGGTGACGCGGTCGCGCCGGAACGAGAAGAACCGTGATGCGTCGGCATAGGTGCACCAGGCGCCGCCACTGATCCGCTCGACGCCTGCCGCGCGCAGCCGGTCGCGCGCCAGGCCGGGCAGATCGGCGAGCCATTTGCCGGCCGCTCTGGGCGTGAAGCGGCGCGCACGGGCCGGATCGGACACGGTATCGAACGCCGCCAGCACGTCCGCCCCGACCTCGAAATGCTGCGGCCCGATGCCCGCGCCGAGCCAGGCGCGAACCCGGTCCGGAGTGCAGCCGGCCGCCTCGCAGACCGCCGCCAGCGTTGCCTCGAGCACGCCACCGGCCAGCCCGCGCCAGCCGGCGTGCGCGGCGCCGACGGCCGCCTGCGCTCCATCGGCCGCAAACAGCACCGGCAGGCAGTCGGCGACCTGCACCACGCACGCGATGCCCGGCTCGGTGGTGACGCTCGCATCGGCCGGTTCAGCGATCCCATGAAGGCTGCGCAGGCGGACCACGCGCGCGCCGTGCACCTGGTCGAGCCAGACCGGGTGTGCGGCGCAGGCGACGGCGAGCAGAGTGCGGTTCGCCGCGACGGCCTGCGGATCGTCACCCACTTCGAGGCGCAGGTTCATGCGGTCGAACGGGGCGCAGCTCACGCCGCCCGCGCGCGTTGTCATCAGCGCGCCGACGCCGGGCGCGTCCCAGTCGGGCACCAGCCAGTCGGGGTGGCGTTGGTTCACGCAGCGTCGGGACAGGCCGAGGGCTGCGCCGCCTGGAACGCGGGCAACTGCATGCAGGCCTCGAACACGCGCATCACGGTGGGTACGTGGTCGAGCCGGCATTCGAAGCGCTGGGCGTTGAAGATCTGCGGCACGAGCACGCAGTCGGCCAGACCGGGGCTGTCGCCGTGGCAGAAGATCCCGGTGTCCGGGCCGGCCAGCGCGCGCTCCACCGCCTCGAGGCCGGTCTCCACCCAGTGCCGGTACCAGCGGTTCTTGTCGTCCTCGGCGACCTTCAACTCCCTGACGAGGTAGCTGAGGACGCGCAGGTTGTCCAGCGGGTGGATCTCGCACGCGATGTCCTGAGCGATCGCCCGCACCCGTGCCCGGCCCGGCGCATCCGCGGGAAGCAGCGGCGGCTGCGGATAGGTCTCGTCGAGGTATTCGATGATCGCCATCGACTGCGTCAGGACGCGCCCGCCGCCGTCTTCGAGCACCGGCACCAGCCTGCCGCGCGACAGCGCCGCAAATTCGGGCTCGAGCTGCTCGCGGCGCACCAGGTGGACCGGCGCGTAGTCGTACGCCAGGCCTTTCAGCGCGAGCGCGATGCGCACCCGAAACGAGGCCGAGGAGCGGAAATAGCTGTGCAGTTTCATGGCGGGTTTCCGGGGCGCGGCGCACGGCCGGCAGGGCCGCGAATGATGCCATCGGAAGGCCGGCGCACGAGGAGGCGCCGCTACACTGCGCGCCATGTTCAGCCCCCGCAGCATCCGCCATTGCAAGGTCTGCGGCGCGGCGACCGAATACCGGATTCCGGCCGACGACAACCGCGAGCGCGCGACCTGCACGGGCTGCGGCGCGGTGCACTACGAGAATCCGCTCAACGTCGTCGGCACCGTGCCGGCCTGGCAGGACCAGGTTCTGCTGTGCCGGCGCAATATCGAGCCGCGGTACGGCTACTGGACTCTGCCTGCCGGCTTCATGGAGCTCGGCGAGACGGCAGCCGAGGGCGCGCTGCGCGAGACCGTCGAAGAGGCCGGCGCGCACATCGAATTGCAAGGCTTGTTCACGTTTCTGAACGTGGTCCGGGTCGGACAGCTTCACCTGTATTTCCGTGCCCGATTGCTCGACACCGTGTTCGCGCCCGGCCCTGAAACGATCGAGGCGCAACTCTTCCGCGAAGATGAGATTCCCTGGGACGAGCTCGCCTTTCGAACCGTGCGCGTCACGCTCGAGCACTATTTCCAAGACCGGCGCCGGGGTCAATTCGAGTTGCACAGTGCCGATATAGGCTGAGCTTCCCCTTTGCGCCGATGACCACTGCCACTCCCGAGCCCCTCCTCGCCCCGCCCGCCGCACCGCCGCGCGCGTCATCGATGCCGAGCCCGCAACCGTCTTCGGGCAATGCTGCCGCCGCAGCGACGACGCGGCTGCGCGAGGATCTGATCCACCCCGAACCGCTGCTCGACTGCCTGGTCGAGATCTGCCGCCTGCACGGCCAGGCCGCGTCGCGTGCCTCGCTGTCGGCGGGTCTGCCGCTGCAGTCGCACGCGCTGTCCCTCGACCTCGCCGAACGCGCAGCGGCGCGCGCCGGCATGTCGTCCAAGCTGCAGCGCCTGCCGCTCAAGCGGATCGACGCTGCCGCGCTGCCTGCGATCGTCGTGCTCAAGGACAACCGCGCCTGCGTGCTGCTCGGCTTCGATGCCGCGCATTCGCAAGCCCGCGTGCTGCTGCCCGAGACTGGTCAGGGCTCGATCACGCTCGCGCTCGCCGATCTGGAGCAGCGCTATGCCGGCGTAACG
>JBDSEG010000350.1:0-5312 GCA_039920165.1 Burkholderiaceae bacterium
CGCCGCTCGGCGACGTGGTCGGCTACAAGGTGCGCTTCCAGGACCGGCTGCAGCCCGGCGCCAGCGTCAAGCTGATGACCGACGGCATCCTGCTCGCCGAAACGCAAAGCGACCCGTTGCTGCGCGCCTACGACACGATCATCGTGGACGAGGCGCACGAGCGCAGCCTGAACATCGACTTCCTGCTCGGGCATCTGCGGCAAGTATTGCCGCGCCGGCCCGACCTGAAGGTGATCGTCACCTCGGCGACCATCGACGCCGACCGCTTCGCGCGTCACTTCGCGCAGGGCGACGTGCCGGCGCCGGTGATCCAGGTCTCGGGGCGCTTGTTCCCGGTCGAGCAGCGCTGGCGTCCGTTCGAAGAGAGTCGTGAGTACGACCTCAACAACGCCATCGGCGATGCGGTCGACGAGCTCTGGCGCAACCAACACGGTGGCAGCGGCGACGTGCTCGTCTTCCTGCCCGGCGAGCGCGAAATCCGCGAGGCCGCCGAGCACTTGCGCAAGCACCACCCGCCCGGCGTCGAGGTCGTCCCGCTCTTCGCGCGGCTGAGCCAGTCTGAGCAGGACCGTGTGTTCGACAGCCACAGCGCACGGCGCATCGTTCTGGCCACCAACGTCGCCGAGACTTCGCTGACCGTGCCCGGCATTCGCTACGTCATCGATCCCGGTACCGCGCGCATCAAGCGCTACAGCTACCGCAGCAAGGTCGAACAGCTCTTGGTCGAGCCCGTCAGCCAGGCGGCGGCCAGCCAGCGCGCCGGTCGCTGCGGGCGCGTGGCCGACGGCATCTGCATCCGCCTGTACGACGAGGCCGACTTTGCCAAGCGTCCGCGTTTTACCGACCCCGAAATCCTGCGCTCGTCGCTGGCCGGCGTGATCCTGCGGATGAAGTCGCTCACGCTCGGCAGCGTCGAGGACTTTCCCTTTCTCGAGCCGCCGCCCAAGCGGGCCATCGCCGACGGCTACCAGTTGCTGGCCGAGCTCGGTGCGGTCGACGACGACAACGCGCTTACGCCGATCGGCCGTGAGCTTGCGCAGTTGCCGCTCGACCCGCGGGTGGGACGGATGATCCTGGAAGCACGCACGCGCGAGGCCTTGGGCGAGGTGCTGATCATCGCCAGCGCTTTCACTGTGCAGGATGTGCGCGACCGCCCGCTCGAACAGCAGGCTGCCGCCGATGCAGCGCACCGGAAATTCGACGACGACAAGAGCGAATTCGTCGGCGACGTGAAGCTGTGGCGTTGGCTCGAAGGCTTGCGGACCGGGCACATCGCCGGCGATGCGGCCGTCGCGTCGACCGCGCCGATTCACAAGATCTCGCAGCGTAAGCAGGAGCAGACCCTGCGCGAGAACTTCATCTCGCCGCGCCGCGTGCGCGAGTGGCGCGATATCCATTCGCAGCTGCACACGGTAGTCGCCGAGCACAAATGGCGGCTCAACACACTGCCGGCGAGCTACGAACAGCTGCACTTGTCGGTGCTGGCCGGGCTGCTCGGCAACATTGGCCTGAAGAGCGAGGACGACGATTCCTACCTCGGGGCGCGCGGCATCCGCTTCTACAAGCACCCGGGCGCGCACCTGTCCAAGAAACCGGGGCGCTGGATCGTCGCCTCCGAACTCGTCGAGACGACACGGCTGTTCGGCCGCGGCATCGCCGCGATCGAGCCGCAATGGCTGCCGCGCATCGCCGGCCACGTCATCAAGACGCAACTGCTGGAGCCGCACTGGGAAAAGAAGGCGGCCGAGGTGATCGCGCTCGAACGCGCGACGCTTTATGGCCTGGTCGTCTATGCCAACAAGCGGGTCAATTTCGGCCAGGTCGATCCGGTTGCGGCGCGTGAGATCTTCATCCGCGAGGCGCTGGTTTCGGATGGCTGGGAAACGCGCTTGCCGTTCCTGGCCGCCAACCGCAGGCTGATCGCGCAGGTCGAGGAGCTCGAGCACAAGTCGCGCCGCCAGGATGTGCTGGTCGACGACAACCTGATCCACGCCTTCTACGATGCCCAGCTACCGGCCGACGTGCACAGCGGCCACAGCTTCGAACGCTGGTATGGCGAGGAGTCGAAGCGCCAGCCGCGCTTGCTGCTGCTGACGCGCGAGGAGCTGATGCGCCACGAGGCGGCCGGTATCACGAGTGCGGCGTTTCCGAAGACGCTCCGGCTCGGCGGCATCGACTGCACTGCGAGCTATCTGCACCAGCCCGGCGATGCGAAGGACGGCCTCACGGTGACGGTGCCGATCTATGCGCTGAACCAAATCGGCGAAGGGCGCTGCGAGTGGCTCGTGCCGGGGATGTTGAAGGACAAGGTGCTGGCGCTCTTCAGAAGCCTGCCGCAGCGCCCGCGTTCGCGTTTGCTGCCGCTGCCGGAATCGGTGGATCGCTTCGCGACCGAAACGCGGTTTGCCGAAGGCGGCCTCGTCGATGCGGTGCTCGACCATGTTCGCGCCAAGACCCAGCTCGACGTGCAGCGCGCCGACTTCAAGCTCGAACAGCTGCCGAACCATCTGCTGATGAATCTGCGCATCGTCGACGAGCACGGTCGCCAGCTCGGAATGGGCCGCAACCTCGCCGCGCTGAAAGCCGAGCTCGGAGGGCAGGCGAGGTCGGCCTTTCAGGCGCTGGCGGGGTTGAAGGTGGCCGCTGCTCAGCCCTCACCCCAACCTTCTTCCGGCAGCGGGAGAGGGGGCAGCAGCAGCGCAGCATCCCTCCCTCTCCCGCGCGCAAGAGAGGGTCGGAGCGAAGGGCCATCGATCTACACCGCCTGGACCTTCGGCGAGCTGCCCGAGCTGATGGAAATCCGCAAGGCCGGGCAGGTTCTGATCGGCTTTCCGGCGCTGATCGACAAGCTCACGCATGTCGAGATCGAGGTTTTCGACGAGCCCGAGGTCGCCCAGCGCCAGCACCGCGCCGGACTGCGCCGGCTGGTCGCGCTGCAACTGCGCGATGCCATCAAATATCTCGAAAAGAATATCCCCGACCTGCAGCAGATGGCGGTCGCCTATCTGCAGACCGGCCGCGGCATCGACGAGCTGCGTTCGCAGATCGTCGAGCTCGCACTTGACCGCGCCTTTCTCGCCGATCCGCTACCCACCGATGCGGCCTCTTTCGCGCGCCGCATCGACGAAGGGCGAGGGCGCTTCAACCTCATCGCCGGCGAAGTGGCGCGCACCGCCGCGGGCGTCCTTGTCGACCATTCGGCCGCATTGCGCAAGCTGAAGGATGCGCGAGCGACCAAGGCAGCGGCCGACGATATCGCCGCGCAACTGGCCCGTCTGGTGCCGCCACGCTTCCTCGCGGGCACGCCGTGGGCGCAGCTCGCGCACCTGCCGCGCTATCTGAAGGCCATCGTGATGCGGCTGGACAAGCTGCGCGCCGACCCGGCTCGTGACGCCCAGCGCCTGGCCGAACTGCGCCCGCTCGAGTCACGCTTCTGGCGCCATCTGGCCGAGCGCAAAGGCGTTGCCGATGCGCGGCTCGAAGAGTTCCGCTGGCTGCTCGAAGAGTTGCGCGTAAGCCTTTTCGCGCAGGAGCTGCGAACGCCGCAGCCGGTCAGCGTCAAGCGCCTGGACAAGGCGTGGGCGCAGTTGTCGGCCTGAGCGCTTCGTGCGGGGGACTGCGCAAGGTCGATGCGTACAATTGCGCGCTTCGGGGCGTAGCGCAGCCTGGTAGCGCAACTGGTTTGGGACCAGTAGGTCGCGAGTTCGAATCCCGCCGCCCCGACCACGTTCGCATCGCCTCAGAGCGTGAGAGTTTTTCGGGCGTGCCCGAGAGGCGCGCCCAAAGGTGTCCGATCTAGGCGCAAAGCAAAGCCACAGCTCGGGCTATGGCGAGCATTTGCGACGACGAGCGAGCGGCTTTGGGCGAGACGAGCGGGCATGAGCGAAGACTCTCACACTCTCAGGCCCCTCTGCCCGTAGCTCAACTGGATAGAGCAGCGGCCTTCTAAGCCGCAGGTCGGGGGTTCAAGTCCCTCCGGGCAGGCCATTAGAACAATTCATGACGCGTCACCACGAGTCATTGTTTGTTCCGAATCAACGGCTTATCCTGGACAGTTAAATCATTACGTGTCACGACGTGACATTGCGTTGCAGGGGAACAAGGGGTACAAACCGGGGAACAACACGAGTTTTCGTGTTCCCCGACGAGTTTGTTCCCCATGCCACTAACCGATCCCGCCTGTAAGCACGCAACCTGTCCGCCTGACAAGCCCCGCGCACGTTTTACCGATGCGGGCGGCATGTACCTTGAGGTCGCGCCCAGCGGCAGCAAACGCTGGTTCTGGAAGTACCTGTTCGGCGGCAAGGAGAAGCGGCTCGCGCTCGGCAGCTATCCGCAAACCTCGCTCAAGGGGGCGCGCCATGCGCGCGACGATGCACGCCGTCTGCACAGTCAGGGTACGGATCCAGTTCAACGCCGCCGGCTCGACAAGCTGACCAACGCCGTTCAGCGCGACGCGACCTTCGAGGCGGTGGCACGCGAGCTATACGCCGCCAAGGCGAGCGGCTGGAGCGCCCAGTACGGCGCGCGCTGGATCGAGCGCATGGAGAAGGACCTGTTCCCCTGGATCGGCGCCCTGTCACTGCCTGAGATCACCGCGCCGCTACTGTTGCAGACCCTGCGGCGGATCGAGGGCAGGGGAGCCAACGAGACAGCCCATACGCTGCGCCAGACCGCCGGCCAAGTGTTTCGCTACGGCGTGCAGACCGGCCGTTGCGAACGCAACCCGGCGGGCGACCTGGCCGGCGCGTTGAAGACGATCAACGTCAAGCACATGGCTGCGGTAGTCGAGCCCAGGCAGGCCGGCGACCTGATGCGATCGATCCTGGCCTACACCGGCCACCCGACGACTCGTGCGGCACTGCGCTTGGCGGCCATGCTTTTCCAGCGGCCCGGCAACATCCGGCAGATGGAGTGGGCCGAGATCGACGGAGCCCTCTGGACGATCCCGGCTTCGAAGATGAAGCGCACTGTCCACGGCAAGGCCAACGGCCGGCCGCATTTGGTGCCGTTGCCGAGACAGGCGGTCGCCGTGCTCGACGACCTTGAGCCGCTGACAGGCCATGGCCGCTACGTCTTTCCAAGCCTTCTCACCGGCGAGCGTCCGATGAGCGAGAACACACTGCGCACCGCACTTCGACGGATGGGTTACACCAACGACGAGATGACGCCGCATGGCTTCCGCGCGATGGCTCGCACCATCATGGTGGAGAAGCTCGACGTTCCGGCCGATGTGATCGAGGCGCAGCTTGCGCACGGCAAGTCGGGGCCGCTCGGCGCGGCCTACGACCGCGCCGAATTCATGGAGCAGC
>JBDSEG010000351.1:0-5571 GCA_039920165.1 Burkholderiaceae bacterium
ACGCTGCGCGTTGCCCACCGCGCCTACCTCTGCACACTTGCCCACAGCCTGCCACCACGACACAAAACAAAGGTCCGAAATCAAAGCCTCGAAACTCTCGAGGTGGAAGATACAAGGGGCCACGCACAAGCCGGATGCTGCTGCGCAGCCCTCCGCCCCCGCCCTCTTACAGAGGGAGAGGGAGTCACTCACGTCGCTGCGCATCACTCTTCTCAATCTCACCGACACGTCAACGCACGCGGCGTCTCTGCCGGCACCGGGTCGACGAACGGCGCGGCGCCGGCGAAATCGCTGGTCAGTTCTTCCTCGTGATCGGCATACAGATCGCGCAGCATCACGTCGCTCACCTGCGCGGCCGGCAGGTCGAAGGCGACCCGGCCATCGCGCAGTGCGACGATGCGCTCGAAGCTCGCGCGGGCGACCTCGACCTGGTGCAGCGTGGTGACGAGCGTAGCGCGAGCATCGCGCGCCGACGTGCACAGGCTCGCGATGGCCTGCGCCGCGCGGGTCGGGTCGAGCGCCGAGAGCGGCTCGTCGACCAGCACCAGCTCGGCTCCGGAAACCAGCAAGCGTGCGAGGCCGACGCGCTGGCGTTCGCCGCCCGAGAGGCGATCGACGCGTTCGAACAGCTTTTCGGCCAGATCAAAGCGCGCCAGCGCGCGCTCGGCCGCCGCGATATCGACCGGATAAAACAGCGAGCGCAGGCTCTTCGCGAAGCCCCAGGCTGCGAGCCGCCCGGCCAGGACCGCGGTGACGACGCGCTGGCGCGGTGGCAGCGGCGGCACCTGCGGTGCGAGGAAGAGCCGACCGCGCAGCCGGTGCAGTTCGCGCCGCGACAGCGACCACGGGTCGCGGCCCATCACCATCAGGCGGCCACCGACCGGCGCGATGGCGCATGCGATCGCGTGCAGCAGCGTCGTCTTGCCCGCGCCCGACGGGCCGATCACCGCGACGATCTCGCCGCGCTGCACCGCGAACGACACCGCCTCGAGCGCGAGCGCAGCGCCGCGCGCCGCCGGGTGGCGAACGCTCAGCGCCTCTAGCTGGAGGTGGGAGGTCAAACGGCGCGGGCGTTGCGCGTGAGGCGTATCGGTGGACTTGCTTCAGCGGTCCGATTTCAACAGGCCGGCGTTCTCGGCCGCAACCCTGATGCCGGCGTAGTTCTCGAATTGGGTCGGAATGAACTTCGTCGCGCGCTGCGTCTTGAGCAGCTCGGCGCCTTCGGGCGTCGATGCATTCAGATCGGTGAAGGCTTTGGCGATCTTCTCGCGGAGTGCAGCTGGCGTATCGGCATGCACCGACCAGTTGTAGTCATAGTAGCTCGGCGTCGTATAGAACACTACGACCTCGGCCGGGTCGACCTTCTTGTCTTCGAGAAACTTGTTCCACACCGAGATATTCAGCGCGCCGGCATCGACCTTGCCGCTGGCCACGGCTGCGATGGTGGCGTCGTGCGCACCCGAGAAGCTGACGCGCTTCAGGTCCCTGTCGGGATCGATCTTGGCGGCGAGCAGGAAGCTGCGCGGCATCAGGTGGCCCGAGGTGCTCGACTGCGAGCCGAAGCTCAGCGTCTTGCCCTTCAGATCCTCGAGCCTGGTGATGCCGCTGCCCTTGCTCGTGATGAAGACCGACTTGAACGATGCGTCCTCCTCGCGCTGAACCAGCGGGATCACCTTGCCGCCCGATCTCACCGACGCCTGCACGAACGTGAAGCCGCCGAACCAGGCCAGGTCGATCTTCCTGTTGACGAGCGCTTCGACCGCGGCGGCGTAGTCGGTAACCGGCGTCCACTCGACCTTCATGCCAAGGCGCGACTCGAGATATTTGCCGAGCGGCGCAAATTTGCGCGCCAGCTCGGTCGGCGATTCGTCGGGGATGGCGGTCACGCGAAGCACTTGCTGCGCATTCGCAATAGCTGCAACGCCGAGCACGGCCACGGCCAGCAGGCCGCGCAGAAGAGTGGATCGATTCATGGCAGGGCTCCGGATAGATGAAGGCTGGCTCGGGCACGCACCATGCCCTCGGGCCGCGCATCTTAGGCAAAACCGTGGCAACCTGCTGTCCGCTGCGGCCCGGCGGCCCGATCCGAGGACTCCCGACATGACCTTCGACCCATCACCTTCGCCCCGCTTCATCCAGCTGCACCGAGAGGACGCGGCCGAGCTGCGGGCCGAACTCGTGCAGGGCCTGCTCCAGCCGGTGGCGCAGGTCGCGCCGAAATTTCTGTACGACGCGCTCGGCTCGCGCCTGTTCGAGGCCATCACCGAACTGCCCGAGTACTACCCGACCCGCACCGAGTCGGCGATATTCCAGGCCGACGGCCCGGCCATGGCGCAGGCGATCGGTGCCGGCGCGACGCTCATCGACCTGGGCGCCGGCAACTGTGCCAAGGCGGCCAAGCTGCTCACGCTGCTCGATGCGCGCCGCTATGTGGCAGTCGATATCTCCGTCGACTTTTTGCGCGATGCTCTGGCGGCGCTGGCGCGCCAGCATCCGCGCCTGTCCACGCTGGGCATCGGCCTGGATTTCTCGAATGCGCTCGACCTGCCCGCCGAGGCCTGCGAAGGCCGGCCGGTTTTTTTCTATCCGGGTTCGAGCATCGGCAATTTCACCCGCCCGCAGGCACTCACCTTCCTGCGCCGCCTCCGCGAGCGCGCGAGCGGCGGCGGGCTGCTGATCGGCGTCGACCTGGTCAAGCCGGCCGAGATCCTCGAGCCCGCTTACGACGATGCGCTCGGCGTCACCGCGGCCTTCAACCTGAATCTGCTGCGCTATCTGAACCGGCTGATCGGCAGCGATTTCGACCCGCGAGAGTGGCGGCACGTTGCCTTCTTCGATGTAGCTCAGTCGCGCATCGAGATGCATCTTGAAGCGCGCGAGGATCTTACCGTGCGATGGGAAGGCGGCGAGCGCGGCTTCGCCGAAGGCGAGCGCATCCACACCGAGAATTCCTACAAGCACACTCTCGAAGGGTTTGCCGCGCTGCTGCGCGAGGCGGGCTTCGAAGCGACGCGGCATTGGACGGATGAGCGGGAGTGGTTTGGGGTGTGGTGGGCGCGGGCGGTGTAGGTCACGGCCAGTGTTATGCGCGCGGCGACGCGCCTGTCTCGCAAATTAACAAACTGCCTCGAACACAGAAATTCGGACACTCCCCTTCAGCCGCGCGAAGTAGATGGCCCGGGCTCAGCCCTGCTTTCCCATGCCCGGCGTGACCACCGAACCTTGCGACATCCGCCACTTTGCGGAATGACTGTTCCTGCTTCGGGTTCGTTGTCGACCCAGGCGAAGAACTCCAGGCGCTCTTCGTCGGACCAGATCTTGGCCGCCTCTGCCCTCGCCTCGAGGCATCGCGCGCTGCCCGAAACCGCCCGATCGCGCAAGGACTTTCGCGCCACTAGACTCGCGCCGCGATGCCAACGTCCAACCCGCTTCCCGCCCCCTCCTGGCCCGCTTCGCTGTCTGCCGACGCCTTGTGGTCGCTCGACGCGCTGCGCGCCGACCCGGTGCTGGGCATCGCCGTGATGATGCTCGCCGCGGTGGTGCTGGCCGAGGTGCTGCACCGCGCCTGGCGCGTGCCGCGAATCTGCGGCCACATGCTGATGGGCGCGCTCGCGGGTCCGCTGGTGCTGCGCGTGCTCGACCCGCGCGAACTCACCGGCTGGAAGCCGCTGATCGACCTGGCGATCGGCGCGCTGCTGTTCGAGCTCGGTACGCGCATCCGGCCGCGCTGGCTGTTCGACAACCCGTGGCTTGCATTGAGCTGTATCTTGCAGGCGGTCTTGTGCGGCACGCTCGCGACGGCCGCGCTGCTCGCCTTCGACGTTCCGCTCGGCTCGGCGGCGCTGGCCGGCGTGGTGGCACTGTCGACCTCGCCGGTCATCGTGCTGGCGGTGGTGCACGAAACGAAGTCTCGCGGCCAGGTGACCGAGCGCGTGCTGCTGATGGCGGCGATCAACAGCGTCGTCGCGGTGCTCGGTATCAAGTTGTGCGGCGTGCTGCTCGCGTCGGACATAGACAGCGCGCGCGACGAATGGCTGACGGCGATGGCGAGCTCGGCCTGGGTCGTCAGCGGCTCCTTCCTGCTTGGGCTGGCGGGCGGCTTCGTGCTCGATCGGTTGAGCGCGCTCGTTCGCGGCACGCCGGCGATGCCGGTGCTGCAGATCGCCCTCGTCATCAGCGCGAGCCTGCTCGCCGCGCACTGGAAGCTCTCGCCCCTGCTCGCTCTGCTCGTGGCCGGCATGACGGCACGCGAGCGCATGCGCCACGGCCTCACGGTCGAGCCACACCTGGGTTCGGCCGGCGCGGTCCTGAACGTGATGCTGTTCATCAGCACCGGGCTGCTCTTCAGCGTCGACGGCGCGCAGACGCTGTGGCCGTGGGTGCTGGCGCTCATCGCCGCGCGGCTCGCCGGCAGCGCGCTGGCGGTCGCGGGCCTGGCGCGACTGTCGGGCCTTGGGTGGCGCCAGGCTGGCGCGCTGACGCTCGCGCTGCAGCCGATGAGCAGCCTCGCGGTGCTGCTGGCTGTCGACACCTTCGGCGGCGCGGCCAACCTGCCCGGCGTCGATGCCTTTGCGCTGCAGGCATTGCTGGTCGCGACCACGCTGATGCAGCTCACCGGTCCGGTATGGACCTCGATCGCGCTGCGCCAGGTGGCGCACGAGAACACGGCCTGATGGATACCGAACCGAACCCCGCCCTGGCGCTGCAGGACTTCACCACCTCGCAGCCCCTCACGCTCGGTGTCGAGCTCGAACTGCAGCTCGTCGGCAGCCACGATTTCGACCTCGAGCCGCAGGCCGAAGACCTGCTGCGCGTGCTCGAGGGCCACAGCGGCGCATGGGACGTGAAGCCCGAGATCACACGCAGCATGATCGAGATCGGGACTTCGATCCAGCGCGAGCATCAGGGCCTGCTGGCCGAACTGCTCGATCTGCGCGGGCAGCTCTCGCGCGGCGCACGCAAGCTCTCGATCGGCATTGCCGGTGGCGGCACGCACCCCTACCAGCACTGGAGCCAGCAGAAGATCTTCCCGACCGAGCGCTTCCACTACATCAGCGAGCTCTACGGTTACCTGGCCAAGCAGTTCACGGTGTTCGGCCAGCATGTGCACGTCGGCTGCGAGGACGGCGACCGCGCGCTGTGGCTACTGCACGCGCTGTCGCGCTATGTGCCGCACTTCATCGCGCTCAGCGCCTCGTCGCCCTTCGTGCAAGGCGACGACACCGGTTTCGACTCGGCGCGCCTCAATTCGATCTCGGCGTTTCCACTCGCCGGTCGGGCGCCGTTCTGCCTGACCTGGGACGATTTCGGAAAATATTTCGACAAGATGACCAGCACCGGCGTGGTCCGGTCGATGAAGGATTTCTACTGGGATATCCGCCCCAAGCCGGAATTCGGCACCATCGAGCTGCGGGTGTGCGATACGCCGCTCACGGTCGAGAGGGCCGCGGCGCTGGCGTGCTACCTGCAATGCATCTGCCGCCACCTGCGCGAAGCGCGGCCGTTCGAACCGGCCGAAGACGACTACCTCGTCTACACCTACAACCGCTTCCAGGCCTGCCGCTTCGGCCT
>JBDSEG010000352.1:0-14424 GCA_039920165.1 Burkholderiaceae bacterium
ACAAGTCGGGCGGCAGCTTCGACATCCTCACCTGGCACCGGCTGCCGCTCGCGGCGCACGCGCAGACGCTGCTCTTCTTCGCCTTCTTCTTCGCCTTCGCGGTCAAGGTGCCGATGTGGCCGGTGCATACCTGGTTGCCCGACGCCCACGTCGAGGCGCCGACCGGCGGCTCGGTGGTGCTGGCGGCCATCATGCTCAAGCTCGGCGGCTACGGCTTCGTCCGCTTCTCGCTGCCGATCACGCCCGACGCCAGCCACCAGTGGGCCTGGCTGATGGTCGCGCTGTCGCTGATCGCGGTCGTCTATATCGGCCTCGTCGCGCTGGTGCAGACCGACATGAAGAAGCTGGTCGCCTATTCGTCGATCGCCCTCATGGGCTTCGTGACGCTCGGCTTCTTCCTGTTCGACTCGCGCGGCGTCGGCAACGAGCTCGGCATTTCGGGCGCGATCGTCCAGATGCTCTCGCACGGCTTCATCTCGGGCGCCATGTTCCTGTGCATCGGCGTGCTCTACGACCGCGTTCATTCGCGCGATATCGCGGCCTACGGTGGCGTTGCAAACACGATGCCGAAGTTCGCGAGCTTCGCGGTGCTGTTCGCGATGGCCAACTGCGGCCTGCCGGGCACCAGCGGATTCGTCGGCGAGTGGATGGTCATCCTTGGCGCGGTCAAGGTGAATTTCTGGCTCGCCGCGGCGGCGGCCACCACGCTCATCTTCGGCGCCGCCTATACGCTGTGGATGGTCAAGCGCGTCTATTTCGGTGCGATCGCCAACCACCATGTTCGCGATCTGGTCGACATCGGCAGGCGCGAGTTCGCGATGCTCGGCGCCCTGGCCGTCGCGGTGCTGGCGGTCGGCCTGTATCCCAAGCCCCTGACCGACGCGATGCACGCCTCGGTGATCCAGCTCATGCGCCATGTCTCGCAGCCCAAGCTGCCTGGCTGACCCGACCGGTTCCGGAACCCCACACCCATGAATTCGATGAACTGGCAGGCTGTCTACCCCGAGCTCGTGCTGCTCGTGATGGGCTGCGTGATCGCGATGGTCGACCTCTGGGTCGCCGACCCGCGCCGCCTGCCTACCTACCTGCTGACGCAGGCGACGCTGGCGGTGGTCGCCGCGCTGCATCTGCTCGAGTTCGACCGCGGCAGCACCGTCTATGCGATGCAGCGCATGGTGGTCGCCGACCCGATGGGGCATCTGCTCGGCGCCTTCGCGAGCCTGGCCGTGATGGTGTCGCTGGTCTATGCGCGGCCGTATGCGGCGTCGCGCGACATGCTCAAGGGCGAGCTCTTCACGCTTTCGATCTTCAGCCTGCTGGGCATCTCGGTCATGCTGTCGGCGAACAACTTCCTGGTCGTCTACCTCGGCCTCGAGCTGATGTCGCTCAGCCTGTATGCACTGACTGCGATGCGCCGCGACCACGCACCGGCCACCGAAGCGGCGATGAAATATTTCGTGCTGGGGGCGCTGGCCAGCGGCTTCCTGCTTTACGGGCTGTCGATGATGTACGGCGCGACCGGCTCGCTCGATATCAGCGAGGTCTTCAAGGCGATCGGCTCCGGCCAGATCAACCGCGCCGTGCTCATCCTCGGCACCGTCTTCGTCGTCTCCGGGCTCGCCTTCAAGCTCGGCGCGGTGCCCTTCCACATGTGGATCCCCGATGTGTACCAGGGTGCACCGACTGCGGTCACGCTGCTCATCGCCGGCGCGCCCAAGCTGGCCGCGTTCGCGATCACCATCCGATTGCTGGTCGAGGGCATGCTCGGAATGGCGGTCGACTGGCAGCAGATGCTGGTCGTGCTGTCGGTCGGCTCGATGGCGCTCGGCAACCTCGCGGCGATCGCCCAGACCAATATCAAGCGCATGCTCGGCTACTCGACCATCGGGCAGGTCGGTTTTCTCCTGCTCGGCCTGTGCTCGGGCGTGGTCGGCGCCAATACCCTGTCGGCCGCCAACGCGTACAGCTCGTCGATGTTCTACGCCATCACCTACGTGCTGACGACGCTCGGCACCTTCGGCCTCGTGATGCTGCTGTCGCGCCAGGGTTTCGAGGCCGAGCAGATCGACGATTTCAAGGGCCTCGCGCGGCGCAGCCCGTGGTTCGCTTTCGTGATGGCGATTTTCATGGTGTCGCTCACCGGCCTGCCGCCCACCGTGGGTTTCTACGCCAAGCTGTCGGTTCTGCAGGCGCTGGTGTCGACCAACGGCACCGGCTATATCGCGCTCGCCGTGGTGGCGGTGTTGCTGTCGCTGGTCGGCGCGTTCTACTACCTGCGCCTCGTCAAGGTGATGTTCTTCGACGAGCCGACCGATACCGCGCCGATCACAAGCAGCTTCGACGTGCGTGCGGTGCTGTCGATCAACGGCCTGGCGGTACTCGTCCTCGGCCTGCTGCCGGGCGGCCTCATGACCTGGTGCGCGCAGGCCATCGTCAAGACGCTCGCGACCTGAGCGCCGTGCAGGCCGATCCGACGGGCGCAAACGATCCCGACGCGCACCTGCGCGAGTCGCCCGTCGCATCGCGGCAGGTCTACCAGGGCCATTTCCTGGACGTCCGCCAGGACCTTGTGCGCCTGCCCGATGCGAGCGAGGCGACGCGCGAATACATCCGCCATCCGGGTGCGGTCATGGTGGTTCCGTTGCTCGACGACGGCCGTCTCGTGATGGAGCGGCAATGGCGCTATCCGCTTGGCCGCGCAATGCTTGAATTCCCCGCCGGCAAGCTCGACCCGGGCGAGGCGCCGCTCGCCTGCGGGGTGCGCGAACTTGCCGAGGAAACCGGCTATCGGGCGCGCAAATGGGCACGCGCAGGCGTCGTCCACAACGCCATCGCCTACTCGAACGAGGCGATCGAAATCTGGTTCGCGCGCGATCTGGCGGCAGGCCCGGCCCGGCTGGACGTGGGTGAATTTCTCGAGGTGCTCACGTTGTCCGAGGCCGAGTTGGCCGGCGCCGCGCGGCGTGGCGAGGTGACCGATGCGAAGACGCTGATCGGCCTTTCATGGTTGCAGAACTGGCGCGCCGGCGCCTGGACCCTCGCCTGGACGGACGCAGCGTGACCGGGCCGGCCCGATAATCGCGGCCATGAAGGTATTGAACCTCGGCTGCAGCGAAGGCCACCTGTTCGAAGGCTGGTTCGGCTCCGAGGAAGATTTTCAAACGCAGGTCGGCCGCGGCCTGATCGGCTGCCCGTTCTGCGACGACACCGCGATCGAAAAGCGCCCCAGCGCGCCGCGCCTGAATGTCGCCAACCTGCGCGAGGCGCCCGCGATTCAAGTCACCGGCGCAGTGGATGTTCAACAGCGCTGGATGCACACCGTCAAGCGCATGCTCGCGAATACCGAGGATGTCGGCGAGCGCTTTCCAGAGGAGGCGCGCCGCATCCACTATGGCGAGACACCCGAGCGCGGCATCCGCGGCCGGGCTTCGGCCGAGGATGCACAGGCCTTGCGCGAGGAAGGCATCGAGGTTGTCTCGGTGCCGGTGCCGCCGGCATTGAAGGGCCCGTTGCAATAACCGCAGCGGAGCGTCCGAGACGCTGGCCGAATCGCCGCAGCGTCGACAAACGTCAGAGGACCCGCCCCGGATTCATCCGCCCGTGCGGATCAAGCGCCGATTTGATCGCTCGCATGAGGCCGAGCGCGACCGGCGACTTTCGGTGTGCGAGTTGGTCGCGCTTCAAGGCGCCGATGCCGTGCTCGGCCGAGATCGATCCGCCGCGCTCGCCGACCGCGTCGTAGACGAGGCGGTTGACCTGCGCTTCGTGCGCGTCCACGAAGTCCGCCGCGCCGATACCGGGTGGTGCCTGCACGTTGTAGTGCAGGTTGCCATCGCCGAGGTGGCCGAAATCGACCAGCCGAACGCCCGGCAGCGCGGCCTGCAAGGCAGCATCGGTCGCGCCGACGAAGTCGACCACGCGCGAGATCGGCAGCGAAATATCGTGCTTGATATTCGGCCCTTCCTGCTGCTGGGCGAGCGGAATCGATTCGCGCAGGTGCCACATCGCACGCGACTGGGCGCTGCTCGCGGCGACCGCGGCGTCGTCGATCGTTGCGTCGGCCAGCGCGGCTTCGAGCAGTGCCTCGAAGCGCGCGCCGGCATGTGCCTCGCTCTCGCTGTCCGATTGTTCGAGCAGCACGGTCCATGCGGCGGCGGGCAACGGCTGAGTGAGCTGCGGAAAGTGCGTCCGCACCAGGCCGAGGGCGAAGCGGTTCATCACCTCGAAGCCAGTAAGTGCCGGCCCGAGCCGTGCCTGGGCCTGCTGCAGCAGCGCGACCGCGGCCCCGAGCGTGGCGACGCTGGCCAGCGCGGTCGTGACGGCAGCCGGGCGCGCAAAGAGCTTCATGGTCGCCGCCGTGATGATGCCGAGCGTGCCCTCGCTGCCGATGAACAGATCGCGCAGGTCGTAGCCGGTATTGTCCTTGCGCAGTCCCGACAGTCCGTTCCAAATCTCGCCCTGCGCGGTGACGACTTCGAGCCCGAGGCACAGGTCGCGCGCATTGCCGAAGCGCAGCACCTGGGTGCCACCGGCGTTCGTCGCGAGGTTGCCGCCGAGGCTGCAACTGCCTTCGGCGGCCAGGCTGAGCGGCAGCAGCAATCCGTGCGCAGCGGCGGTTTCCTGCAGGGTCTGCAGGATGCAGCCGGCCTCTGCGGTGAGGGTCGAATTGGCGGCGTCGACTTCGCGCACGCGCTTCATTCGCGACATGCTCAGCAGCACCTGCGTGCCGCTCGCATCGGGCACCGAGCCACCGACGAGGCCGGTGTTGCCGCCTTGCGGAACGATCGTGGCGGCGTGGCTCGCGCAGGCCCGGACCACGGCGGCAACCTCGTCGGTCGTGCCGGGCCGCACCACCGCCAGCGCCTTGCCGTGGTAGCGCTGACGCCAGTCCGATTCGTAGGCCGACAGATCGCCGTCGGTCAGCACCTGCGCCGCGCCGACCGCCTTGCGCAGCGCTTCGATCAGCGTACTCATGCCGGGCGCGGCGCAGCCAGCCGCGAGCGCACATACACCGCGCAGGCCGCGAACAGCAGCACGGACAGCACGACTTCGATCGAAGCGAGCGCTGCGCCGATGCCGCGCTCGCTGGTGGCGCGCACCAGGCCTTCGGTGACATACAGCCACACCAGCAGGCTCAGCCAGCGAAAGGTATACATGCGCTGACGCAGCAATCCCGGCAGGGCGGGGACGAGCGGCAAGACCTTCAGCGCCAGCGTGCCGCGCCCGGTCGGCGCGAGCCACAGCTCCCACGCCAGACCGAGCGCAATCAGCGCCAGCACGCACGCGATCGCGACGATGCGCGCACGTGCCGCGGTGGCCGGCGGAGCCGATGCGGCGAGCGCGGTATTGACGGTGGCAGGGGTCGGGGACATCGTCACTATGATGCCAGCAATGATGTCCGGCACCCGTGTGAAGTCGAACCTGCACGAGCGTGCGCAACCGCTGCTGCAAGCGTTGCAGCAATGGCCCTGGCTCGAGACCTTGCGAACGCTGCGCCTGCGCTTTCGCGAGGACCGGCTCGGCCAGATCGCGGGCAGCCTGACCTTCACGACGCTGATCTCGCTGGTCCCGCTGGTCACCGTGACGCTGGCCGTGTTGTCGGCCTTTCCGATGTTCGGAAACCTGGAAGGCGTGCTGCAGAAGTATTTTCTGCAGGCGCTGGTTCCCGACAGCATCGCGCGGCCGGTACTCGCCGCGGTGACGCAGTTCGCCGGCCAGGCCAACAGCCTCGGCACGGTCGGGCTGGTGTCGCTCGTGCTGGCCGTGCTGGCGCTCATGATCACCATCGACCGCGCGCTCAACGTCATCTGGCGCATTCGCACTCCGCGCCCGGTGGCGCAGCGCGTGCTGGTGTACTGGACCGCGGCCACGCTCGGTCCGCTGCTGCTCGGCCTGAGCCTGTCGGCGACCTCGTATGCGATCTCGGCGTCCAAGGGCTTTGTCGACGCGCTGCCGGGCGGCCTCGCGGTGCTGATCGGATCGGTGCAGTTTCTCTTTCTCGCCGCGGGCCTGGCCGGCCTATACCACTACGCGCCCAATACCCATGTGCAGTGGCGCCACGCGTGGGCCGGCGGCCTGTTCGCCACCGCTGGCTTCGAAGTTGCCAAGCGCGCTCTGGGCTGGTACCTCGGCAACGTCTCGTCGTATGCGCTCATCTACGGCGCTTTCGCGACGCTGCCGATCTTTCTGATCTGGATCTACCTCGGCTGGGTCATCGTGCTGCTCGGCGCGGTGATCGCCGCGTATGCGCCGAGCCTGCAGCGCCGCGTTGCGCGCTGGCACGACGGGCCCGGCGCGCAGTTCCATCTGGCGGTCGCGGTGCTGCGCCAGCTCGAGCGATCGCACTCGGGCGCGACCCACGGCATGAGCGCGAACGACCTGTCGCTCGCGCTGCGCACCGACCCGTTGCAGATCGAACCCATCCTGCACCTGCTGACGAGCCTGGACTGGGCCGGCCGGCTCGAGGAAACCGAGAACCCGCGCTACGTGCTGCTGTGCGACCCCGCGATAACGCTGGCGCGCCCCCTGCTCGGGCAACTTCTGCTCGAACCCGGCCGCGCGCTGCACGGCTTCTGGGAGCGCGCCGGGTTCGGCGATGTGATCCTGGGGGATGTTCTGCGGGAGTGAAGCTTCAGTGCTCGGCGCCGAATTTGCCGGCCGCCTTCTTGACCGCCGCGACGAAGGCGATCAGCGCCACCACCACCAGCAACATGTTCGCCGCAGTGGCCGCGCCCTCGGCCTTGGTGCTTGCGCTGACGAAGTTTTTCGCCGGCGTTCCGAGCTCGGTATTGAAGGTCTTGATCTTGGCCTGCAGTTCGCCGAACTTCTTGATCAGCTTGGCGGTGTCGCCGAGGGCCTTGACGAGAACGCCTTGCTTGGTGCTCGGCTCCTTGCCGAAGTTCTTCAGCGCTGCGGCGAGCTTCAGCATCTCGGCCAGATGCCGTTCGACATTGCTGGCCTTCATCAACGCCGCGAACTCGAGGTTGCGCTTGCGCGTGTCGGCCTCGACCTTCTGGCGCAAGGCGTCGGCGGCGCTGGCTTCGTGGGCGATCTTGGTCGGCGCCTGGGTGCGCAGAAAAGTCCCTTGCGGCTTGGGCATTGCCGTTCTCCGGTATGACGACGGCGTGAGTGTGAGGCAACGCCTCGCCCGGCGCGCCCTTCGAACTGTGGATCAGCGCAGCGCGTCGCGCAACGCCTGCAGGGTCGCGTCCGGCGCTTCCTGCATCAGCGCGTGGCCGCACGGCACTTCGACCGTCGTCGCGTTCAGGGCCGTGGCCACCGCTCGCGACGCTGAAGGCGGCACCATCTGGTCGAGGCTGCCGAGCACGAGGTGCGACGCGCAGCGCACCTTCGCCACCGCGTCCAGGCCACCCGCATAGGCATCGCACAGCGCGAAGTCGTGGGCGAACAGATTGACCGCTTCGCAGCCCGCCTGGACCTTGAGCATCAACGCGCGATTGCCGCCGTGCAGCCAGTTGCCGGGGCCGGGATAGGCGGGCTTGCCGGCGAGGCCCGAATGCGAGAAGGCATTCACCTGGTCGATCGCGAGCAACGAATTCTCGGCCGCGGTGGCGAGCAGCGCCGCCGAGACTTTCATCGGTACGGCCGCGCCGAGCAGCACGAGCCGCGTGATGCGCTCGGGTGCACGCGCCGCAGCTTCGAGCGCGATCAGCGAGCCCATGCTGTGGCCGACGAGTGCAGCCTGCGCAAGGCCCGCCGCGTCGAGCAGCGCGAGCGTCGCATCGGCGAGCGCTTCGACGCTTGCCAGCGGCGGCCCGGGGCTGCGGCCGTGGCCGGGTTGGTCGATGGCCAGCACCGCGTGGCCATGGTTCGCGAACCAGCGGGCGAGCAAGTTCCACACGCTGTGGTCGTGCAGCGCGCCGTGGATGAAGACGATGCAGGGCAGCGTACGGTCGAAGGGCTTGCCGCCGGTATAGGCATAGACGCTGCGGCCCGCGACATCGAACTTCATCTCAGGCGGTCCTTTCAGCCACGCGCAGCGCGCGCTTCAGATCGTCGAGCAGATCGTCGGCATCTTCGAGCCCGACCGACAGGCGGATCGTCCCGGCTGTGATGCCGGCGCGCGCGAGCGTCGCATCGTCCATCCGGAAATGGGTCGTCGAAGCGGGGTGGATGACGAGCGAGCGCACGTCGCCCACATTGGCAAGGTGCGAGAAGATCTTCAGCGCCTCGACGAAGGCCGTGCCCTGCTTGCGCGAGCCGCGCAGGTCGAAGCTGAAGACCGAGCCGCAGCCGCGCGGCAGCAGGCGTTTCGCCAGCGCATGGCTCGGGTGCGATTCGAGCTCGGGGTAGCCGACGCGCTCGACCATCGGATGCCCAGCCAGGTAGGCGACCAGCTTGCGCGTGTTCTCCACATGCCTCGCCATGCGCAGCGGCAACGTCTCGATACCCTGCAGCACGAGCCACGCGCTGTGCGGACTCATGCAGGCGCCGAAATCACGCAAGCCCTCGCGCCGTGCGCGCAGCAGGAAAGCGCCCACGCTGCTCTCTTCGCTGAATACCATGCCGTGGAAGCCGGCGTAGGGCTCGGTCAGTTCGCCGAAGTGGCCCGAGTGCGCATGCGCCGCCTCCCAGTCGAACCGTCCGCCGTCGACCAGCACCCCGCCGATCACGGTGCCGTGGCCCGATAGAAATTTGGTCGCCGAATGAAACAGCAGGTCGGCGCCGTGCTCGAACGGGCGCATCAGCCACGGCGTGGTGAAAGTCGAATCGACCAGCAGGGGCAGGCGGTACTCGCGCCCGAGCGTCGCCAGCGCGGGAATATCGAGCACGTCCAGTCCGGGGTTGCCGAGCGTCTCGCCGAACAGCAGCCGGGTGTTGGGGCGGATCGCGGCGCGCCAGGCATCGAGGTCGCGCGGTGCGACGAAGGTCGTCTCGATGCCGAAGCGCGACAGCGTGTAGTACAGCAGGTTGTGCGAGCCGCCGTACAGCGCGCTCGAGGCGACCAGGTGCGATCCGGCGCCGGCGAGCGTCGCGATCGCAAGGTGCAAGGCAGCCTGGCCGCTCGCCGTCGCGATGGCGCCGACGCCGCCTTCGAGCGCGGCCACGCGTTCCTCGAGCACCGCGTTGGTCGGGTTCGAGATCCGGCTGTACACATGGCCGGCGCGCTCCTGGTTGAACAGCGAGGCGGCATGCTCGCTGTTCTGGAATACGAACGAGGTGGTGAGGTGGATCGGCGTCGCGCGTGCGCCGGTTGCCGGGTCGGGGGCAGCGCCGGCATGCAGGGCGAGGGTGTCGAAACCGGGGTCGGAGATGCCGCTCATGGGAGCACTCGCAAGGTGGCGGGAAGCGCTGTCTTTGGCGTGGACTTCGGCGCCGTGTGCGGCACTGTCGTCGGCCGGAATTGTGGGCTATATTGGTCCGTCACAGCCGCGGGAGAGGGCCATGCAAGTCAGCGACATTCTTCGCGTCAAGGGCGGAACGCTTTTCACCGTCTCGCCGGACGATCTGCTCGCCGGAGCGGTGGCGACGATGTCGGACCGCGATATCGGTTCGCTGGTCGTCATGGACCATGGCGAGATCGCCGGCATGCTGACCTTTCGCGAGGTTATCCAGGCCATCGTCGCGAACGGCGGAATGATCGGCATGACGCGGGTGCGAGGCGTGATGGATGGTCAGCCGTTGACCTGCACGCCCGAGACCGAGATCGACGAGGTTCGCCGCATGATGCTCGGCCGGCATGCCCGCTATATGCCGGTGCTCTCGCAGCGGATGCTGATGGGCGTGATCTCGTTCTACGACGTCGCCAAGGCGGTGGTCGACAGCCAGGACTTCGAGAATCGCATGCTCAAGGCGTATATCCGCGACTGGCCGGTCGACAACGAGGCGCGCGACGAGAAGACGCAGACGTGAGCGGAAGCACCTTAGGTCATCTTTTCCGCGTCACCAATTTCGGCGAATCGCACGGGCCGGCGATCGGTTGCGTGATCGACGGCTGCCCCCCCGGCATGGAGCTGAGCGAGGCCGATATCCAGCCCGAACTCGATCGGCGCCGTCCCGGCACCAGCCGCCACGTGACCCAGCGCAACGAGCCCGACGCGGTGCAGATCCTCTCGGGCGTATTCGAGGGCCGTACCACCGGCACGCCGATCTGCCTGCTCATCGCCAATACCGACCAGCGCAGCAAGGACTACGGCAACCTGCTCGATACGTTCCGCCCCGGACACGCCGACTACAGCTACCTGCACAAATACGGCCTGCGCGATCCGCGCGGCGGCGGCCGCGCATCGGCGCGCCTGACCGCACCGATGGTGGGTGCCGGCGCGGTCGCTCGAAAATGGCTGAAGGCGCAGTACGGCACCACCTTCGCCGGCCACATGACGCAGATCGGCGCGATCGAGATCCCGTTCGAGTCGATGGCGCACGTGCCGAACAACCCGTTCTTCGCCGCCAATAGGTCCGACATCGCGCGGCTCGAGGCTTATATGGACGAGCTGCGCAAGGCCGGCGACAGTTGCGGCGCGCGCATCGCGGTGACGGCGCGCAGCGTGCCGGTCGGCCTGGGCGAGCCGCTCTTCGACAAGCTCGACGCCGATATCGCGCACGCGATGATGGGCATCAATGCGGTCAAGGGCGTCGAGATCGGCGCCGGCTTCGCGAGCGTCGTGCAGCGCGGAACAACGCACGGCGACGAACTGAGTCCGCAAGGCTTTCGCGGCAACAACGCCGGCGGCGTGCTCGGCGGCATCTCGACCGGGCAGTACCTGACCGTCTCGATCGCGATCAAGCCGACGAGTTCGATCCGCAGCCCGCGCCATTCGATCGACCTGGCCGGACAGCCCACCGTGGTCGAAACCTTCGGTCGCCACGATCCCTGCGTCGGCATCCGCGCGACGCCGATCGCCGAGGCGATGCTGGCTTTAGTCGTGATGGACCATGCGCTGCGCCAGCGCGCGCAGTGCGGTGACGTCACGGTCGCGATGCGGCCGATCCCGGCGAGCGCGCCCGACCCGCTCGGCTGACGATGGTCCCACCCTCTCCAAAAGGGAGAGGGTGTGGAGCCCCGGGTGAAGCGGAGGGAGACGGAGTGAACCCCCCGAGCGCCTCGATTTGCAGCCTGCGCTGTCCGATCTGCAGTTCGTCGCACCGCAAAAATACCGCCTTCGGCAGCGTCCCTAAACTCGCGCCGGATTCGAACAAAATGCGGGAGAAGAACCCATGCGCAAGCATTGGCTGGTGGGTGGTTTGGCGGCTCTGGCGATCGCCGGCATCGGTTCGGCGATCGGCTGGCGAGCCTATTCGGCGACCCAGGCCGAGGCCAAGAAGAAGTCCGCCGATGCGGTCGTGACGCTCGAGTTCACGCCGACCGAGGTGGTGCGGCCGATGCGCGTCGCGATGGCCGAGTTGATTGAATTTTCCGGCTCGCTGGTCGCGCCGCGAACCGCGATCGTTCGCGCCAAGGCGCCCGGCACGTTGTTGTCGCTGTCGGTTGCCGAAGGCAGCCGGGTCAAGGCCGGTCAGACGCTCGGGGCGATCGACCTGGCCGACCTGCAAAGCCGGGTCGACGAGCGCAGCGCGAATGTCGAGGCGCTGGATGCGCGCGTCGTCGAGGCCGAACGCGCGTACGCCGCGAACGAGAACCTGGCGCGCCAGCAGTTCATCTCGGCGACCGCGCTCGAGACTTCGCGGGCGACGCTCGATTCGGCACGTGCCCAACTTCGCTCGGGCCAGGCCCAGCTCGCCACCTCGCGCCTGGGTGTTCGCGAGGCCGCGCTCGCCGCACCGATCGCCGGAATCGTCGGCAAGCGCAGCGTGCTGCCGGGCGAAAAGGTCAGCGCCGAGCAGGAATTGCTGACCGTGGTCGACCTGCGCCAGCTCGAACTCGCCGGCGTGGTCGGCACGCATCAGGTGTCGTCGCTCAAGCCCGGCATGCCGGTATCGGTCAAGGTCGAGGGCCGGCCCGCAGGCGTGGCCGGTCGTGTCGACCGCATTGCGCCGGCAGCCGAGCCCGGCACGCGCGGCATCCGTGTCGTCGTGCTGATCGACAACCCCGACGAGGTGCTGCGCGCCGGCCAGTATGCGAATGCGACGGTGCGCCTCGGCGATACCGCCCAGCGCCTCACATTGCCTGCGAGCGCGATCGGCCAGTCGTCCGGGCAGGACTATGTCTGGACGCTTGAGAACCAGGCGCTGGTGCGGCGCATCGTTATCACCGGGCGGCGCGACTCGGCACAGGGGCGGGTCGAGGTGAGCCAGGGCGTCGCGCCGGAAACCGAGGTCATCGCCGCTCGGTTCGACGGCCTGAAGGAAGGCGCCCCGGCACGCGTCGTCGCGCACCGCAGCGCGCCGACCGCCTCGGCTGCCTCCGCCCAGCCGAAGTCCTGAGACTCGCGAGGAGCGCCGCCATGTGGATCACCCGCGTCTCGATCGCCAACCCGGTCTTCGCGACCATGGTCATGGCCGCGCTGTGCGCGCTCGGCCTGTTTTCGTATTCGCAGCTTCGAGTCGAGCGCGTTCCGGATATCTCGGCGCCGATCGTCTTCGTCGCCGTCGCCTACCCGGGCGCCTCGCCGGACGCCACCGAGACCGTGCTGACTCGGCCGATCGAGCTGGCGCTGAACGGCATCGCGGGCGTGAAGATGATCCGATCGAACAGCCTGGAAGGGCGCAGCGAGACGGTGGTCGAATTCAATCTCGACGCCGACATGTCGCGCGCCGTGCAGGATGTGCGCGACAAGGTCTCGGCGCTGCAACCCGGGTTTCCGCGCGACGCGAAGGCGCCTTTCATCTCGCGCTTCGATGGCGACAACGCCCAGCCCACCGTGTACCTCGCGCTGCTGGCGCCCGACCGCAGCCCGCGCGAGCTGTCGCTGCTCGCCGACCAGGTGGTGCGCAAGCGGCTCGAGCGCGTCGGCGGCGTGGCGCGGGTCGATGTCGGCGGGCTCACCGTGCGCCAGGTCCGCATCGACCTCGATCCGCAGCGCCTGCAAGCGTTGCACCTCACGCCGGCCGAGGTGTCGGCTGCCCTGCAGCGCGCGAATGCCGATATCCCCGTCGGCCTGCTCAGCGGCACGCGCGAGGATGCTTTGGTGCGCGTCGAAGGCAAGGTGCGCGACGCCAAGGCCTTCGGCGATATCGTCGTCGCGCAGCGCGGATCGCTTGTCGTGCGGCTGGCCGATATCGCCACCCTGGTCGAGCGCGAGCAGGAGCAGACTTCGCTGTCGCGCGTCGACGGCGTGCCGGCGATATCGTTCCAGGTCTTCAAGCAGCAGGAGGCCAATATCGTCGAGACGGGTCTCGGCATCCGGCGCGCGTCCGAAGAGATGCGCAAGACATTGCCGCCAGGCGTCGAACTTCGCCTGGTCTACGACGACAGCGAGTGGGTCAAGGATTCGTTGTCGGGCGTCAAGCGCACGCTGATCGAGGGCGCGCTGCTCACGGTCGCGATCGTCTTTCTGTTTCTGCACAGCTGGCGCAGCACCGTCATTACCGGGCTCACGCTGCCCATTGCGGTGATCTCGTCGTTCATCGCGATCTATGCCTTCGGCTTCACGCTCAATTTCATGACGCTGATGGCGCTTTCACTGTGCATCGGCCTGCTTATCGACGATGCGATCGTGGTGCGAGAGAACATCGTTCGCCACGTCGCCATGGGCAAGGATCACCATCGCGCCTCGCTCGAAGGCACCGACGAGATCGGCCTCGCGGTGATGGCGACCACGCTGGCCCTCTGCGCGGTCTTCGTTCCGGTCGCCTTCATGAAGGGCATCGTCGGCAAGTTCTTCTTTCCGTTCGGCATCACGGTCACGGTCGCGGTGCTGGTGAGCTTGTTCGTGAGCTTCACGCTCGACCCGATGCTGTCGAGCCTGTGGAAAGACCCGCCGGTGAACCGACTCGCGAAGCTGCCGATGCTCGGCCACCTGATGCGTGCGACCGACCGCGGCATGGACGTGATGCATACCGGCTACGCGAACCTCATCCACTGGATTTTCGGCGGCGCCCGCCACCGCATGCCCGGTTTGCGCTGGTTGTGGATCTCGCCGCGCGGCATCGTGCTCGCAGCCGGCGTGGCGAGCTTCGCCGGTGCGCTCGCGCTCGCGCCGCTGGTGGGCAGCGAGTTCATCCCCGACGCCGACAACAGCTATATCCAGCTCAATGTGCGCATGCCGGTGGGCACCAGCCTCGCGCGCGGCAGCGAGAAGATGGCGCAGGTCGAAGCGCGGGTGCGCTCGCTGCCCGAGGTGCGAACGCTGTCGACGAATATCGGCGACACCGGCAACGGCAGCCGCAATAACGGTGCGTTGAGCATCCAGCTCGTCAAGCCGCACGAGCGATCGCGCAGCCAGAAGGACGTCGAGGCCGCGATCCGTGCGCTGCTCAAGCCGATTCCCGGCATCGAGACCTCGCTCGGCCAGCGGCCGATCTATATCGCGCTGCTCGGCCCCGACCCGGCCGTGCTCGAAA
>JBDSEG010000353.1:0-8348 GCA_039920165.1 Burkholderiaceae bacterium
CGTTCGGTCGACGATGTTCAGTCGCGCCTGCAGGATGGGCTGGCCTTTCTTGCTACGGTCGGCTCGACCGCGCCTTTCGTCGGTCTGTTCGGTACCGTCTGGGGCATCTACCACGCGCTGACGGCGATCGGCATTGCCGGCCAGGCATCGATCGACAAGGTGGCGGGCCCGGTAGGCGAGGCGCTGATCATGACGGCCATCGGCCTGGCCGTGGCGGTGCCTGCGGTGCTCGGCTACAACTGGCTGGTTCGCCGCAACAAGGTCACGATGGAAGCGGTGCGTGGTTTCGGCGCCGACGTGCACGGCGTGCTGATGGGCGCCAAGGCTGCTACGGCACGCTGAGCGACGAGGCAGGAGCAACGCCATGGCCATGAATGTCGGCTCGTCCGGCGACGAGGACGAGATCAATGCCAGCATCAACACGACCCCCTTGGTCGACGTGATGCTGGTGCTGCTGATCATCTTCCTCATCACGATCCCGGTGGTGACGCAGACCGTTCCGATGAGTCTTCCGAAGGAAGAAAACATCGCGCGCCAGACCAAGCCGGAGAACATCGAGATCTCGGTCAATCGCGAAGGAGACATCTTCTGGAACGGCCAGTCCGTCGCCGACAGCGAGGCGCTGTTCCAGCGGCTGGCGAAGATCGGCGTGCTCAACCCGCAGCCCGAGGTTCATATCCGCGGCGACGAGAAGGCCCGCTACGAATCGGTCGGCCGCGTGGTATTCGCATGCCAGCGTGCGGGCATCCTGAAAATCAGCTTTGTCACCGAGCCGCCGCCCAAGGGCTAGGCGCAACAGGAGTCAGCCATGGGCATGAATATCGGTTCGGGCTCCGGCTCGGGCGACCCCGAGGTGATGATCGACATCAACACCACGCCGCTCATCGACGTGATGCTGGTGCTGATCATCATGCTCATCATCACGATCCCGATTCAGCTGCATTCGGTCAACCTCAATATGCCGGCCGGCAATCCGCCGCCGCCGACCACGCCGCCGGTGGTGGTGACCATCGATATCGATTTCGACGGCACCGTGCTGTGGAACGGCGAGGCCGTCGGGTCGCGCGCGCAACTCGAAGCGCGCTTGAGCCAGACCGCCGCCATTCCGGATCAACCGGAGGTGCATTTGCGCCCCAACAAACTGGTCGAATACAAATCGGTCGCGATGGTGATGGCGAGCGCGCAAAAGCTCGGCGTGACCAAGCTCGGCATCGTCGGCAACGAGCAGTTCATCAAATAGTCGACAGAGCCCCATGAAACATTCGATGCTGCGGCGCTCGATCGCCGCGCTCCTCGCGAGCCTTGTCACCTTGGCGGTTGCGCAGGAATCGCTGCGGCCCGAGGTGGGAAAGCCGTTGCAGGCGGCGCATGATCTGGTCAAGGCCGGCCGCTACAAGGAAGCGCTCGCCAAGATTCGCGACGCCGATGCGGTGGGCGGCAAAAGCGCCAACGAGAACTTCGTGATCGAGCGCATGCGCATGGCAGCCGCCTCGGGCGCAGGCGATGCCGATACCGCGGCGCGCTCGTACGACGCGATCTCAGGTTCGTCCAAGATTTCGGCGTCCGACAAGCTGAAGATGGTCGAATCGATCGCGGGCTCCTATTACCGGGCGCGCGAATACAGCAAGTCGATGCAGTGGTCGCAGCGCTACTTCCGCGACGGTGGAACCAGCCCGGCGATCCGCACCATGCTGATCCAGAGCCAGTACCTCGGCGGCGATTTCGCCGGTGCGGCGAAGGAGTTGAATGCCGAGGTGGCGGCTACCGAGAAGGCTGGCGGAACGCCCGGCGAGGACCGCCTCAAGCTGCTCTTGAATGCCGCGCTCAAGCTCAACGATACCAATGGCTATGTGCATGCGGTGGAGAAGCTCGTCACCTACTACCCGAAGAAGGAATACTGGGTCGACCTGCTCAGTCGCCTCCAGCGCAAGTCCAATTTCAGCGACCGCTTCGCGCTCGACGTCTATCGGCTCTCCCTGGCCACCGGCAGCATGAGCGCACCGGGCGACTTCATGGAGATGGCGCAACTCGCCTTGCAGGCGGGCTTTCCCTTCGAGGCGCGCCAGGTGCTCGACAAAGGCTTCGGCGCCAAGATTTTGGGCCTGGGTGCCGACGCTGCGCGCCAGCAGCGTTTGCGCGATCTGGTGCAGAAGACGCTCGACGAGGACAAGAAGACCCTGGTTGCCGACGAATCGCAGGCGCGTTCCGCAAAGGATGGCACGGCGCTCGTCAACGTCGGCATGAACCAGGTCTTCAACGGCGAGAAGGCGAAGGGCCTCGACCTTATGCAGCAGGGTATCGCCAAGGGCAATCTGAAGCGCACCGAGGACGCCAAGCTGCACCTCGGGGTTGCGCAGGTCCAAGCCGGTGACAACGCCAAGGCGCTCGCCAGCTTCAAGAGTGTCGGCGGCAGCGACGGCAGCGCCGATCTGGCACGCCTGTGGGCCTTGCACCTGCGCCGCAAAGCCTGACCCGCTCGCCTCTTGAAGGACGGGAAAGCAGCGCGGACTTATTTCGGCGCCAGGCGAATCGCCCCGTCGAGGCGGATCACTTCGCCGTTCAGCATGTCGTTGGTGACGATCTGGTGCACCAGCTTGGCAAAGTCGTCCGGGGTGCCGAGGCGGCTGGGAAACGGCACGCCGGCGGCGAGCGAATCCTGCACTTCCTGCGGCATGCTGAACAACATCGGCGTGCCGAAGATGCCCGGCGCGATGGTCATGTTGCGGATGCCGTTGCGCGCCAGGTCGCGCGCGATCGGCAAGGTCATGCCGACCAGTCCGCCCTTCGAGGCCGAGTAGGCGGCTTGTCCGATCTGGCCGTCGTAGGCGGCGACGCTGGCGGTCGAGATGAGCACGCCGCGCTCGCCGGTCGGCTCGGGCGCATTGCGGCTCATGGCTTCGGCGGCGAGCCGGATCATGTTGAAGCTGCCGATCAGATTGACCGCGATCACCTTCGAGAACAGCGCCAGCGGGTGGGCGCCGTCGCGTCCCACGGTCTTGGCAGCCGGGCCGATGCCGGCGCAATTGACCAGGCCCATCAGCTTGCCCAGCGTGACCGCCTTGGCGATCACGGCCTTCGCATCGGCCTCCTGGCTCACGTCGCAGCGCACGAACGCGCCGCCGAGTTCGCTGGCGAGCGCCTCGCCCTTGTCCGCCTGCAGGTCGGCGATGACGACGGTTGCGCCATATACAGCGAGCATGCGCGCCGTGCCTTCGCCGAGCCCCGAAGCGCCGCCGGTGACGATGAAGACCTTGCCTGCGATATCCATTGAAAGCTCCGAAGGGCTGCGTGTGGCAGCGTTGCGCGCGGCCGTTCAGCCGAGCGCGGCGAGCGCGCGGGCGCTGATCTCGTCGACGCTGCCGCTCCCGTCGATCTTGAGATAGCGCGGCGCGTCCGCGTCGCCGTCGGCCGACCAGCGCTGGTAGTACGCGACCAGCGGCCGCGTTTGGTTCTGGTAGACCTCCAGGCGCTTCTTGACCGTCTCTTCCTTGTCGTCGTCGCGCTGGATCAAGTTCTCGCCGGTCGAATCGTCCTTGCCCGCGACCCGCGGTGGATTGAAGCTCGTGTGGTAAGTACGGCCCGAGCTCGGATGCACGCGCCGGCCGCCCATGCGTTCGATGATGGCGGAATCGGGGACGTCGATCTCGAGCACGCAATCGAGCTTGACCTTCGCGTCGCGCAAGGCGTTGGCCTGCGGGATCGTCCGCGGAAACCCGTCGAACAGAAACCCGTTCGCGCAGTCGGGCTGCATGATGCGTTCCTTGACTAGGCCGATGATGATGTCGTCGTTGACGAGCGCGCCCGAATCCATGATCTGCTTGGCCGCCATTCCCATTTTTGATCCGACCTTGACCGCGGCGCGCAGCATGTCGCCGGTGGAAATCTGCGGGATCGAGAACTTGCGACAGATCACCGCCGCCTGGGTGCCCTTGCCCGCGCCAGGTGCGCCCAGCAATATCAGTCTCATGGTTCTCCTCTTGGTGGTCGTCTGGTGACCTGGCCGGCGCGACCGGCGCGCTCAAATCGAGAATAGCACGCGTGTCGTGCGGCCCTGCCCCTCAGCGCTCGATCATCAGCCGCACCTGTGCGAGGTCTTCGGGCGTATCGACCCCCGGCCCCGGCGCCGTCGCGGCGACATGGACCGCGATCCGTTGCCCGTGCCACAGCACGCGCAGTTGTTCGAGCGATTCGGCCCGTTCGAGCGGGCTCGGCGCGAGCGTGCCGAAGCGGCGCAGAAAGCCGGCGCGGTAGCCGTACACGCCGATATGGCGCAGCGCCAGCGGCGTGCCGTGCGCTTGGCGATTGGAAGGGCCATCGCGCCAGCACGGGATCGGCGCGCGCGAGAAATACAGAGCGCGCGACTGCGCATCGAGCACCACTTTCACGACGTTCGGATTTTCAATATCGGCCGCGGAGTTGATCGCGTGCGCGGCCGTGCTCATCACGCAGTCCGGGCGCGCATCGAGCAATGCAGCGCAGGCGTCGATGAGCGCCGGATCGATCAGCGGTTCATCGCCCTGCACGTTGACGACGCGGTCCTGGCCGTCGAGCGAAAGCCGCTCGCAGGCCTCGGCCAGCCGGTCGCTGCCGGTCGAATGATCGGCGCGCGTGAGCAGCGCCATCACACCGTGGCGTTCGCAGGCAGCGACGATATCGGCGTGGTCGGCCGCGACCACCACGCGGTGCGCTCCCGACAGACGGGCCCGGTGCGCGACCCGCACGATCATCGGTAGCCCGGCGATATCGGCCAGCGGTTTGCGCGGCAGCCGGGTCGAACCCAGGCGCGCCGGGATCAGGACCGTATACATGCGCGCCGCGACATCGCCGCCGGTGTCACCGGACGGCGTCCAGTCCAGACACGCCCGAGCCTTCGCGCGGCGGCGCTGGCAGTGCTTCGCTTTCGAGCATTACCGGGATGCCGTCGCGCACGGGGAACGCCAGCCTGTCCGCGTGGCAGATCAGTTCGTGGCGGGCCTGAAAGGGCGGCCGGGAATGCTCTAGCGGTCCTTTGCACAAGGGACATACCAACAGGTCAAGCAAGCGAGTTTCCATGTCCGATTCCGGAAGGCTGTCGCGGCGGCGAGGGCGGTGCTGGCAGCAGCGCTGCCAGGGCCGCATCGAAGCCGGCGTGGGGCACGAAGTCTAGCGTCGCGACCCAGACCCGCGTTGCCCCTGAAGTCCGTGCGCTCAGCTTCACGGCATCCTTTTCGGTCACGATGACGTCCGCGCAGTCCGCCGGCCACGGCAGCGTCTCGAATCGCCAATGGTCGGGTAGCGGCAGTCGAACGATCGACAGACCTTCGGCCTCGAGCGATGCGAAGAAGCGCTCGGGCCGCGCGACCGCGGCCGCGGCAAGGACGGGTCGGTCGCGCAGCGACCGCAGCACATCGAGCGATGCCGCATCGCCGCGAGACCAGTCCCGCAGGGACGCCGCACCGGCCAATGCCCGGTGCGCGAGGTGACCGGGCAGGGCGGTGCTCGGCGTGGGCGCGTTGTACAGGACCACGCTGCGTGTCGGGACGCGAGCGGGCATCGCTTCGCGCAGCGGCCCGGCCGGCAGCAGCCAGCCGTTGCCGGCGCCGCGCTCGTCGAACACCAGCACCTGGGCCTGGCGCGCAAGGCGCAGGTGCTGCAGCCCGTCGTCGCTCACGACGAGATCGACCTCGGGATGCAGCCGTAGCAATGCGCGCGCCGCCGCCACCCGGTCGCTCCCGACGAGCACCGGCGCGCCGGTGCGCAGCCGCAGCAGGAGTGGCTCGTCGCCGCAATCGGCGACCGGCGTATCCGGGCGGACGTCGACCAGCGCCGAGCCGTTCCGCCCATGGCCGCGCGAGACGATACCGGGCCGAAATCCGCGCGCGCGCTGTGCGGCGACGATGGCCATCACGGTCGGCGTCTTGCCGGCGCCGCCGGCGACAAGGTTGCCGACCACGACGACCGGTACCGGCAACGCCGTCGTTCGCACCCATCGGAGCCGATAGGCCAGTGTCCGCAGCGCCACGAGGCCGGCATAGACGAGCGACAGCGGCAGGAGCGCGACGGCCCATGCACCCCGGCGCAGCCAAACCTCTTGCAGCCACAGAGACATCGATCAATACCCCGGCAGGGACAGCCGCGATCGTTCGATCAGCGCGCTTCGCCGCCGGGCGTCGTCTGGGTCGCGAAGGTGAGCTTGGCCAGGCCGGCGCGGCGTGCCGCATCCATCACGGCGATCACGCTTTGGTGCGTGGCCGCCGCGTCGGCCGAGATGATGACGACCATCTCGCTCGAACCGGCCGCCGCCGCGGTCAGTTCGCTTGCGAGCAGTTCGACACTGCGGCCTTCCACCGGCTTGCGGTTGACCACGTAGCGGCCGTCGCCAGCGACCAGCACGACGATTTCGTTCGGCCGGTCGCGCGACTTGTCGGCCTGCGCCACCGGGAGCGTGATCTGCAACTCGGTGAATTTGGAATAAGTCGTCGAGAGCATCAGGAAGATGAGGATGACGAGCAGCACGTCGATGAACGGGATCAGGTTGATCTCGGGCTCGTCCAGGCGGCGCTTGTGGAAACGAATTGCCATGGCGGCGCTTCAAACCACCGTCTGGCGCGGCACAGCGAAGCGCATCAGGTGCGGCACCATGCGGTCGGCCGCGAGCTCCATCTCGAGCGTGTATTCGTCGACCCGGCCGCGAAAATAGCGGTACAGCATCAGCGACGGAATCGCGATGATGAGACCGAACGCGGTGTTGTAGAGGGCGACCGAGATGCCGTGCGCAAGCAGGGCGGGGTTGTTGCCACCGCTCGGTGCCTGCGAGCCGAAGATCTCGATCATCCCGATCACGGTGCCCAGCAGACCGAGCAGCGGTGCTGCCGAGGCGATGGTGCCGAGCGAATTCAGATAGCGCTCCATGCGGTGCACGGCGCTGCGCCCTGCGGTCTCGAAGGTATCGCGCAGCGTTGCTTCAGTCACGCGCGGATCGGCGATGACGGCGCGCAGGCCGGTGGCGAGCACGGCGCCGAGCATCGAGTTGTCGGCGAGTTTGTTGACAACGTCGGCGGCCGGTAGGTGCGAGCGCGTCACCGAGATCACTTCATCGAGCAGGCGCGGCGGTAGCACGCGCGCACTGCGCAGGCTGGTGAAGCGCTCTATCACGAGGGCGAGAGCAGCGACGGAACACAGCAGGAGCGGCCAGATCGGCCAGCCAGCGGCTTGTATGATCGAAAACAATGAGGCTCCCTCGACGCTCGCGATTTTGAGCAGGCGCGATTATGGCGTGAAGGGTCGAGTGGCAAGCCCTTGTCGCGCCAGTCGTCGCGCATGCCGTGCGATCCGCCGCCGAGCGCTCGAAAGCGGCTCGATCGCAATCCACCTTTGCTGTGGACAACTTTGTGGGTAAGTCCTCGCGAATCGAAGCGGAGCCGCGCCGTTGCAGGTTAAGGCTTACGTTGCTCTATCGTTAAGCAGCAAAAAATCCATGCGAATCAATGCGTTAGTGACTAGTTTCAGCTGTGTGACAGGCATATTGCGGCGCTGGGCCGCGCCAGGCTTGATTGTGGAGTTCTCGGCCCGCGCTGAGCTTGGGGCGTAGCGTGGGTGAGGTTGAACTATTCGCGTCCGTGCCGACCGCGTGGGAGGTCGGCGCATTGGTCCAAGCCGTCGGCGAGACGGTCGCAACGCGCTTTGCGGCCTGCACGGTGCAAGGCGAGCTGTCCGGCTTTTCGCGCGCTTCGAGCGGGCATTGCTATTTCACCCTGAAGGATTCGCAAGGTGCGGCCGCGAGCATCCGCTGCGCGATGTTTCGGCGCGCCGCGATGCTGATCGACTTTGTGCCGGCAGATGGCCAGCAGGTTCTAGTGCGAGGACGCCTTTCCATCTACGAAGCGCGTGGCGAGTTGCAGCTCGTCGTCGAATCGATGCGGCCGGCCGGGGCCGGCGCGTGGTACGAACGCTTCGTGCGGCTGCGCCAGCGGCTCGAAGCCGAAGGCTTGTTCGAAGCGGCGCGCAAGCGCGCACTGCCGCGCCATCCGCGCAGCGTCGGCGTGGTCACTTCGCTGGCGGCTGCGGCGCTGCGCGATGTGCTGACGACGCTGACGCGGCGCGCGCGGAATGTCCAGGTCGTTCTCTATCCGAGCCCGGTGCAGGGCCCCGACGCGGCGCCCGCCCTGGTTGCGGCGATCGAAGTGGCGGGGCTGCGCGGCGAGGTCGATGTGCTGATCGTGTGTCGCGGCGGTGGCTCGATCGAGGACCTGTGGTCGTTCAACGATGAGGCGCTGGTGCGCGCGATCGTCGCCTCGCCGATCCCGCTGGTGTGCGGGGTCGGCCACGAGACCGACATCACGCTGGCGGACCTGGCCGCCGACGTGCGC
>JBDSEG010000354.1:0-4896 GCA_039920165.1 Burkholderiaceae bacterium
TCCTTCGGCTCGACATAGTGCCGGCTGAAGGCCTGCGGGCCGTCGTTGAACTTGATCTCGCTGCCCTTGCGAACGCGCGGCAGGGCGCGCAGCCGGTCGAGCTCGGTCTTCAGGTTGTACTTGCCCTGGATGCCGCGCACGAACACGCGGTCCTTCTTGCTGTGGTAGTGCGACTCGTTGCCTTCGCGCGGGTCGGCAACCGCCGCGGCAGCGGCACTCTCGGGGGTGGTCTTAACGTCCATACGACTCCAGCTGGTAGCGTTTGGGTTTGAGGGCGCGGCAGATCTCGCGATTGAGTCCCGCCTGCGGAAGCGAGAGGCCAGCCTGCGCCGCCATCTCGGAAACGATTGCCATGTCGTCGTCGGCCCAGGCCATGCTCTGCTTGCCCCAGACCTCGAGCGCATGGTTTTCCGCGCTCGACATCATCAAGGCCTTGCGCAGCACGTCGATGTCCATATCGTGCGCCTTGGCGAGCGCGAGCGCCTCGTGGTCGGCGACCAGGCAGGCCCACAGCACGAGGTTGTTCGCTGCCTTGGCCACCTGCGCGGTGCCAACGCCTCCGGTGTGAACGACGTCGGACGAATAGGCGCGCAGCACCGGCGTGAGGCGCTCCACCACGTCCGCCTCGCCGCCGACGAAGGACAGCAACGTGCCCTCGTCGGCCGCCATGCCGCCGCGGCACACCGTCGAATCGACGACCTGCACGCCGCGCCGCGCGGCCGCCGTCGCGAGCGCCTTGACCGTATCGGGATGCACCGTGCTGAGAATCGCAATGATGCTGCCCGGCCGCGCGTCGCGCAGCTCGCCACCGTCAGCGAAGAGCTGCCTGACCTCGACGTCGAAACCGACGCAGACCAGGATCACGTCGCAGCGCTGCGCCAGATCGCGCGGGCCCTCGGCCCAGGCGGCGCCGTGCGCGGCGACGAGGCTTTGCTTGGCAACATTGAGGTCGCAGGCCTCGGTCGCAAAGCCGCGTCGCACCAGGTGGCCGATGATGGGCAGACCCATACGGCCCGCGCCGATGACGCCAACTCGGGTCGCTGGAGCGTTGTGGCTGTTCATCGCTTGCGGCAGATCGTATCGAGCAGCGCCGGCCGTCCCGCCTTGACCTCGGCGATGGCGCGCTTCAGCGCGGCGGCGATATCGCCCGGCTGATCGATCGGCCCTTCGGCATACCAGCCCATCGAACGCGCGAGCGAGGCGAAGTCGGGTGCCGGGTCGTCCAGGTCCATGCCGATATACGCGCGGTCGACCGGGGTGCCACGGTGCTTGGCCATCCGGATCTGGTGCTCCCAGTCGTTGAAATAGGCGCGGTTGTTGTACATGACGACGAGCATCGGAATCTTGTGCTTGGCCGCGACCCACAGCGCACCCGCGTCGAACATCAGGTCGCCGTCGGGCTGCATATCGACCACCAGCCGGCCCTTGTCGCGGTGCGCCAGGGCGACACCGAGCGAGATGCCGAACTGGGTCGCGGTGCCGAGCGATTTGCCGGCATGCCGGTAGGGCTTGTCGAAGTCCCACAGCTTGCGGGTCCAGTCTTCGAGCGTCCCGGCACTGAGCACCCAGTCCTCGGTCTTGATCTGCTCCCACACCTCGCTCGCAAGCCTCGCCAGCGTGATCGGGCTCGCGTCCCGATCGCGCAGCGCCTCCTCGCCCCATTGCGCTCGCAGCGATGCGTGCGTGCGTCCGGTCGCCTCGGCGCGGCGGCGCCTGCGCGGCGCGAAGCCGGCGTCGCGTGTGGCGCGCTCGTTCACCAGCGCGGTGAGTGCCGGGATGGCGAGCGTCGTGTCGGCGACGATGCGCTGGTCGGCATAGAGGAAGCGCTGGTAGTCCATCGCCCACGCCGAGATATTCAGGTCGCCGAAGCCGATATCGATCCACTGGCAACCGGAGGGCGTCAGCGAGACCAGTTCGCGCGTCGTGCTGGCGAGCGTCGTCGTCGGCCGCTCCCAGTCGCGCACGTCCAGGCACAGCACGACGTCGGCATCGGCGAAGACATCCTTGTGCATGCTGAGGTTCAGCGGATGCGTGCCGGGGAAATTGAGCCGCAGGTTCAGGTCGTAGACCGGTGCACCGAGCGCCTCGGCCAGTTTCACCAGCGCGTTGAACGCGGCTGGATCGCGCCCCGCGTACTCGGCGAGGATGACCGGATGCTCCGCCTCGACCAGCGTATCGGCGGCCCTCGCCAGCGCCAGCGGGTCGGGCGAGATCGGCGACGGGACGGCCTGGAACCCAGCCGGCGGCAGGGGAACATCGTGCTCTAGCTTCTGTTCCTGCAGCCAGGCGTCGTAGCACATGTAGACCGGCCCGCGCGGCTCGCTCATCATCACCGAGTAGGCGCGCGCGAACGATTCGGGAATGCCGTCGACGACGGTCGGCTGGTAGTCCCACTTGGTGTATTCGCGGATCGCCGCGCCCTGCGACTGCGCCGAATGGATCCAGTCGATCTTCGGCCGCCGCTTGGTCTCGTCCATCGGGCCGGTCGCGCCGATGACGAAGATCGGCGCGCGGTCGATGTAGGCGTAGTAAACCGCCATGTTGGCGTGCAGCAGGCCCACCAGGTTGTGCAGAATCGCAACCATCGGCTGGCCCGAGGCCTTGCCGTAGCCGTGCGCGATCTGCACCGCTGTTTCCTCGTGCTGGCACAGCATCATCACGGGCGAATTGCCGCCGTAGTTGACGATGGAATCGTGCAGCCCGCGGTAGCTCGCGCCCGGGTTCAGCGCCGCATACGGCAGCCGGTAGTGGTGCAGCAGATCGACGATCACGTCGGCACCCCAGCGCTGTGCCGGCGCGACCGCATCGGGCGTCGTGGCGGGACGCATCACGCGTTCGAATTCAGCGGCTTTGGACATTGAGGGCTGGAATTGACTGTTCTTTTATACGGAACGATGGTCCGCATAGAGATACGGGACTGTAGAGGCGGCGCGGCCGGGTGTCAACGCAGGTGGCGCTTCAATTCCTGACCCCAACAAGCCAAGGGATGCCAAGAACGCGAAGGAAACCCGACGCGTCTCCACTTTGTTCGCGCTCCTTTGCGCTCTTTGCGATGGAAACTTTTCAGCGCGCCTTCTTCAAGATCATCTCGTCGAAATTCTTCTGCCACTTGTCTTGCAGATCGAGCGCACGGGCCGGATCGATCATCTTCAGCGGCACGCTGCTCATGGCGTGCGGGATCGACCTGCTGGTCGGGATGAAATCGATGTCGGCCAGCAGCCTCTGGCCCTCGCCGAGCATGAAGTCGTGGAACAGCAGCGCCGACGCAGGGTTCGGCGCGCGCCGCAGCACGGCGATCGTGCTCGGCTGGGCCATGACCGGCTGCAGCGCCAGGCCCTCTATCGGCGCGCCCTTCTTTTTCAGCTGCTCGGGGTTCCAGCTGTAGACGGTGAGCGCGAGCGGGATATCGCCCGAGGCGACGAGGTTGGCGAGCACCGAGTGGCCCTTGCGCGCCGAGATGCCGTTGGTCGCGACGATGGTGTTGAAGATCTTCGTTCCCTGCTCTTCGCCGAGTTCGGACAGGAGCGCGCCGAACCAGGCGTGATTGTTGGCCTCGATGCCGAGCTTGCCCTTCCACTTCGGGTCCTGCAGGTCGGCATAGGTCTTGGGCAGATCGCCCTTTTGCATCGCATTCGTGTTGTAGGCAGCGGTCCAGACATCGAGCGTGATGCCGGCCCAGGCGCGATGCGCCGGCAAGGCGGCGGGCAGCAGATCCTTGGCGTGCGGAGAGACCACTTCGAGCAGCAGCTTCTCGCGGTAGGCGGCCTCGTTCTCGGGCGCATTGTTCTGCACCACGTCGACCTCGAAGCGTCCGGCACGCGACTCGGCCAGAACGCGCTGCAGCACCGCCTCGGAACCTGAGCGCCAGGCCTTGATCTTGATGCCGTACTTCTTGGTGAAGGCCGCCATCACGACCGGAAGGTTCGGGTAGACGTGATAGACCGAAAGCTCTCCGCTTTCCTTCTTCGCGGCGTCCACCAACTGCTTCTCGCGGTCGGCGCCGGTATAGGTCGCGAGCGATGCGGTGCTCGCTCCCGCCTGGGCTTGCACGCCGCCGGCGGCCAGCAGCAGCGCCGCGCCCAGGGCCAACATCATTTCGCGCATCGTCTTGCCTTTCGCATCAGCGACCGCGCCGCACGCGACGGCGCAGGTAGTCGAAATTGATCGTGTACTGCTCGGCGCGCGTGATGTCGTGATGCAGCTTTTGCACCCGCTCGGGCACGAACTGCTCGCCGATACCGCCGCCGCCTTGCGCCAGCAACTGGATCTGGCAGGCGTTGTCGAGCAGGATGGCGAGCACGGTCGCTTCCTCGATGCTCGCGCCGACCACCGCCACGCCGTGGTTGCGCATCAGCACTGCCTTGTGCGCGCCGAGCGCGCGCGCCACACCCGCACCGAGGTCGGTGCTGCGGATCAGGTCGATCGCATCGGTGAAATACGGCAGCCCGTCGGCAAAGGCGACCGCCGGCTGGCTGATCGGCGCCAGCGTGGCGCCGGTGGCCGAGAACGCGACAACGTGCACCGGGTGCGCGTGGATCACGCTCGTCACATCGGGCCGCACCTTGTAGATCTCGGAATGGATGAAGACTTCGCTGTGGCGGCGCCCGCCACCGCCGACCTTCTCGCCGGCGAGATTGCACAGCACGATGTTGTCAAGCGTGATCTCGTCCAGACCGAAGCTGTGCGGCTTCATGAAGAAGTGGTCCGCGGCGCCGGGCACGCGGATCGTCACATGGCCGCGCGTCAGATCGCCCTGGCCGTGCGCGTCAAGGATGGCGCCGGCGTCGATCAGCTTGTGCTTGGCTTCGTCGGGCGTCACGCGGTCGCTCCCTCGAAGAGCTTGACCAAGTCGTCGGCAACCGGCGAATATTTGGCGTGGGTTCGCAGCATGAAGCT
>JBDSEG010000355.1:0-3767 GCA_039920165.1 Burkholderiaceae bacterium
GGCATCAACTGCTTCTTGCCGCAATAGCCCGACGATTCCCAGGCGAAATCGTCGGACACCATGCTCACCGACTTCAGCATGTCGAAGGCGACACCCGAGATCGTCGTCTCGCGCAGGCGCCGGCCGAGCTTGCCGCCGCGGATCTCGAAGCCGGTGCTGACGCCGAACATGAACTCGCCGGTCGTATCGGCCTGGCCGTTGGCCGGCCGCGCGAGGTAATAGCCGTCGTCGACCGATTCGATCATCGCCGCGAGCTTGGAGCTGCCCGGAAGGATCGCGGTATTGCGCATCCGGATCAGCGGCTCGTCGGAATAGAGAAAGGCGCGCGCATGCCCGGTCGCGGGCTGCTCGAAATGGGCGGCCGTCTCGCGGCTGTGCATGAAGGTCCTGAGCATGCCGTGCTCGATGATGACGGTGTCCTGCGCGGCGACGCCTTCGTCGTCGACATGCACCGGCTGCGGGCAGGTCGCGCCGTCATACGTGTGGGCGAAATCGACCAGCGAGACGAGCTCGCTGCCCACCCGCTGGCCCAGGCACTGGCCGGCGACCGAACCGCCCAGGACGAGATCGGCCTCGGTCGTGTGGCCCACGGCCTCGTGCGCGAGGATGCCCGCCAGGTCGGGGTCGAGGATCACATCGTGCGTTCCAGAGCGCGGCAGCACGCCCTGCGCCTTTTCGCAGACGACGCGGTGGATGTTGTCGATCCATTCGTGGTGCGCCGCCGGGTCGGGCACCACCTGGTCCTGCAACTGACCCAGGCCGCCGCGCACCTCGCGGTACAGGACCGGGCCGTTCTCGGACGGCTGGGTCAGCGCGACCATGAGGTGGGCACGCGGGACGCAGCTGCGCAGCTGCGTCCCGTCGCTGTTGACGAACTGCTTTTCCATATCGAGCGCGGCCAGGGTCAGGCTGCGCGAAAGAAGGGTCGGATATTTGGTCGCGATCCAGCTATCGAGCGCCTTCAGAAAATCGATCCACGCGCCGACCGGCAAAGCCGCGACGCTGCTCGCATGGCTGCGGTCGAAGCGGGTCTGCGCTGCCGACGCGAGGCGGGCCGACTTCTTCGATCGCGACGACAGAAAGCTCGCGTTGCGACCGGCCTCGTCGAGCGCCTGCAGCGCCGCCGCCGGTGTCGCCATCGAGTGCGACGAGAAGCCCCAGTAGCCGCCGTTGAAGGCACGCGCGCTGACTCCGCGTGAACTCTGCGTGAGGTTGCTGACGAGCTGGCCATTGAGCAGCGTCAGCCGCAGGTCGCGGTTGTCCTGGTAGCGCAACTCGCTGTAGCGGGCCGGCCCGGCGGCGAGCCGCGAAGCGAGAGTCGACAGGTCGAGCAAGGCAGTCTCCCGTTGCGTTTCGAGCGTGCAGTATGAACCGGCCCGCCGCCGCCGCACGGGGGTGGATACACCGCTGCGACACTCGTGGCATGGCCGGCCGCAGCTTCTTCGACGACGACGCCGTGCGGGTGGCCCGGCGCCTCATCGGCGCGCAGTTGTACGTGGATGGCGTGGGAGGTCGCATCGTCGAGACCGAGGCCTACGACCGCGACGATCTGGCCTCGCACAGCCATGCCGGATCGAACGTGCGCAACGCCTCGATGTTCGGCCCTCCGGGCCGCGCCTATGTGTACCGCTCGTACGGCATCCACTGGTGCCTGAATCTGGTCTGCCGCGAGGTCGGGCACGGTGCCGGCGTGCTGATCCGCGCGCTCGAGCCGCTCGCCGGCATCGAGCGAATGCGCGAGCGCCGCGGCCTGATTGATCTGCGCCTGCTGTGTGCGGGGCCGGGTCGGCTCGGCCAGGCCCTCGCGATCACGCGCGCGCTCGACGGCTTGCCGCTCGATGCGCCGCCCTTCGAACTTCACATGAGAAAGCGGCCCGTCGAGGTGATCGACGGGCCGCGGATCGGCATTTCGAAAGCGCGCGAGCAGCGCTGGCGCTTTGGGCTCGCCGGGTCGGCCTGGCTCAGCCGACGCTTCGAGTGACGACGAAAGATCAGCGCGTGATCGAGTCCGAGGTCTCGGTATTCGCCGTCGGTGTATAGGTATAGCCGGCGATCGTCACGCTCGTGACGGTGAAGCTGAAGGTGCCGCGGGTCTTGGTCGTCGGCGACTGCAGCGTCGCGACACCATTGCTGTCGCCGACCGCGCTTGCGCTGCCGGACACGATGCCGCTCCAGGTCCCGGCGACCGTGGCGCCGGCAATCACTTGCCCCAACTGGCCCGGCGGACCGGCCGGCACGTCACGTACCGTCACCGCGGCAGTGGCGCGCGCATTGCGTCCGCCGCTCACGACGAGGCTCATCGCAATGTCGGCAACCCGCGCGTTCGAGACCACGATCTGCGGATTGGCCGTGATGGTGACGCTGCGACTCGCGGTCAGGCCGCTGTTGTCGGTGACCTTGAGCACCGCGCTGTAGCTGCCGGCGGTGTTGTAGACATGGTTCGCGGTCGCACCGGTCGCGGGCGCCGTGCCGTCACCGAAGTTCCATTCGTAGCCGGCGATGACGCCGTCCGGATCGAACGATCCGCTGCTCGAGAAGGCGACGTTCAAGGGGACCGTGCCGGAGGTCGGCGTGGCGCTCGCTGCAGCAACTGGCGGCTGGCCCGATGCGGCCGGCACCGTGCCGCTCACGGCGTACTGCCCAAGGCTGCCGTAGTTGGTATAGCCACCGTTGAGCGGGTCGCCCTTGCCCGTTCCCGTCACCGCAATGTAATAGGTGCCGGCCGGGACCGATGCCGAGAGCGACGCCGTGAGCAGATCGGCAGGATTGGCCGATGCGAGCACTGCGCCATTGGCATCGCGCAGTTCGAGCAGCACGTCGAGGTTGGCCGAACGCGAAGCGGGTTTGACGGCGACGGTCAGCATGCCGGCGCCGCTGGCGATCCGGAACATGTCGATATCGCCCGGCCGTTCGATCACGCCGGTTGTATCGATGGTGCTGCCGGACAGCACGGTCGCGGTCGCGGGCGTATCGCCATGGTCGTCGGCGCGCACCGGCAGGCCGTTGCCCGCCATCACGCCATAGTCGTCCTGCACGTTGTTGGCGCCGGGATACTGACCCTTGCTCCACTGCACGAGCTCCTTGTAGTAGCCCACACCCATGATCGGCGCCCAGCCGGTGGCGCCGCTGCCGTGGCCGGCGTAATAGCCGGTTGTCGAATCGCCGTCATGCGCCAGGCCCATGTTGTGGCCCGCCTCGTGCGAAATCGCCTCGGCGACATATTTCTCGTTGCCCGGGCCAAGCGCGTCGTAGAAGACGAGCGCGGGCTTGTAGAAGTCGCTCGTGTCGTCGAAGACGCCGAGGTAGGCGACCCCGCCGCAGCTGCAGTTGTAGACGCCGCTGCGGTTCGTGATGAGCACCGTGGTGCCGAAGATCTGGTCGGTTCCGCTGCTGCGCGTGAGCACATCGGCGGACGGCGCCTCGGTCGTCACGTCGACATCGAACGGAGCGTAGTCCTCGACCACCCGCTGCCAGATGTACTGGATGCGCTCGAGCTCGACGTTGGAGAAGGAGTACGGAATGCCGTCCAGATCGAACGGCAGCGCGGTGATCGTCGAGCCGCTGTTCCAGGCCGTGTTGTTCAGCACCGCGCCCTTGAAATTGAGATAGATGGTGCGCTGCGCGCCGGGCCGGCTGTGCAGCGAAAAGGTCTGGTCGAGCGGCAACAGCGCACCGGTCAGCGATGTGGAAGCCGATGCGACCGGGGTTGCAGCGGGCAGCGGGGCGTCGAGGCGGTCCTCGACGAAGATGCGGCCGCGCCGGTCGAC
>JBDSEG010000356.1:0-9981 GCA_039920165.1 Burkholderiaceae bacterium
GGTGTGATGAAGATCAGCAGCTCGGTCTTGTTCGAGGTCCGGTTGGTGGTCTTGAACAGGTTGCCGAGGTAGGGGATGTCGCCGAGCAGCGGCACCTTCGTGATGGAGGTCAGGTCGGTCTGCTCGAAGATGCCACCGATGACGACGGTGCCGCCGTTCTCGACCAGGACCTTGGTCTGCACGTGCTTGGTATCGATGGCGAGGCCGGCGGTGGTCTGCTGGCCGACGCTGTCCTTGGTCACGTCCACGTCGAGGATCATGTTGCCCTCGGGCGTGATCTGCGGCGTCACTTCCAGTTTGAGGTTGGCCTTGCGGAAGGCGATCGAGGTCGCACCGCTTGACGTCGCCACCTGATAGGGCAGCTCGGTGCCCTGCTCGATCAGCGCCTTGGTCTGATCGGCGGTGATGACGCGCGGGCTGGAAACGATCTTGCCCTTGCCATCGGCTTCGAGCGCCGAGAGTTCGAGGTTGAGAAAACGGTTCGAGGCGGCGCTGAACAGCGACAGGGCGAAGGTGCCCGGGCTGGCGCCGCCTAGCGCGATGGCCGGGAGGTTGACGAAGTTGGAGTCGCTGAATGTCCCCGTCGTCGTGCCGCCGGTCGAGCCGCCGAGGACCGAGTCTTGCAAGGTCTGCGTGCCAATCGCATTCAGGTTATTGCCGAAGGTCACCCGGTTGTTGCCACCGATGCCGTAGCCGGGAACGCCGCCTTGCAAGCCGCGCAGATCGGTCGCGCCGAGGCGAACGCCGAGCGAGCGGCCGAATTTGTCGTCGGCGACGACGATGCGCGCTTCGATCTGGACCTGGCGCACCGGCACGTCGATCTTGGCGATCATGGCCTGGACTTCTTCGAGCTTGGACGGGATGTCCGAGACGAAGAGCTGGTTGGTGCGGGTTTCGTAGATGACGCTGCCGCGTGGCGACAGGATCCGCGTGTTGACCGCGCCACCCGTGCCCGACTGCGTGGCGTTGCCGCCCTGGCCGATATTCTGGCCGGTGAGGCCGCGCGCGATGTCCTCGGCCTTGGCGTAGTTGATCTGGAACGACTGGGTGCGCAGCGGCTCGAGCGCCGAGATTTGCGACTTGGCTTCGAGCTCGGCCTTTTCCTTGGCGGCGAGTTCGTCCTTGGGCGCGATCAGGATCACGTTGCCCGATTTGCGCATACCAAGGTTCTTGGCCTGCAGGATGATGTCGAGCGCCTGATCCCAGGGCACGTCCTTCAGTCGCAGCGTGACGTTGCCGGTCACGGTATCGCTGGTCACGACGTTGAAATTGGTGAAGTCGGCGATGACCTGCAGCAGCGCCCGCACGTCGATATTCTGAAAATTCAGCGACAGCTTCTCGCCCGCATAGCCCGGGCCCTGCGTGAGCTTGTTCGGATCGACCTTCTGCGCACGCACTTCGAGCACGAACTGGTTGTCGCTCTGGTAGGCGCTGTGTTCCCAGGCGCCGCGCGGATCGATGACCATGCGAACGCGGTCGCCGTTCTGCGACGTGGTGACGGTCTGCACGGGGGTGCCGAAGTCGGTCACGTCGAGGCGGCGGCGCAGGTTGTCGGGCAGGCTGGAACGCAGGAATTCGACCACCAGCGACTGGCCTTGCTGACGGATATCGACCCCGACCTGGTTGTTCGGCAGGTCGACGATGACGCGCCCGGCCCCGTCGGCACCGCGGCGGAAATCGATATCGCGCAGCGCGACCTGGTTGCGGTTCTGATCTTCCGCGAAGTGCACCGGCGGTGGCGGGGTGGCCGCTGCGCCCGGCGCGCCCGGCGCAGCGGGTGCCGCAGCCATCGGCGGCGGCACCGGCGCGGCGGTGCGTTCGAGGACCAGCAGCAGCACCTTGCCCTGCAGCTCGGCGCGGTAGTTGGTCGGCTGCTTCAGGTTGAGGACGAGGCGCGTGCGCTCGCCGGACTGGGCGATGCTCACCGAACGCAGGTTGCCCTGGTTGATCTCGACGGTGTTCTTTCCGAGCGCGTTCGAGACGCCGGGCAGGTCGATCGCGATGCGCGGCGGAGTCTGGATCGTGAAGCCCGCCGGCACCGCCGTGAGCGCTTCCGACAGTTCGATCCGCACCACCTCGACACCAGCCTGCTGGGTGCTGTTGATGGACTGGATCGTCGCCTGCGCCAGGGCCGAGGCCGGCAGCACAACCATCATGGCAAGGGCCAAGGCACGCGCGCGCCATTTGCTCGTCATCTGTTTCTCCCGATTGCTGTTCATCGCGCCTTCTCCTGAAGCTGGAGGGCGCTGGCGCGCTCAATCCATTCGCCCGCTGCATCCTGAACGATCTCGCGCAGGGCGATCCCGGTTTCGGATATCTTGGTGATCTTTCCGTAGTTCTGGCCCAGGTAGTCGCCTTGCTTGACCTGGTACAGCAACTTGTCGACCTTGAGCAGTGCGTACGGTCGGCCTTCTTTGGTCACGCTGCCGACCATCTGCATCTGGTCGATCGGGTACGCCTCGAGCGGCTCCTTGCGCCGGTTGTTCTCGGCGCTGAGCAGCGAATTGACCTGCCGCGCTTCCTGCTTGAGCGCCACCGTGAGCTTCTGGGTGCTGAACGGATCGACCTGCTGCAGCGCCAGATAGGGCTGCGGATCGAAGGTCTTGGGCGGCGAGAGCGGCGTCACGTTGGGTTTGACCTCGCGCCGCTGCTGGTCCATCCACGCCTGCAATTCATCCTGGTCGGCGCCGCAGCCGGCGACCAGCGTGCCGAGCAACAGCGCGATCGCACCGGCGCCGCGCAAGACCGTCGAGGCGGCGGTCACTTCTTCGCCCCGGTCTTGGCGGCCTTGGCCTTGGCGGCTTCGGAAGCGATCTGCTGCAGCTCGGCGCTGTCCAGATAGCGGTAGGTGCGGGCGGTGGCTTCCATCGAGAGCATGCCGTTCGTTTCGCGCGGTGGCGCGGTGAGCGTGATGTTGTGCAAGGTGACGATGCGCGACAGGTTGGCGACGTCGGCGGTGAAGGTACCCACGTCGTGGTAGCGGCCGCTGACCTTGATCGCGATCGGCAACTCGGCGTAGTAGTCGCGCACCGCCACCTGGCCGGGACGGAACAGCTCGAACTGCAGGCCACGGCCGAGGCCGGCCTGGTTGATATCGGACAACAAGGCGTCCATCTCGGCCTTGCCGGGCAGCTGCTTCTCGAGCTGCGTGACATATTCCTGCACCTGGAGCTTTTGCTTGCGCAGTTCGTTCAGGTTGACCGCCTGCGCGAGCTTGGCGCGGTAGTCGGCGCGAAGCCCGGGCTCTTTCGCACGCTCGGCATTGAGCTCCTCGTGCGCGCTGTCGAGAAATCCGAACCAGCCAAATACCGCCACGGCGACGATGATGCCGAGCCACGACAGCAGCTTCGGCAGCATCGGCCACTGGCCGGGCTGGTTCGGGTTGAGGCCGCGGAATTGCGATACCGCGCCGTCGAGCACCGAATTCAGGTCGACGCTGGATCTTGCTTTGGTCGCCATGGGATCTCAAACCTTCTTGGGGACAACAGCGGCGCTCGCCGCGCCGGCCGGCATGACGGCCGAATCGGCCACCGCGCCAGGCTGGTCCTGCGGTCGCTTGACGGCCAGCCGCACCGAGAATTCAAACAGCCGCTTCTGTTCCTTGGTCGCGGTCTGGATCATCGCCGCCTTGCTCTCGACAAGCTCGGGCTTGACCAGCCACTCCGACTTGTTGGCCGTGTTGCGCAGGAATTCGGAGATGCGCTCCTGGGTCTGCGCGATGCCGTTGACGGTCAGCACCTGGCCGTCCTGCTTGACGACCGTGAAATAGATCCCCTCGGGCGTCTGCTTGACCAGTTCGTTCAGGATGTGCACAGGCAGGTTGCGGTCGAGTTGCAGGTCTTCGACTGCCTTCTGGCGCGCCTTGAGCGACTCGATCTCGGCCTTGAGCGCGGCGATGTCCTTGATCTGGACCTCGAGCTTCTTGATCTCGGCGGACAGAAAGCCGTTGCGGTCGCGCTGGGTCGATGTCATGTTCTGGACCACCGCGTACCACGCGCCGACCAGCAGCACACCGACCACCGCCGCCACGCCGAGCCCGGCGAAGAAGGCGATCTTGCGGCGCTGGCGCTTTTCTTCCCGGTGGGGAAGCAGGTTGATCAATATCACTGGAGGAACCTCCGCATCGCCAGTCCGCAGGCCGTGAGGTACGAAGGCGCCTCGCGCCGCAGCTTGCTTTCGCGAACCGCCGAGCCGAGCTTCATGCTTTCGAACGGATTGACCACCATCGAAGCGAAGCCGGTCAGCTCGGTGACGCGGTCCTTCAGCCCGGGCAGCGTCGCGGTGCCACCCGCCAGCATCACGTAATGGACCTTGTGGTGCGGCGTGCTGGTGAAGAAATACTGGAGCGCGCGGCCGATCTCCTGCGACAGGCTGTCGACGAAGGGCGCGAGCAGCGTGTTCTCGTAGTCTTCGGGCAGGTCGGCGGCGAGCTTCTTCTGCTCGGCCTCCTCGTACGAGAATCCGTACTGGCGCGAAATGAGCTGAGTGAGCTGCGAGCCGCCGAAGGCCTGGTCGCGGTCGTAAAGCATCTCGTCGTCGCGCAGCACTTTCAGGCTCGTGGTATCGGCGCCGATCTCGAACAGCGCGACGAGGGCATCCTTGCCTTCGTTGGGCAGCGCCGCCACCACGCGCTCCATGGCCAAGCGCGAGGCATGCGATTCGATGTCGAGGACGACCGGCTTGAGGCCGGCGGCCTCGGCCAGGCCCTGGCGGTCCTGGACCCGGTCCTTGCGCGACGCCGCGATCAGCACCTCGACATCGCCGACCGAGGTGAGGCTCGGACCGACGACGCAGAAGTCCAGGCTCACCTCGTCGAGCGAGAACGGGATGTACTGGTTGGCCTCGGACTCGACCTGCAGCTCGAGTTCTTCTTCGCGCATTCCCGAGGGCAGCATGATCTTCTTGGTAATGACGGCCGATTGCGGCATCGCCATCGCGACGTTGCGGATGCGCGTTCCGCTCTTGCTGACAACGCGCTTGACGGCTTCGGCGACCTCGTCGAACTTTTCGATCTGGCCGTCGGCGATCCAGCCCTTCTCGAAGCTCTCGGAGCCGAATCGCTCGAGGACATAGCCGCCGTCCGCGGTCTGGGACAGCTCGACCAGCTTGACGCTGGAAGAGCTGATGTCCAACCCGATCATCGGCGGATGTTTGTGGCCGAACAACGTGTCTAGAAAGCTCACGACGCCTCTCCACCAGCCGTATGAAACCCAGCGCTGGACTGTTAAAAAGTTACAGGAATCCTAGCAGCAAAGCCCTTGTGTCCCAAGGATATTCAGGCTGGAGTAGGCCGCGCGCTGTTGCAAAACTCACACTGAAAAATATGCGTGGTAACCAGTTGTCGCGGCGCCCATTCCGAAGTTCGAGTCGCGCAGATAGGGCTTCGGTGCATTGGCGGGTTATCGGCGTACGGGCCGGTTTCTATAATTGCTTCAATACCGTTGGAGCTTCATGAGCGATACCTCGCGCGGGGCCACACGGCCCGACGACGCAGCCCCCCGAAACAATTCCGGCGCAGGAGCGCCGTGGTGGTTGCGATGGACGGCGAAGATCGCGCTCGGCGCCGTCGCCGTGGTCGCGGCGGGCGTATTGACGCTCGCCATGCTGGTGGCGCTGGCACTCGCCGTCGCCTACCCGAACCTGCCGCAACTCAGCGGCCTCACCGATTACCGCCCGCGCCTGCCGATGCGAATCTACTCGGCCGACAAGGTGTTGCTGGCCGAGTTCGGCGAAGAGCGGCGCCAATTCGTCGCACTCGCGCAGATTCCCAAGGTCATGCAGCAAGCGGTGCTCGCTTCGGAAGATGCGCGCTTCTACCAGCATAGCGGCGTCGATCTCAGGGGCGTGCTGCGCGCCGGCCTGGCGCAGTTCAGCCGGATGCGCAGCCAGGGCGCGTCGACCATCACGATGCAGGTCGCGCGCAATTTCTATCTGTCGAGCGAGAAGACCTACACGCGCAAGATCTACGAAATGCTGCTCGCGCTGAAGATGGAAAGCCAGCTCTCGAAGGACCAGATCCTCGAGGTCTATATGAACCAGATCTTCCTCGGGCAGCGAGCCTACGGGTTCGCAGCAGCGAGCGACATCTATTTCGGCAAGCCGCTCAAGGACCTCAGCATCGCCGAGGCGGCGATGCTCGCAGGGTTGCCGCAGGCGCCTTCGGCCTACAACCCGATCAGCAACCCGGAGCGCGCGGTGACCGGGCAGTTGCGCATCATCGACCGCATGCTCGAAAACGGCTTCATCACGCCCGAGCAGCGCGACGCGGCACGCGCCCAGCCGATGAAATACCGCGCCGCCGCGGAGCTCCCGGTGCATGCCGAGTATGTGACCGAAGCGGCGCGCCAGCTCGTCTTCGGCCAGTACGGCGACGACGGCTATACGCGCGGGCTGAATGTCTATCTCACGCTGGATTCGAACGAGCAGATGCTCGCGTACCGGGCCTTGCGCAAGGGCATCATGGATTACGAGCGCCGGCAGGTCTACCGCGGGCCCGAGGACTATGTGGACCTGCCCGGCAATCCCACTGAAGTCGAAGCGCGCATCGCCGAGGCGTTGCAGGACCACCCCGACAACGACGAACTGAAAGCGGCGGTGGTGCTCGAAGCGAGCCCCAAGAAGGTCGTCGCCGTGCTGCAGAACGGCGACTCGGTCACCGTCACCGGCAAGGGGCTCGAGCCGGCCACGTCCGGCCTCGCCGCCAAAGGCAACCCCAAGACGCAGGTGCGCGCCGGTGCCGTGATCCGCCTCATTCGCGGCGTGTTCAAGGATGGCAAGCCTGGCGACTGGAGCATCACGCAGCTGCCCGAGGTCGAAGGCGCCTTCATCGCGCTCGACCCCCGCACCGGCGCCGTGCGCGCGATGGTCGGCGGCTTCGACCATGCGAAGAGCAAGTTCAACCACGTGACGCAAGCCTGGCGGCAGCCCGGGTCGAGCTTCAAGCCCTTCATCTATTCGGCTGCGCTCGAGAAGGGTTTTACTCCCGCAACCGTGGTGAACGATGCGCCCCTCTTCTTCGACGCCGGCGCCACCGGGAGCCAGCCCTGGGAGCCGAAGAACTACGACGGCACCTTCGACGGGCCGATGTCGCTGCGTCGCGGCCTGGCGAAATCGAAGAACATGATCTCGATCCGGATCCTCAAGTCGATCGGCGCGCCTTATGCGCAGCAGTGGCTGTCACGCTTCGGGTTCGATATCGACAAGCATCCGGCCTACCTGCCGATGGCGCTCGGCACCGGTTCGGTGACGCCGCTGCAAATGGCGTCGGCGTACAGCGTCTTCGCCAACGGTGGCTACCGCGTCAATCCGATCCTCATCGCCCGGGTCACCGATTCCAAGGGCCACGTGCTCAACGAGGCCAAGCCGGTGCCGCTCGACGAATCGATGCGCACGCTGGCCGCGCGCAATGCCTTCATCATGACGAGCCTGCTGCAGGAAGTCACCCGCTCAGGCACGGCGGCGAGCGCCAAGGTCAAGCTCGGCCGCGGCGATATCTACGGCAAGACCGGCACCACCAACGATTCGATCGACGCCTGGTTCGCGGGCTGGCAGCACGATGTGGTCGCGGTCGTGTGGATGGGCTACGACCAGCCGCGCAAGCTCGGCGACAAGGAAACCGGCGGCGGCCTCGCGCTGCCGGTGTGGATCGATTTCATGAGCGTCGTGCTGAAGGGCGTTCCCGTCCAGGAGCCCACGCCGCCCGAGGGCGTCACCAACGTCAACGGCGAATGGTTCTACGACGAATATGCGCGCAGCAACGGCGTGAGTGCGCTGGGCCTGGAGGACCGGATGCCCGGCGCGGCGAGCCCCGCGGCGGCACCGGTCGATGACGAACGCAAGAGCATCCTCGATCTTTTCCGACGCTGAGCCGAGCGCTCAGGCCGGCGGGATAAAGCGAAGTGCGACCGCGGCCTGCTCGCTCGCGCAGGCCGACAGCGCGTCGAAGAATTCGCGCTCGCTGCGCGTATCGAGCCAGCGCCCGCCCACAAAGCGGAAATGAAAACCGCCCGAACGCGCGGCCAGCCACAGTTCGCGCAGCGGCGGCTGGGTATTCAGCACCAGCTTGCTGCCGTTCGGAAAACTCAGTTCGAGCAGGCCGCCGGTGCGCGCGCCGTCGATATCGATCACATCGTCCTGCAGCCATCGATCGACGCACGCCTCGACGCTGGCGAGCACCGCATTCGCCTCGCGCCGATAGACCGCATCCGCATCCACGTTCGCAGCGTTGGCGGGGGTGTCGTCGGGGACTGGAAGATCAGGCATGGCCGATAGAATTCGCCGCATGTTGAAGTGCCGATCCAGTGTAGCCGCGCGCCCTGCCCGAAACCTGCGCGACAACGCGTCGACACTCGCGCTGCTCGCGCTCGTGACGCTCGCAGGCTGTGGCCAGAAGGGTCCGCTCAAACCGCCTGAAAGCGCATCTGCAGGGGCCGCATCGTCCCCTTCGTCGGTCGTCTCGCCCTTTCCCGCGCGATGAACCTGCCCGGTTCGCCGCGCATCGCCTACCGCGGCAATGCCCTTCATATCGAAGACTGCAGCGTCGACGACCTCGGGCGTGAATACGGAACGCCTTTGTACGTCTATTCGCGCGGCGCGATGCTCGATGCGCTCGCGCCGTACCAGCGCGCGCTGGCGGGCCGTGAACACCTGATCTGCTACGCGATGAAGGCGAACTCGAACCTCGCCGTGCTGCAGACTTTCGCCCGCGCCGGTTGCGGCTTCGATATCGTTTCGGGCGGCGAGCTCGAACGCGTGCTCGCCGCCGGCGGCGATCCGCGCAAGGTGATTTTCTCGGGCGTGGGCAAGACCGAGCCGGAGATGCGCCAGGCGCTCGCCGCCGACGTACTGTGCTTCAACGTCGAGAGCGAGGCCGAACTCGAACGGCTCTCACACGTCGCGCAGCAAGCCGGGCGGACCGCGCGTGTGAGCCTGCGCATCAACCCCGATGTAGACGCGCGCACCCATCCGTATATCTCCACCGGCTTGAAGGGCACCAAGTTCGGCATCGCACATGCCGATGCGCTCAAAGCCTATCGCCGCGCCGCCGCGCTGCCAGGGCTCGAGGTGATCGGCATCGACTGCCACATCGGCTCGCAGATCACCGAGATCGCGCCGTACCTCGATGCGCTCGACCGGCTGCTCGATCTGGTCGAAACGGTCGAGTCGCACGGCATTCCGATCCACCATGTCGATATCGGCGGCGGTCTCGGCATTACCTATACCGACGAGCAGCCACCGGCCGCCGATGCGCTGATCGCGGCGCTGCTCGCGCGCATCGATGCACGCGGCCATGGGCACCGCAAACTGATGTTCGAGCCGGGGCGATCGCTGGTCGGCAATGCCGGCGTGCTGGTCGCCCGCGTGCTGTACCTCAAGCCGGGCGAGGTCAAGAATTTCTGCATCGTCGACGCGGCGATGAACGACCTGCTGCGCCCTGCCCTCTACCAGACCTGGATGCACATCGTCGAGTGCACGCGGCGCGCCGATGTGCCGTCACTGACGTGGGACGTGGTCGGCCCGGTGTGCGAATCGGGCGACTGGCTCGGCCGCGATCGCGCGCTCGCGCTGCAGCCGGGCGATCACATTGCCGTGCTCTCGGCCGGCGCCTATGCGATGAGCATGGCGAGCAACTACAACACGCGCGGTCGCGCCGCCGAAGTCATGGTGTCGGGTGCGCGCGCCGTTTGCGTGCGCGATCGCGAAACGACCGCCGAACAGTTTCGTGGCGAGCGGGTCTGGGTCGGGGACTGAGGTTCGTGTTCAGCGCGTCTTGGGGAGAAATTACTTGATTGAGACCTTCGCTGCCGCTCAAATCCGCCCTTCCTCCACCGCATGGCACGCGATCAGCGCGCCGCCGAAACGCAGCTGCTTCGGGCGCTCGATCTTGCAGCGCTCGTTGGCGTGCGGACAGCGCGGATGGAACGAACAACCGCTCGGCGGGGCCAGCGGGTTCGGCACCTCGCCCTGCACCGGCGTGCGGGC